>DATGXY010000137.1:0-13714 GCA_035298525.1 Holophaga sp.
GCGCCGGACCGGGTGCGCTCCCTGGAGATCGGCGGGCGCCTGGGGCCCTTCACGGTGGAGAAGCTCACCCGCAAATCCGGCGTGCAGCCCGGGCGCACCCTCTGGACCCGGGAGACGGAGCTGGAGGTGGGGCGCAACCTGCGCAAGGCCATGATGGACGACGACCGCTTCGAGGCCCGGGTGGACCTGGCCTGGGACGGTGCCTCGGGCGTGCTCAAGGTGAACGTGGACGCGGGGCCCGTGGTGCGCCTCGTGCGCAAGGGGCCGGGCCTGGGCTGGACGACCTCCATCAAGGACCTGGTGCCCCTGGCCCGGGCGGACCGGTACGGGCCCGAGCTCCTGGACGAAGGGGAGCGGCGCATCGTGCGCCTCCTCCGGTCCAAGGGCCACCTGGACCCCCAGGTGAGCCACACCCGCGAGGTGCTGCGGGAGGGCCCCGGCGGCCCCGAGGAGGTGCGGGTCACCTACACCCTGGTGCCGGGCCCCGTGGCCAAGGTGGATTCCGTGGCCTTCGAGGGCAGCAAGGCCGTGCCGGAGGCCGAGCTCCGCAGGGCGGTGGAACTGGGCGGTCTCTTCCGGCCCAAGGCCCGGCCCGAGATCCTCGACGCCATCGAGCGCCGGGTGGAGGCCCTGTACGAGAGCCTGGGCTTCGCCGACGCCCGGGTGAGGCGCAGCGTGGAGGTCAAGGGGGACCGGGCTAGGATCCTCTTCCGCATCCGTGAGGGCAACCGCCGCATGGTCTCCTCCGTGCGGCTGGAACTGCCCCCGGACGGGCTCGGGGATCCCTGGGGCCTGGCGGAATGCCTGCCCCTGCTCTTCAGCGACAAGGCCCCCCACGCCCAGGGGCCGGGGCCGCGGACCTACCGCAGCGACCGCCCCTCCATGGAGGGGGTGGAGGCCACCCTCGCCCGGGAGGAGGGGGAGGACGGGCCCGCCTTCGTCCTGTCCCTCTCCAGGCCCATCCCCTTCCGCAAGGCCGATGTCTTCCGGGTCTACACCGCCCTGCGCCAGCAGCACCTGGTGGCCCTGGGCGTGGTCCGGCCCGTGGTGTGGACCGACAACCTCCCCCTCCAGGGCGGCACCTCCGCGGTGCGGTTCCGCATCCCCCCCCAGTCGAGGGAGGAGGTGCGCCGCCTCGTGGTGCGGGGCGCGGACCGGACCCGGGCCGAGGCCGTGCTGCGGGAGGTGGGCCTGAAGCCGGGGGATCCCCTGGACACGGACCGCCTCATCGGGGCCCAGGGGCGCCTGGGATCCCTGGGCGCCTTCTCCCGGGTGGAGTTCGCGAGCCTGGGCGAACCCAGGGAGGAGAAGGGCCCGCCCTCCCCTTGGAAGCCCGGGGACCTGGCCCTCCACGCCGAGGAGCGCTCCCCCTGGGTCCTCACCAATTCCTTCGGCTACGACAGCAGCCAGGGCTACTACCTGGGCCAGGGCGTGCAGCGCCTCAACGTGGGCGGCATGGGCCGCACCCTCGACCTGAACATCCGCGCCGGCGACGGCACCATCAACAACCCCACCCTGCGGGACATCTTCAGGACGGGCAGGTACACCCGGAGCCTCGACTCCTACTCCCTGGCGTATTCGGACCCCTGGTTCTCCCCGGGCGCCCTGGGCCGCCTCCTCCCGGACCGCACCGCCTTCCGCGCGGAGGGGGCCTACATCCAGGAGCAGCGCTACATCTACAACGTCCACCGGCGCCGGGTGCTGGGCAGCCTCCGGTGGGGGGTCTCCCCCCGGGTGAACGTGGAGGCCGGGTACCGGTTCGAGCGGGTGGAGGTGAGGGCCAACGTGGACGGCATCTCCGAGGAGGACCTGGCCGCCATCGCCCGCAACCCCGCCCACGCCATCATCTCCAGTCCCTACGTGCAGATCGTGCGCGACACCCGGGACAACCCCTTCGATCCCACCAGCGGCTCCTTCGCCCTGGCGCGCTTCGAGGCCGCTGGGCAGGCCTTCGGCACCAGCGACAACGCCAGCTTCCTCAAGCTGGACCTGCGCAGCCAGTGGACCTGGCCCATCGGCTACAAGGCCCGGGCGGGGGTCGTGTCCCTGGGGCTGCGGGCCGCGGTGGCCCGGCCCACGGCCAACAGCTCCCAGGACCTGCCCCTCGCGGAGCGGTTCTTCGGGGGCGGCTCCGGCACCCAGCGCGGGGTGCAGCCCGACTACCTGGGCCCCCTGGGCCAGGTGCCCCTCCTGGACAGCGCCGGCCAGCCCCAGTACCCCACGGGGCCCAACGGCCTGCCTGACACGACGCAGCCCCCCCTTCGCCAGGCGATCCCCCTGGGCGGCCAGGCCCTGGTGGTGGCCAACCTGGAGTACCGCTTCCCCCTCATCGGCCAGTCCGTGTGGGCCGAGGTCTTCGTGGATTCGGCCCAGGTCTACGAGCGCCTGACCCGGTCCACGATCACGGACCGCAGCGGCGCCGTGCGCACCACCAGCTTCCCGCCCCTGCGCACCTCCGTGGGCATCGGCCTCATCTTCAAGGTGGGCGTGCCGCTCAAGGTGGAGTACGCCCAGGACGTGAACCGGCTCCTGGACCGGCCGCGCAGCGCGGACGACGTCAACACCCAGCTCCGGAACATCCTCATCTCGGCGGGCTTCCAGTTCTAGGCGACCAAAGGGAGCGGGCGGTCCCCCCATGGGATATTGCCGACTTCATGCACGGGCTCCGCCCGGGCATGAAGTGGGGGTGTGGGGGGACGCAGACGGGGTGCCCCTGGGGGGGCACCCCGAGGGCTTAAAATAGGTTGGCGCCTCGGTTCTCCGGGTCGCCTCTTGATCAGGTGCGAGCCAAGACCCTCGTGTAGGCCGCCAGAAATACGTGTAACGCCATTTCAGCCCGGCGCATCCAGGTGGCAGGTGAGAACCTATTTTTTCTTTTCCTCGGAATCCTCGGCCTTCTCGGCGATGGGCTTTTCGATGGGTGTTTCGGCGCGGGTCATTTTTGCGTCGGCAGCCGATAGAAAAAACCATCGCCGAGGCGCCGAGAGTGAGACGCACTGCGTCGAACAGGATTCCGAGGAAAAGAAAGCCCGAATGGCCATCGCCCACAAGCTGGCCCTGATCATCTACAGAAACCTGGCGGCCGGAACCGAATACAAGGAGCCGATCCCCAAGCCCATGTCCAAGAAAGTCCAGGCCAGGATCAAGAACAAGCGGGTCGCGGACCTCGAACGACTCGGCTACAAGGTCACGCTCGAACCTTTCGAACCGGCTTCATAGCTAGGTTACTTGCCAGCAGATACACCTATCTTCATGACAGAGCTGGCCGAGCGCGTCCGGGAGGCCGTGGAGGGGAACCTGCCGGGTGGAGGAGATCAAGAAGCGCATCCAGACCCCGACGAGTTCAAGGTCTGATTACCCCCTTAAGGAAAACGCCTACAAGGTCTGTTCCAAGGACGCCGGGCTCACCGCCAGGGCGGCCCGGGCCCAGGGGAAACGGCCCTTGACCGCCTCGAACTCGGCACCCGAGGGATGGAAGCGGCCGGTGCCGCGGACGAGGAACCCGGTGCCCGGCCCGTGGGCCCCCTGTACCTCCCGGCTCCCCAGGGTGACCAGGACCCGGGCGTCCGAGGCCAGGTTGGCCTCCGTGTGATACATCCCCCCCACGGGGATGAGCAGGCGGCCATCCTCGGAGATCTGCAGGTAGGTGTTCCAGGAATTCACGAGATGGGGCCCGTCCGGCCCCTGGGTGGCGATCGCCACCACCCCTTCGTGCTGGAGGATGCGGAGGAAAGGTTCGGGGAGCGTCATGGGCGTTTCCTGGGCAAAGGGAATCCAGCCTAGCATCCCCGCGCCGGTCAGCCCCGGCGGAGGATGACGTGGGTGGCCTTCTCCGACGGTTCGGACGCGACGCAGGCGTATCCCAGGGCCCGCAGATCGAGGCCGGCGAAGAGCGGCTCCCCCCGGCCCAGCAGCACCGGCGCCACGGCCAGGTGCAGTTCGTCGATGAGCCCTTCCCGGAGGAACTGCCGGATGGTGGCTGGCCCGCCCCCGATCCGCACGTCCCGGCCGCCCGCGGCCTCCCGGGCGCGGTCCAGGGCCTCCCGGACGCCCCCCGTCACGAAATGGAAGGTCGTGCCCCCCGCCATGGAGAGCGGCGCCCGCGCATGGTGGGTCAGGACGAAGACGGGCACGTGGTAGGGCGGCTCCTCGCCCCACCAGCCCTTCCAGTCGGAGTCCCCCCAGGGCCCGCGGACCGGCCCGAACATGTTCCTCCCCAGGATCCACGCCCCGATGTTCCGGAATCCCCGGGCGGCGAAGGCGTCGTCGATGCCCGTGGTGCCCTCGTCCCTGCCGGACAGCGCCCGCTGGAAGGTGCGGGTCGGGAGGAGCCAACCGTGGAGGTCCGTGCCGCCGATGCCGAGGGGATGGTCGAGGTCCTGGTCCGGGCCCGCCCCGAATCCGTCGAGCGACAGCGTGAAGCCCTCTACGCGGATCCGGGTCATGGGCGGCCTCCTGGGGATTGCGGAACGCCCCCCAAGGTAGGCTCCTCCCGGAAATCCGCCAAGCGGCCATGATGCTCGAGCGTCAGAGCGCTCGGAAGGAGCGGCGCTCAGTGCCCCCGCTGCCGGTGCAGATCCACGATCCAGGCCACCACCTGCTCCAGGCTCAGGGCCCCGCTGTCCAGTTCCACGGCGTCCCCGGCCCGGCGCAGGGGGGCCACGGCCCGGGTGGAATCGGCGTGGTCCCGGCGCTCGATGTCCGCGGCCACCTCCTGGAAGGGCTGGGGCGTGCCCTTGGCCTCCAGTTCCAGGGTGCGGCGGCGGGCCCGCACCTCCACGCTGGCGGTGAGGAAGACCTTGCAGCAGGCGTCGGGGAAG
This sequence comes from Holophaga sp., assembly GCA_035298525.1. Taxonomy (GTDB): domain Bacteria; phylum Acidobacteriota; class Holophagae; order Holophagales; family Holophagaceae; genus Mesoterricola. The sequence goes on from DATGXY010000137.1 coordinate 4,821, forward strand.
ACCACGGTGCCGATATCCCGGCCGTCCACCACCCAGCCCCCCTGCCGGGCCAGGGCCCGCTGCTGCTCCACCAGCACCTCCCGCACCCGGGCGTCCGCTGAAACGGGGGTGACCATGCGGCTCACCTCCGGGGTGCGGATGGCTTCGCTCACGTCCTCGTCCCCCAGGAATTCCCGGGTGCCCCGCTGGCGGATGCGCAGGGTGGCCAGGACCCGCTCCACCGCCTCCCGGTCCTCCAGGGAAGCGCCGGCCCGGCGCAGGGCCAGGGCCGTGGCCCGGTACATGGCCCCCGTATCCAGGTACTGCCAGCCCAGGGCCTGGGCGACGGCCTTGGCGGTGGTGGACTTGCCGACCCCGGAGGGGCCGTCCAGGGCGATGACGGGGAGCTTCTGCATGGGTGCCTTCCGGTGGGAGCCTCCATTCTCGCGCACTTCCCCTTGGATCTGGGTCACGGGCGGGCGCGGGGGCGGTCCAAGGCCGCCTGGCGGCTGAATTCGGCTCCCAGCAGGAAGATCTGGGCGGACCAGTAGGCCCAGAGGAGGAGGGCCGCCAGGGACCCGGCGGCCCCGAAGGTGGTTTGCACCGCGCTGTGGGCCAGGTAGGCGCCGAGGAGGCGGCTGCCCGCCGCGGAGAGGGCCAGGGTGAGCAGGGCCCCCCGCAGGGCGTCCCCCCAGCCCGGGCCGCCATCCGGAAGGAGGCGGTACAGCACCGTGAAAAGGGCCCCCATGACCCCCAGGCTGAAGGCCCGGGCCAGGAAGGGGACGGCCCGGGGCAGCCCCGGCGCCAGGAGGGCCAGCCCCCAGGACAGGGCCACGGAGGCCAGGAGGAGGAGGGCCAGGACCCCCACCACGGCCAGGGCCAGGAGCCGGCCCCGCAGGATCCCCCGGATCCCGCCGGAGCCTTCGCCCCGGCACTCCCAGATCTCGTCCAGGCTGTCCTTCAGCTCCGCGAAGACGGACGTGGCCCCCAGGACCAGGAGGAGGAAGGCCACGGGCGCCGCCACGGAGCCCGCGCCGGGGCCGTGGGCCTCCAGCACCCCCGATTCCACCGCGCGGGCCCCCACGGGCCCCAGGAGGCCCTTCAGCTGCGCGAAGACCTCCCCCCGCGCCGCCAGGGGCCCCAGGATCCGCCCCGCCAGGGCCAGCACCAGGACCAGGAGGGGCGACAGGGAGAAGAGGCCGTAGAAGGCCAGGGCCGCGCCCCGGCTCTGGGCGCGGTGGCGCAGCCACCCCCGGCCAGCCTCCTTCAGGCGGGAGAGGGTGCGCTTCAGGGGAAGGGGAACGGGGGGAAGCCGGAGCATGGACGCCTCGCTGGAGGCAGTTCAGCCCAGGCTTCCCCCCGTTTCAAGCGAGGGAGCGCCTACTTCTTCGGGGCCGCCTTGAGGCCGCGCTTGATCAGCAGGGCGTCCACCTTGGGATCCCGGCCGCGGAAGTCGCGGTAGAGCTGGGCGGGATCCTTGGTGGAGCCCATCTCCAGCACCTTGGCGCGGAAGGCCCGGGCCAGGGACGCGTCGTACAGGTCGCCCTTCTCCTTGAAGGCCATGAAGGCGTCGCTGTCCAGCACCGCGCTCCAGATGTAGGCGTAGTAGCCGGCGCTGTACCCGTTGCCGCCCCCCCAGATGTGGTTGAAGTAGGGCGTGCGGTAGCGCACGGGGATCTCCGGGAGGAGGCCCCACTTGGAGAGGCTCGCCTTCTCGAAGGCGTTCACGTCCCGGTCCTTGGCCTCGGTGAGGTTGTGCCAGTCCATGTCCAGGAGGGCGGCGGCCATGTACTCGGTGGTGGCGAAGCCCTCGCCGAAGGTGCGGGACTTCTTCACCTTCTCGCCCAGGGCCGCGGGGATGAGCTCGCCGGTCTTCCAGTGCCTGGCGTAGGTCTTGAGGACCTCGGGCTCCATGGCCCAGTTCTCCATGATCTGGCTGGGCAGTTCCACGAAATCGCGGGAGGTGCCGCCCAGGCCCCGGTACTGGCCGTTGTAGAAGAGGCCGTGGAGGGCGTGGCCGAACTCGTGGAAGAGGGTCCGCACCTCGTCGGGGGTCAGCAGGGCCGGGGCCTCGCCGGCGGGCCGGGTGAAGTTGCACACGTTGGTGGCCACGGGGGTGATCCTGTGGCGCTCCCGGCCGGGGCGGAGGCTGCCGCACCAGGCGCCGCCGCGCTTGCCGGCGCGGGGGTGGTAGTCGGTGTAGAGGAGGCCCAGGTGGCGGCCGTCGGCCTCCTTCACCTCGAAGACCCGGACCTCGGGGTGGTAGGTGGGGATGTCCTTCACCTCGGTGAAGGTGACGCCGTAGAGCTTCGTGGCCAGCCCGAAGGCGCCGCCGCGCACCTGGTCGAGGCTGAAGTAGGGCTTGAGGGCCGTCTCGTCCAGGTCGAACTTGGCCTTGCGCACCTTCTCCTGGTAGTAGCGCCAGTCCCAGGCCTCCAGCTTCGCGCCGGGGAGCTCCTTGGCCATGACCTTGCGGATCTCGGCGCGCTCCTCCTTCGCCTTGGCCAGGGCGGCCTTCCACACGGGCTTCAGCAGGCCGTAGGCCCCCTCGGGGGTCTTGGCCATGTTCTCCTCCAGGATGTAGTGGGCCCAGGTCCTGTAGCCCAGCAGCTTCGCCTTCTCCACCCGGAGGTTGGCGATCTGGTTGGCCAGGGGCTTCGTGTCCGTCTCCCCGGCCTGGCAGCGGTCAAGGTAGCCGTTGAGGAGCTGGCGGCGCAGATCCCGGTTGTCGGCGTACTGGAGGAAGGGCCAGATGCTGGGGCCGTCCAGGGTGAAGAGCCAGGCGCCGTCCTTGCCGGCCTTCTTCGCGGCGGAGGCGGCGGCGGCGCGGGCGCCCTCGGGCAGGCCCGAGAGCTCCTTGGGATCGGTGATCACCAGCTGGAAGTCCTTGGTGGCCTTGAGGAGCCGGTCGCCGAAGGCGACGCCGATCTTCGAGAGCTCGCCGTTGATGGCGCGCATGCGGGCCTGCTTCTCGGGGGAGAGGTCCGCCCCGGCGCGCAGGAAGGCCTTGCGGCGGTCCTCCAGGAGGCGCATCTGCTCGCCGGTGAGGTTCTCCTTGGCCCGGTTCTCCCACACGGCCTTCACCCGGGCCCAGAGCTTGGCGTCCAGGCTGATGTCGTCGTAGTGGGCGGAGCGCAGGGGGGCCAGCTCGCGGTTGATGGCCTGGAGCCTGGGGTTCGTCTCGGCGCCGGAGAGGGCTCCGAAAACGATGCCCACCCGCTCCATCAGCTGCCCCGAGAGCTCCATGGCCTCGATGGTGTTGGCGAAGGTGGGGGCCTCCTTCGAATCCCGGATGGCGGCGATCTCCGCCTTGTGCCGGGCCATGCCCTCCTTGAAGGCGGGGAGGAAGTGCTCCTCCTTGATCTGGGCGAAGGGGGGCACGCCGAAGGGGGTCTTCCATTCCTGGAAGAAGGGATTCTCGGCCGGGGCCGGGGCCTGGCACAGGGCCGGGACTGCGGCCGCGGCGAGGAGCAGGGATGCGCGCATGGGGACCTCGGGGATGGGGATAACCTCATCTTACGAGGGATCGGGCGCGGAAGGCAATGCCCTCCGCGCCCCCGCGCCCTATTCGATGACGCAGAGGACCTGCCTCATCTCCACGCTGTCGCCCTGCTTGACCTTCATCTGGCGGATGGTCCCGGCGGCCTTGGCCTGGACCTCGTTCTGCATCTTCATGGCCTCCAGGATGAGCACGGTCTCGCCGGCCTCCACCTTGTCGCCCTCCTTCTTCAGGACCTTGATGATGAGGCCCGGCATGATGGCGGTGAGGGCGCCGGCTTCAAGCGCGGCCTTGGCGCTGGCGGCGCGCCGGCCCCGGGGGGAGGCGGGCTCGTCCAGGCCCTCGGCGGCGATGGCGTAGCCGATGCCGTCCACCTCGGCGGTGCCCTGGCCCAGCTTCACCAGGTGGGGATTGCCGGCGACGATGAACTGACCCTCCTTCTCCGCCAGGGTGAATTCCACCCCGTTGACGACGATGATCCCGTCCCGGCGCTCCACGTCGTAGGCCTGGCCTTCCAGTTTCAGCTTGAACTTGGTCGCCATGGCCTCACCATCCCTTCCGCACGCCGGCACGGCCGGCTATCTTCCACATGGAGCCGCCGCAGGGTCCCGCCGCGGGCTCCGGCTTGCTGGCCTTGGCATCGGCCTGGGCGAAGAGGGCCGCGGCGATGGCCGCCGCCGTCTCCTCCTTGCCCCCCAGCCCCTGCTTGCGCCGGTTGAGGAAGGGCTTGGCGATCTGGGGGAAGAGGGCGTAGCTCATGACGTCCTCGTCGCTCTGGGCCAGGTCCCCGATCTCCTTCTTCGCGGCCTCCCAGCCGGGCTCCAGCAGGTCGCCGGGGCGGCAGGTGATGGGCTTCTCGTTGCCGATGGCCAGCTTCTGGATGGCCGGGTCCATGGGCGCGGGGGGCTTGCCGTAGAAGCCGCGGAAGTACTGCTTCACCTCCTCGGGGATCACCTTGTAGCGCTCGCCCAGCACCACGTTGAGGGTGGCCTGGGTGCCCACGATCTGGCTCGAGGGGGTCACCAGGGGCGGGTAGCCCATGTCCTTGCGCACCTTGGGGATCTCGTCCAGCACATCGTAGTACTTGTCCATGGCCCCCTGCTGGCGGAGCTGGCTCACCAGGTTGCTGAGCATGCCGCCCGGCACCTGGAACTGGAGCACGTTCACGTCCACGGCGGCCACGCCCGCCTCGAAGCTGGCGTACTTCTTCCGGACCTTCTCCATGCGCCGGGCGATGTCCGCGAGCTTGGCCAGGTCCAGGCCCGTGTCCCGCTCGCGGCCCTTGAGGGCGGCCACCAGGGTCTCGGTGGGAGGCTGGGAGGTGGACATGGACATGGCGGAGATGGCCGTGTCCACCACGTCCACGCCCGCCTCCGCGGCCTTGATGAGGGCGGCGGTGCCGAAGCCGGAGGTGTAGTGGGTGTGCAGCTGCACGGGGAGGCCCACCTCCTCCTTCAGGGCCTTGACCAGGTCATAGGCGATGTAGGGGGTGATGAGGCCGGCCATGTCCTTGACGGCGATGGAGTCGGCGCCCAGGGCCTTGAGGTCGCGGCCCATCTGGACGAAGGCCTTGTCCGTGTGCACGGGGCTGATGGTGTAGCTGATGGTCCCCTGGACATGGCCGCCCTCGCGCTTGGCGATCTTCATGGCGAATTCCATGTTCCGGAGGTCGTTCAGGGCGTCGAAGATGCGGAAGACGTCGATGCCGTTGCGCCGCGCGAGTTGAATGAACTTCTCGACGATGTCGTCGGGATAGTGCTTGTAGCCCACCACGTTCTGGCCCCGCAGCAGCATCTGCAGGCGGGTCTTGGGCATGGCCTTGCGCAGGGCCCGCAGGCGCTCCCAGGGGTCCTCGCCCAGGAAGCGGATGGCGGTGTCGAAGGTGGCCCCGCCCCAGACCTCCAGGCTCCAGAAGCCCATCTCGTCCAGGTCGGCGCAGAAGGGGAGCATGTCCTCGGTGCGCATGCGGGTGGCCAGCAGGCTCTGGTGGGCGTCCCGCAGCAGGGTCTCGCAGATCATCAATGGTTGTGCCGCCATGGCGCTACTCCACTTCCGAGGGGTGGGGGAACATCTCCTTGGGCTTGACCATCAGCACCAGCGCCCCCTCCAGGGATTCGGAGGAGTGGGTCGTGTACGACCGTACGACGGTGCTCTCCCCCTTCTTCAGGCGGATGGGGGGCGCGTTCTTGAAGCGGATGGTGATCTCGCCCTGCAGCACCAGGTAGAGCTCGTCCATGGTGTGCCGGTGGAAGGGATAGACGTCCTTGAAGTTCATCACGTAGGCCGCGTGGTCGTTGACCTGCCCCAGTTCCAGGTGGGAGTAGGGGGCCTCGAGGTGCTTCGCCAGTTCCTTGATGCTCGTCTTGTTGCCCATGGTCAGCTCCTCACAAAGGCATCGTGCTGTGCTTGCGGGGGGGATTCTGGTCGCGCTTGGCGGAACAGATCTTCAGGGCCTCGATGAGGCGGGCGCGGGTGTCGGCGGGATCGATGACGTCGTCCAGGTAGCCGCGGCTGGCGGCCACGAAGGGATTGGCGAACTTGTCCTTGTAGAGCTCGATGAGCTCGGCGCGCTTGGCGGCGGGATCCTCGGCTTCCGCGATCTCCTTGCGGAAGATGATGTTCACCGCGCCGTCGGGGCCCATGACGGCGATCTCGGCCGTGGGCCAGGCCACGTTGTAGTCGCCCCGGATGTGCTTGGAGCTCATGACGTCGTAGGCGCCGCCGTAGGCCTTGCGGGTGATGACGGTGAGCTTGGGCACGGTGGCCTCGCAGTAGGCGTAGAGGAGCTTGGCGCCGTGGAGGATGATGCCCCGGTGCTCCTGGTCAACGCCGGGCATGAAGCCGGGGACGTCCTCGAAGGTGACGATGGGAATGTTGAAGGCGTCGCAGAAGCGCACGAAGCGGGCGCCCTTCACGGAGGCGTCGATGTCCAGCACGCCGGCAAGGACCATGGGCTGGTTGGCCACGACGCCGACCACGTTCCCGTCGAGGCGGGCGAAGCCCACGATGATGTTGCCGGCGAAGGCCTGGTGGATCTCCAGGAACTCGCCGTTGTCCACGATCTTCCCGATGACCTCGTGCATGTCGTAGGCCTTGCGGGGGTCGTCGGGGACGAGGGTGTTGAGCGACTCCTCGCGGCGGTTCGGGTCGTCGCCGGTTTCGACGCGGGGGGGATCCTCCATGTTGTTGAGGGGGAGGTAGGAGAGCAGCTGGCGCAGCGTGGCCAGGGCGTCGGCCTCGTCCTCGGCCACGAAGTGGGCCACGCCGGACTTGGTCGCGTGGATGGAGGCGCCGCCCAGCCCGTCCATGCTCACGTCCTCGTGGGTGACGGTCTTCACCACGTCGGGGCCGGTGATGAACATGTGGCTGGTCTTCTTCACCATGAGGATGAAGTCGGTGAGGGCCGGGCTGTAGACGGCGCCGCCGGCGCAGGGGCCGAGGATGGCGCTGATCTGGGGCACGACGCCCGAGGCCAGGGTGTTGCGCAGGAAGATGTCGGCGTAGGCGCCCAGGCTGACGACGCCCTCCTGGATGCGGGCGCCGCCCGAATCGTTGAGGCCCACGACGGGGATGCCGTTCTTCACGGCCAGGTCCATGACCTTGCACACCTTCTCGGCGTGCACCTCGCCCAGGCTGCCGCCCAGGACCGTGAAGTCCTGGCTGAAGACGTAGACGGGGCGCCCGTCGACCTGGCCCCAGCCCGTGACGACGCTGTCGCCCAGGAAGGTCTTGCGGTCCATCTGGAAGTCGTGGGTGCGGTGGGTGACGAAGGCGTCCAGCTCCCGGAAGGTGCCCTTGTCCAGGAAGGCCTCCACCCGCTCCCGGGCCGTCATCTTCCCCTTGGCGTGCTGGGCGTCGATGCGGTCCTGCCCGCCTCCCAGCAGCGCCTCCTTCCGGAGTTTCTCCAGCATCTCCTTCTTGGCCTTGGTGTCCATCCGCGAGCTCCCTCGTGAGGTGGTGGGGCGGCAGGGCTCCGCCCTTGCGGGGCGGCGGCCCTTCCGCGGTCTGTAGAATCCCTGCGATGGAACCATTCTAGGTGCTGCGGCGGCAAAAGCCCTGGAAAAAACAGATGAATGCTCCAGCTTTGATCGAAAGCCGAAGGCCCGCCGCGCGAGCCATAAACCCACGGATTTCATTATTTATAAAGACACGGATTCCCGGCCGCCCGGCGCAGGGCCTCCGGGGCGGGGGTAAACCGTGATGAAATGCACAATGGGCCTGGCTTCAGGCCTTCTGCAGGTAGTGGTCCACGGTGAAGCGGGTGTCGGGATCCATGTCCTTCACCTCGCGCTTCATCCAGGCCAGGTAGTCCTTGGGCACCCTGGCCCAGGGGGTGCCCCGGTGCTTGCTGCCGAAATTGCAGGTCTCCAGGAGGTTGGGCGACTCGATCCAGGTCACCAGGTCCTCCAGGGTCTCCAGGCCGGGCTGGGGGTGCTCCTCCAGCCAGGCCAGCTCCGCCAGGAGGAGCCGGCTGGTGACGAGGGCGTCGCTGAGGGCTTCGTGGGCCGGAAGCCCCTCGGCCTCGGGCACGTCCAGCCGCAGGAAGTAGCGCAGGTACTGGTTGGAGTAGCGGGCGAGGCCGGGCCAGACCTTCCGGGCCAGGCGCATGGTGCAGACCACGGGCCGGCCCCGGGAGGGCAGGAAGCCGAAGTCGAAGGCGGCGTTGTGGGCCGCGTAGGCGTGGAAGTCGTCCCCCTGGAAGGCGGGGAGGACCTGGGCCAGGGTGGGGGCCCCGGCCACGTGCCGGTCCACGATGTGGTGGATGGCCGAGGCCTCGGGGGGAATGGGGATGCCCGGGTCCACCAGGGAGCTCTCCCGGCGGAAGCCGCCCTGGGCCAGGCTCGTCCAGACCCCCGCGATGGAGCAGACCTTGTCCGCCCGCGGGTCCAGGCCCGTCGTCTCCGTGTCCATGACCAGGAAGGTGAGATCGGCCAGTCGCATGGGCCCTCCCCTGCCATTCAGGCAGATAAGCCCCGCCCGCGCAATGGCGGGGAAAAGGACCCCCAGGTTCTCTCGCCACGCGTCGCCCGGGCCTGGAATAATACCTGGGCGATCCCCCGTTCCCGGAACCCTCCGCATGCCCCTCCGCTACCGACAGACCAGCGTCCGCCTGGAATCCCTGGGTCCCTTCCGCACCCGGGCGGAGGGCAGGGCCCGGGCGGCCCGCCGCATGGCCTACCGGAAGCTCGTGCACGACCTCCGCAATCCCATCAACGGGATCCTCCTGACGGCCCAGCTCCTGGAGGAGACGGGCGGCACGCCGGAAACGGAAAGGATGGCCCGGCGCCTGCAACGGCAATGCCAGATCCTCATGGATATCCTGGACCGCGGGGAGACGGATCTGGGCTAAATCACCCGCCCCCCCTCCCGGCCCCCGTGGTATTCATGGGTATCCCGACGGCACAGGAGCTTGCAC
>DATGXY010000138.1:0-3262 GCA_035298525.1 Holophaga sp.
GGGGCGGGGCCGCGGCGGCGGCCAGGACGAGGCTGCAGGAGGAGAGGCGGAGGCAGGCGCGCTTGAGGTCGATCATGGCTAGAACTCCAGTCCAACGCCGACGGAGCCCGAGAAGAGCCCGCCCAGCACGTCGTACGAGACCACCACCCGGCCCGCCAGGGTCGGGTGCCCCGGCGCCTTGAAGGCCATGTTGGCGGCGATGTCCCCGCTGAAGATGGTCACCCGGTAGGTCTTCCAGAACGTCTTGAACTTCATGCCGAAGGCTGCCCCGCCGTTGGCGTTGAGCACGCCGGTGACGTTCGGGTTGCGGTCGGCGTCGATGATGACGACCAGGTCGCCCCACATGTTCAGGTAGGCCCGGCCCCAGACCACGCCGAAGTCGCGCTCGCCGGAGTCCATGTACATGGAGCCGCCGGTGGCGAAGGTGCTGACGCCGTCCTTGATGTCGGCCGTGAAATAGCCCGTGCCCCCCGCGATGCCGCCCAGGTAGGTGGCGGTCAGGGGCGCGTCGTGGGTGCCCACGTGCACGAACTTCTGGGTGGGATCGAAGCGCATCTCCACGGTGCCCATGAACCGCATGAGGCCGTCGTAGAGGGTCAGGTCCGCGTCCAGCACCGCGTGCAGGGCGTTGGGGTTGCGGGTGAAGAGGATGTCGGCGCTCACCCGGTTGTCCGGGGGCGACTGGTCCCGGTTGGAGAGCAGGAACCCCTCGCCCTGGAGGCGGGTGGTGAGGTTCTGGCTGATGTAGAGGTCCAGGCCCCCGTGGAAGGCGTACTGGTCCATGGTGCCCACGTCCACGCCGGCCATGATGGCCATGCCCAGGCTCTTGTCGGCCTTGCCGGTCATGTTCTCCGTGTCCCGGATCTCGTCGGGCAGGAAGTTCTGGCTGAGGCCGCCGGCGAAGCCGTAGATCTCCACGTCCTGGGCCACCGGGATGCCGGAGTTGGGGAACTGCACGTGGCCCATGGCGAAGAAGTAGGGGAAGGACTTGGCCTCGGCGTAGCTGCGGCCGAAGCGGAAGCCCGCGTCCAGGTTGTAGGGGCTGTCGCCCACGGAGAGGTTGACCTTGCCCTTGCCCAGGAAGTAGGCGTCGGAGACGTTGTCGTCGGCCGCGTCCACGTGGAAGTTGAGGGAGGCCTTCATGTCGGCGAGGCCGCCGATGCTCTGGCTGATGTCGAAGCCCTTCTCGATCTCCACCGTGCCCTTCTGCTTGTCCTCCTTGAGGCAGGTGAAGACGACCCGGTTGTAGACGGAGCTGAGGATGGGGTTGATGTCCATCTCGCCGCCGAAGCCCACGAAGAAGCGCCCGTCGGCCAGGGTCCCGAAGCCGTTCTCCTGGAGCCCGAAGCCGTAGCCCCAGAGATCCACCTTGGGATGGCCCTGGATGCCGGACCAGTTGGCGCCCACCACCGCGAAGGAGACCGGACCGGTCTTCCCCTCGATGCCGCCCCCCGAGGCCTCGAAGACCAGGTGGTCGAAGGCGATGGAGGGCAGGCCCGCGCCGCTCACGTGGAAGTCGAAGCGGCCCGTGAGGTCCAGGTTGGTGGGGTTGAGCGTGGCGCTGGTCAGGACCATGTCCACCCCCGTCAGGTCCGTCTTGAAGGTGGTGTCCCCCGAGGAGGTATGGGTGGTGATGACGATGCGGGCCGTGCCGCCCTGGGCCAGGTCGAAGGCGATGGGCAGGTCGAGGCCGGGCAGCGCCGGGGGCTGGTCCAGTTCCATGCGGCCCGTGACCCGGGGCGCGTCCAGCACGGAGCCCTGGGCGAATTCCAGCTCGAAGGGATCCAGCTTCACGGGCACCACGTGGAGGTTCACGAGGTCCGGCAGGTTCGCCGCCACCCGGCCCGTGAAGCCGCCGTTGGCCTCGAAGAGCCCGTCCTTGCCGGGAAGGAAGACCGTCGTGCGCTCCCAGGCCGCGTTGAAGCGGTACAGCTCCTCGGGCAGGGCGAGGAGGTAGCCCGGCAGGTGCACGCCCTTCCAGGCGGCGGGGAGGCCCGCGGGGGACTGGGCGTCCGAGAAGTCGATGACCGCGAGGCCCCCCTGGGCCTGGACGCCGTAGGCGCCCACCACCACCTCGCCCTTCATCTGGGCCTGGGCGAGGAAGAGGCCGTCCGCCATGGCGGCGGGGGCGTCCTTGAATTCCACCCCGTTCTTCCAGCCCTCGCCCCAGGCGAGGCTGCCCGTGAGGCGGGAGGCGGCGGGGTCCAGGACCCCGTTCCTGAGGACGGCGGCGCCCCCCTCCACCTTCAGGCGGTAGGCGCTGATGCCCGAGGGCACGAGGGTGGCCGGGGGGAGGGGGAAGGTGCCGCTGAAGCCTGCGGAGGCCTGCGCCAGGTCCAGGGGGGGCCGCGCGGCGGGGGTCTCCCGGGCGACGCGGAGGGCGGCCAGCGGCCGGTGGGCCGCCGCCGGCACCGTGCCCCGGAGGGCGACGGGAGCCGCCTGGGAGAACCAGGGGGTCCCCGTGCTGGAGGCCAGGCAGAAGGTCTGGAGGGGGAAGCCCATGCGGGCGGTGCCCGTCAGGACGGGCACCCCCTTATCGAATTCAAAGGCCAGCTTCTCCACCTGGTAGAGGAAGGCCCCGCCGGCCGCTGCCAGGTTCTCCAGGGCCGCGGGGGCCAGGGTGCCGCTGCCGGTGAGGAGGGTGGCCTCGAAGGCCACGGGCACCGTGGCTTCCGCCGGGGCCCCCGTCTCCGCGTGGTGCAGATCGGGCGGCAGGGCCGTGCGCAGGGCTCCCTTCACGAGGGGGGCGGCCTGGCTGAAGACCACTTCCCCATCCTTGAGGATCCCCGTGAAGGCGCCCCCGGCCAGGGGCACCTCGCCCAGGGCCAGGGTGCCGGAGAGCCCGGTGGGCGTGAAGGGCACCGTGTCCACGGATAGATGGAGATGGCCCGCCGCGAGGGTGGCCGTCAGGCGGCTCCCCTTGTCCGAGATCTTCACGGAGGCGGGGGTCCAGCGCCAGCCCTGGTGATCCGCGGCGGCCCCGGAACCGAAGGGGGCCTCGATCGTGCCCGTGGCCGTGGTGCCGGCGATGGCCAGGCCCTTGAACGTCACCTCCAGGCTCGGCAGGGGGGCGGGCAGCATCAGGTGCCCCTTGCCGCTGAAGGCCTCGGGCTTGGCCCCGCTCTCCCCCTCCACCCGCACGACCTTGAAGCCGTCCAGGGTGAACTCGGTGATCCGGGGTTCCAGGACCTTATCGATGAGCTTCTCGGCCTGGGCCTTGGGATCCACCACCTTGGCGACGCCCTGGGCCGCCCCCTTGACC
>DATGXY010000139.1:0-32185 GCA_035298525.1 Holophaga sp.
CCCGCTGGAACGAGCCGCGCCGGCTCCAGCTACATCGTCGTCGGCCGCCCGATCCTGAAGTAGTTGAAGAGCTCGTCCAGGGGCGTGACCGTGATGTCCTCGGCCCTCAGGTCCAGCTTGAGGCGCCGGATGGCCTCGTCCTCGGCCTTCAGTTCGGGCTTGGGGGTCTGGTAGGCGGGCACGGGGCAGGCCTCGGCCAGGAGATCCCGCTTGAAGGCCTCCACGTCCTTGGTGACGACGGCGATATCCAGGCGGTCCGTGCGGAAGTGGCGCTTGAGGGCCTCGTTCACCTGCTGGCGGGTGAGGGCCTTGAGGCGGGGCCGCAGCTCGGCCACGAAGCCCTTGTCCAGGCCCAGGAGCTGCATGTCCAGGTCATTGCCCAGGCGCTCGGCGCCCGTGGATACCTGGTGGTCCAGGCTCTTTTCCAGGTAGGTGCGGCTGGCCTGGAAGGCGGCCTCGGACATGCCTTCGTTCACCAGCTTGCCCAGTTCGTACAGGGCCCCCTTCAGGGCGAAGGCGCCGTTGGCCGGGGCCACGGGGCGGATCCACACCTGGAAGTGATTGAGGCTGCGGAGGAAGCCCGGGGAGCGCCGGGTGGCGAACATGCCCATGGGGAAGGCCTCGATGTAGGCGTAGTCGCCGTAGTTGAGGCCCCGCACCTCCCGCAGGCGCTGGTACAGGTGGGCGGTGCTGTTGCGGTGCTCACCCAGCCAGCTGGTGGCCACCCACAGGGCGGGGAAGTCGGGACTGCGCCGGTCCACGGCGATGGGGAAGCCGAAGGAGATGGCGGTGGCCCGGGTCTCCTTGGCCACGATGCGGACCCGGCTGGCCTTGGGTGCCTCGGGGGCGGGCAGGGCGGCCCGGGGGGCGCCGCCCTCCGGGAGGGAGGCCAGGGCCCGGAGCACCTGGGCCTTCTCGGCCGGCCCGAAGGCGCCGCCGATGCCGGCCTGGAGGCGGCCCCGGGTGTAGGCGGTCCTCACGAAGGCCTTCACATCGTCCAGGGTGATGGCCTGGATGCCCCGCTCGGTGCCCAGCACGGGATGGGCGAAGGGCTCGCCGTAGATGCGGCCTTCCAGGGCGAGCTTGCCCAGCTCTTCGTCGTTATTGGCCTTGAGCTGCACCTTGAGGGCGTTCAGGGCCTGGGTCTTCAGGCGCTGGAAGTCCTCCTCCCGGAAGCCGGGGGCGGCCAGGTGCTCCAGGGCCAGTTCCAGGGCCTCCGCGGCCTTGAGGCGGGGGGCGGTGAGGACGAAGGAGGTGAATTCCTTGTCCACCCGGGCCCCCAGGCCCCCGCCGGCGGCGCCCGCGGCCTTGGTGGTCTCGGCGAAGGTGCGGGTGGCGGTGCCGGCCTGGGTGAGCATGGCCGCGGCCAGCTGGGCCAGGCCTTCCTTGCCCGCGGGATCATCCACGCTGCCGGTGCGGAAGACCAGGTCCAGGTTCACCACGGGAGAGGCGGAGGGCCGCTCCAGGAGGGGGAGGGCGGGGAGCTGGGCCAGGCGCGCGGCCCGGGCCTCCACCCCTTCGAAGGGGGCGTTCATGGCCTCGGGCAGGGGGCCCTTGCAAAGGGTGGCGATGACCCGGTTGGCGTCCCGGAAGGTCTCCTTGGCGACCCGGGACAGGTCGGATGGCTGGACGGCTTCCTGGAGGGCCAGCTGCTTCACCAGGGCCTGGGGGTCCCGGTCATAGCACACCGCCCGGGCCACGATGCCGGCCACGCCCTCGGCGGAGTCCAGGCTCCTGGCGAAGCCCAGCCGCTGTTCGGTCTTGGCCTCCTCCAGGCGGGAGGCGGAGAAGGGCAGGGCGGCGCCCCGGGCGCAGGCGTCCAGGATGGCGTCCCGCACGTAGGCCATGTCCTCGCCCTTGCGCACCCGGGCGATGACGGTGAAGAGGGAGGGGTCCTTGCTGTCCCCGCCCATGGCGAAGAACTGGTCCACCTTCTGCTCCTTGAGCACGAGGCGCTGGTAGATCTCCGACTGGCGCCCGAAGAGGAGCTCCCCGGCCAGGTCCAGGGCCAGGGCCCCGTTGTCGGTGGTGCTGAACTTCGTGGGGGCGTGGAAGGCGACGGTGACGTAGGGCAGGGTGGGGGTCTCCCAGGCCACGTGCACCGAGGCGGGGGCGGTCCGGGGGGGCTCCTGGGGCACGGCCGGGGCCTTGTAGGGGACCCGCTTCCAGGCCCCGAAGTGCTTCTCCACCAGGGCGAAGGCGGAGGCCGGCTCCACGTCGCCGGCGAGGACGATGGTGACGTTGTCGGGGCGGTACCAGCGCCGGAAGAACTCCAGGCTGTACTTGTACTGGTTGGGCATGTCCTCGATGTCCTTGAGGAAGCCCATCGTCGTGTGCCGGTAGGTGTGGACCTTGTAGGCCGCCTCCCGCTGGGCCTCGAAGAGCTTGCCCAGGGGGTTGGAGCTGTTCTTGTTGTACTCGCCCAGCACGGCCCGGCTCTCGTCCTTGAACTCGGCCTCGGGGTAGCTGAGGTGCTGGAACCGGTCCGCCTCCAGGCGCAGCCAGGTCTCCAGGTCCTCCTTGCCGCAGGTGGTGTGGTAGTTGGTGAGGTCGTCGCTGGTGAAGGCGTTCTGGTCGGCGCCCGTCTTCTGGAGGGTGAGGTTCCAGTCCGCGGGCTTCACGGTGGCCGTGCCCCGGAACATCATGTGCTCGAAGAAGTGGGCGAACCCGGACTTCCCGGGCTCCACCTCGTTGCGGCTGCCGGTGGACACGGGGATCTGGAGGGCGACGAGGCCGGGCACGCCGGTGGGGACGACGACGATCCGGAGGCCGTTGGCCAGGGTCCGGGAATGGATGGGGTAGGGGAAGGCGGACTTGGCCGCCGGCGCCGCGGGCGCGGCCGCGAGGACGGCGGGGAGGAGGGCCAGGGGGAGGGCGCGCATGGGGACTCCGGGTCAGTCCCTCCATTCTAGACGCAAAGATGCCTCACAAGGCGATGTTTAAGCCGGGTTTTTTCCAGCCCCGGCAAGACCCGGCCGGGGGCGGAACGGGGGGGAGCTACCGGTAGGCGGGGATCCCCGTCACGGCCTCGCCCACGATGAGGGTGTGCATGTCGTGGGTGCCTTCGTAGGTGTAGACGCTCTCCAGGTTGGCCATGTGGCGCATCACCGGGTACTCGTCCAGGATCCCGTTGGCCCCCAGGATGGTGCGGGCCCTGCGGCAGATCTCCAGGGAGACGTTCACGTTGTTCATCTTGGCCATGGACACCTGGGCGGGCGTGTAGGTCCCGGCCTCCTTCAGGCGGCCCAGCTGCAGGGCCAGGAGCTGGCCCTTGGTGAGTTCGGTGACCATCCAGGCCAGCTTCTCCTGCTGGAGCTGGTAGGAGGCGATGGGGCGGTCGAACTGGATCCGGCTCTGGGCGTAGTCCAGGGCGCACTGGTAGCAGGCGTCCGCCGCTCCCAGGGCCCCCCAGGCGATGCCGTAGCGGGCCTGGGTGAGGCAGGAGAGGGGGGCCTTGAGGCCCTTGGCCAGGGGCAGGAGGCTGGCCTCCTCGTCCACCTCCACGTCCTCCAGCACCAGCTCGGAGGTGACCGAGGCCCGCAGGCTCCACTTGCCGTGGGTCTCGGGGGCGCTGAAGCCCTTCGTGCCCTTTTCCACCAGGAAGCCCCGGACGCCCTCGTCGGTCTTGGCCCACACCACCGCCACGTCCGCGACGGTGCCGTTGGTGATCCACATCTTGGTGCCGTTGATGCGCCACTTCCCGCCGCCGATGCGCTCGGCCCGGGTGAGCATGCCGCCCGGGTTGGAGCCGAAGTCGGGCTCCGTGAGGCCGAAGCATCCGATCTTCTTCCCCGCGGCCAGCAGGGGGAGCCAGTGGTCCTTCTGGGCCTCGCTGCCGTAGGCGTGGATGGGGAACATGACCAGAGAGCCCTGGACGGAGGCGAAGGAACGGAGGCCCGAATCCCCCCGCTCCAGTTCGTACATGAGGAGACCGTAGGCCGTCTGGCTCAGGCCGGCGCAGCCGTAGCGCTCGGGCAGGGTGGGCCCGAAGAAGCCCAGCTCGCCCATGGCGGGGATGAGGTGGGCGGGGAAGGTCATGGCCTGGGCGTGGCCCTCGATGATGGGCAGCACCTCCCGGTTCACGAACTCCCGGGCGGTCTCCCGGACCATCCGCTCCTCGTCCGTGAGGAGGCCCTCGAAGCCCATGTAGTCCGTCAGGTGGGTGAAATTCGCATACGCACCGGCCATGGTCGCTCTCCTCCAGACAAGGATGGTGCCACAATGTGGCCACGGACCCCACCGCCATAGCGAGTCGACCATGAAGAACCCGATCCGACGCATCGCCATCAGCACCGGCGGGGGCGACGCCCCCGGCCTCAACGCCGTCATCCGGGCCGCGACCCTCGCCGCGATGGACCGGGGCTGGGAGGCCTACGGCATCCGGGAGGGCTTCAACGGCATCTTCTTCCCCGAGCGGTACCCCGACGGCGGGTGCATCCGCCTCACGAGGGACCGCATCCGGGGCATCACGCACCTGGGCGGCACCATCCTGGGCACCACGAACCGGGGGAACCCGCTCCACTTCCCCCTTCGCATGCCCGACGGCACCGTGCGCGAGGTGGACCGCTCCGGGGAGATCCTGGAGTTCTTCGCCAGGCGGGAACTGGACGCGCTCATCTCCATCGGCGGCGACGGAAGCCTCACCATCGCCAACGCCCTGGCCGAGAAGGGGCTGCGGGTGATCGGGGTGCCCAAGACCATCGACAACGACCTGGACAAGACGTACACCACCTTCGGCTTCGACTCGGCCGTGGCCTTCGCCACCGAGTGCCTGGACCGCCTCCACAGCACCGCCGAGAGCCACCAGCGGGTCATGGTGGTGGAGGTGATGGGGCGCTACGCGGGCTGGATCGCCCTCCACGCGGGCATCGCCGGCCGGGCCCATTCCATCCTCATCCCCGAGATCCCCTTCGACATGGAGGCCGTGGTGGAGAAGGTGCGCAGCCGCGACACCAACGGCCGCGCCTACACCCTCGTGATGGTGGCCGAGGGTGCCACCCCCCGGGACGGCGCCCGCATCGTGGCCGCTCCGGCCGAGACCGGGCACGCGGAACGCCTGGGCGGCATCGGGGACCAGGTGGCCCGGGCCCTCCAGGAGCGCACGGGCAAGGACGCCCGGGTCGTGGTGCTGGGCCACCTCCTCCGGGGCGGCAGCCCCACCGCCTTCGACCGGCTCGCGGCCCTGCGCTTCGGGGCCGCCGCGGTGCGGGGCCTGGAGCAGGGGGAGAGCGGGGTCATGGTGGCCCTGGCCATCGACGGGGTCCGCTACGTGCCCCTGGCCGAGGTGGCCGGGCGCATGAAGGCGGTGCCCCTGGACGGGGACACGATCCAGACGGCCCGGGACCTGGGCATCTGCCTGGGGGACCTGGGGGTCTGCGCCGGGGGGGCCTGATCCCGGGCTTTCCTTTCCCGCCGGAGGCCGCATAATTTCATTCGCCCTCCCATCCGGTGCCCCATGAGCCCCACCCCCGGCAAGACCGAGCCCGGCGCCCGCCTCGTGCGCGGGACCGCCGCGGTCCTGCTCCTGGCCCTCCCCGCGGTGGCCCAGGATGCGGACGCGGGCCTCGAGCGCCTCAAGGCAATCCTCGCCAGCCCCGTGATCGCTGCCACGCGCCAGTCCGTGCCCATCCGGGAGAGCCCGGGCATCATCACCCTCCTCACCCGGGAGGAGATCCGGGCCTCCGGGGCCCGGGACCTCCTGGAGGTCCTGCGCATGGTGCCGGGCCTGGACTTCGGCTCCGACACCAACGACGTGGTGGGCATCGGGGTCCGGGGCAACTGGGGCCACGACGGCAAGGTCCTCCTCCTGGTGGACGGGCTCGAGATGAACGAGCCCCTCTACGGCACCACCGCCTTCGGGGGGCACTACCCCGTGGGGGACGTGGACCGCATCGAGATCATCCGCGGCCCCGGCAGCGCCCAGTACGGGGGCTACGCGGAGCTGGCCGTCATCCAGGTGTTCACGCGTCCCCCCGGGTCGGGCGGGACGGCGGAGGGGGACCTGTGGCTGGGGCGACTGCAGGGGGCGGATCTCCTGGCCCGCCAGGGCCAGGTGCGCTTCTCCGGGGCCCTGGGGCCCGCCGCCTGCTCCGTGTCCTACGCCCGGGGCGAGGTGCCCCAGGGCTCGGGCCCCTACGCCACGGCGGCGGGGACCCTGGACACCGGCCCCTGGAGCCAGCAGCACCAGGACTTCCTGAACCTGGGACTCTCCGCCGGCGGGCTCAACCTCCGCTACCTGCGGGACCGGTACTTCGTCCGCGACTACACGCGGTGGTACCGGGCCGACGTGAAGCCCCTCTCCTTTCCGGGCCAGTACTTCGGGGCGGACTGGACCTGGTCGGCGGGGGACCTCACCCTCCGGCCCGAGTTCCAGCTCAAGCAGCAGAGCCCCTGGATGTACACCGATGCCCGCACGGACCGGAACACCCGGGGGGTGGGGCGCCTCATCGCCACGTGGAAGGCCACCCCGGCCCTGAACCTGTCGGCGGGGGTGGAGGCCGTGCGGGACGACGCCAGCATCTACTGGTCGGCCCGCGGCTACCGCCAGCACTACATCCACCAGAACCGGGCCGCCCTCCTCCAGGCCCTGTGGAGCCTGCCCTTCGGGAACCTGGACCTGGGCGTGCGCCACGACCGCCACTCGGAATTCGGCAGCGCGACGAGCCCCAGGCTGGCCTTCACCCACGCCGAGGACGGCTGGCACGTGAAGCTCCTCGCCGCCGGCGCCTTCCGGGCCCCCAGCATCGAGAACCTGTTCGTGAACCCCGCCCTGAGGCCCGAGCGCACCCACAGCTACGAGGCGGAGGGCGGCATCGCCCTGGGCCGCCACAGCTACCTCTCGGCCAACGTCTTCTTCGAGCGCATCCACGACCCCATCAGCTACGCCAACCCCGCCCCCGGGGTGAACACCTACCTGAACTTCGACCACGTGGGCTCCCGGGGCCTTGAGCTGGACCTGCAGACCCGGGCCCGGGACCTCACCCTGCGGGCGACCTTCACCCTGCAGGAGGCGGATGACCGGAACGCGGACTTCTACCGGGTCCCCGGGGAACCCGCCTACCACGTGGGCTTCCCCCGCACCAAGGCGGCGCTCCAGGTCCAGTGGCGCTTCCGGCCCGGGTGGAGCCTGAACCCGGAGATCCTGGCCGTGGGGCGGCGCTTCGCCTATGGGGCCGGCGGCCTCCAGCCCGCGCCCCTGGGCGCCGCGACCTACCTCAACCTCTTCCTGTCCTGGCGCCTGGCGGAAAGCCTGGAGGCGGGCCTGAGGGCCAGCAACCTCCTGGACGAGGACGCCCCCTACATCCAGCCCTACGGCAACCCGGGCGCCGGGGGGACCCCGCCCCTGCCCGGAGCCCGCCGCTCCCTGGACCTGCGGTTGTCTTTCCGCTTTTGAGGTGTCCCCGGTCACAAGGGCGGGGGGGCCCGCTCAACGCTTGAGCCGCGCCAGCGCTCCAAGGGAAAGGCCGGCCCTTGGGGTGCCCGGCTTGCATTGGGTACCCCATTTCTATGGGTTGTTGCTAAAATACCTCTATTCACGAGGTTGATCCGGCCGTCCGGTCCGGTGGGGAGCGTGCCACCGGCGGCAGCCACATGCGCAGGGAACCCATGGACGCCAACGAGACTCCCCTCCAACCCTCCTATCCCGCCGGAGCCGGGGCCCGCCGATGGTGGATCTGGGGCCTGGGCGCCGCCGGGGTGGCCATCGCCATCGTCGGGGGCTTCCGCATGGCCGCCAGCGGGGCCAAGCCCGCCCCGCCCCCCCGGGCCGTTTCCGTGGCCATGGCCCCGGTCAAGACGGGCGAGATGCCGGTCAACCTCACCGGCCTGGGCACGGTCGTCCCCACGGATAACGTGATCATCAAGACCCGGGTGGACGGCCAGATCATGAAGATCTTCTTCCGGGAAGGGCAGCTGGTGAAGGCCGGGGACACCCTGGTCCAGATCGATCCCCGGCCCTTCCAGGTGGCCCTGATGCAGGCCGAGGGGCAAATGGCCAAGGACCAGGCCGCCCTGCGCAACGCCCGCAACGACCTGGAGCGGATCCGCAGCCTCTTCGGCCAGAAGATCGTCAGCCAGCAGCAGCTGGACACCCAGTCCGCGCTCGTGGACCAGTACGAGGCGGCCGTGAAGAGCGACACCGGCTCGGTGGAGAGCGCCAAGCTCAACCTCGCCTACAGCCGGATCACCGCTCCGGTGTCGGGCAAGGTGGGCCTGAAGCTGGTGGACACGGGCAACATGGTCCGCTCCTCCGACGCCACCGGCCTCGTCACCCTCACTCCCGTCTCCCCCATCAACGTCCTCTTCACCGTTCCCGCCGACGCCATCCAGAGCGTGCTCAAGAGCGGCCGCGACGGGAAGATGCCCGCGGTCGTCGTCTTCGACCGGGACATGGACACGAAGCTGGCCGAGGGCACCCTCCTGGCCGTGGACAACCAGGTGGACTCCGCCACCGGCACCGTGCGCCTCAAGGCCCAGTTCGCCAACCGGGACGGGGCCCTCTTCCCCAACCAGTTCGTAAACGCGCGCCTCCTGGTGGACACCCTCAGGGACGTCCTCATGGTCCCCGCCGCCGCCCTGCAGCGGAGCCCCGCCGGGACCTTCGTATACGTGGTCAAGGCCGACTCCACCGTGGAGATGCGCATCGTGGAGCCCCTCTTCACCGAGGGCGACGTCACCGCCCTGAAGAAGGGCGTGGCCGCCGGCGAGAAGGTGGTCGTGAGCGGCCTGGACAAGCTCCGCCCCGGCAGCCGGGTCGCGGAGGACGGGGTCGGCAAGCCTGGAACGGGAAAGCCGGCCGGCGCGCCTGAAGGCCGGAAGGCCGAAAAATGAACCCCTCCCGGCCGTTCATCCTCCGGCCCATCGCCACCTCCCTCATCATGCTCGGGATCCTGTTGGTGGGCTTCGTGGCCTTCCGCCAGCTTCCCGTGTCGGCCCTGCCCCAGGTGGACTATCCCACCATCCAGGTGCAGACCTTCTACCCGGGGGCCAGCCCGGACGTGGTGGCCACCGCCATCACCGCCCCCCTGGAACGCCAGTTCGGCCAGCTTCCCGGCCTCAACCAGATGACGTCCAGCTCCTCCGAGGGCAGCTCGCTCATCACCCTCCAGTTCGTGCTGGACCTGAACATCGACGTGGCCGAGCAGCAGGTGCAGGCCGCCGTCAACGCCGCGGGCACCTACCTGCCTTCGGACCTGCCCAATCCGCCCATCTACAGCAAGACGAACCCGGCCGACGCGCCCATCCTGACTCTGGCCCTGTCCTCGGACACCCTGGCCCTGCCCAAGGTCGAGGAGTACGCGGACACCCGGCTGGCCCAGAAGATCAGCCAGCTTCCCGGCGTGGGCCTCGTGAGCATCTCCGGCGGGCAGAAGCCCGCCGTGCGCGTGCAGGCCAACCCCGCCGCCCTGGCCTCGTACGGCCTCACCCTGGCCGACCTGCGCACCGCCGTGGGCGCCGCCAACGTGAACCAGGCCAAGGGCGCCTTCGACGGCAAGTCCCAGTCCTTCGCCATCGGCGCCAACGACCAGCTGATGAGCTCGGCCCAGTACCGGCCCCTCGTCATCGCCTACAAGAACGGCAATCCCATCACCCTCCAGGACGTGGCCAACGTCATCGACGACACGGAGAACGTGAAGCAGGCCGCCTGGATGAACCGGACCCCCGCCGTCATCCTCAACATCCAGCGCCAGCCCGGGGCCAACATCATCGCCGTGGTGGACCGCATCAAGGCCCTGCTGCCCACCCTGCAGGCCTCCATCCCCGCCTCCGTCAAGATGCAGATCCTCACGGACCGGACCACGACCATCCGCGCCTCCGTGGAGGACGTGGAGTTCGAGCTCCTGCTCACCATCGCCCTGGTGATCATGGTGATCTTCCTCTTCCTGAGGACCTTCGCGGCCACCGTCATCCCCAGCTTCGCCGTGCCCCTGTCCCTGGTGGGGACCTTCGGGGTGATGTACCTGCTGGGCTACAGCCTCAACAACCTCACGCTCATGGCCCTGACGATCTCCACCGGATTCGTGGTGGACGACGCCATCGTCATGATCGAGAACATCATGCGCTATATCGAGGAGGGCATGCCGCCCATGGAGGCGGCCCTCAAGGGCTCCGAGCAGATCGGGTTCACCATCGTGAGCCTGACGGTCTCCCTCATCGCCGTGCTCATCCCCCTCCTCTTCATGGGCGACATCGTGGGCCGGCTCTTCCGGGAGTTCGCCGTCACCCTGGCGGTGACCATCATCGTGTCGGCCATCGTCTCCCTGACCCTGACGCCCATGATGTGCGCGCGGCTCCTCAAGCACCAGAAGGAGCACGAGGAGGGGCGCTTCTACCAGGCCTCCGAGCGCGTGTTCAAGGCCGTCATCGAGTACTACGGCCGGACCCTCACCTGGGTCCTGGGCCACCAGAAGGCCACCCTGTGGGTGGCCATGGGCACCCTGGGCGTGACCGTCCTCCTCTACGTGTGGATCCCCAAGGGCTTCTTCCCCGTGCAGGACACGGGCGTCATCCTGGGCATCTCCGAGGCCCCCCAGACGGTGTCCTTCGCCGCCATGGCCAAGCGCCAGCAGGCCCTGGCCGATGTGATCCTCCAGGACCCGGCGGTGGAGAGCCTCTCCTCCTTCATCGGCGTGGACGGCACCAACACCACCCTCAACTCGGGCCGCATCCAGATCAACCTCAAGCCCCTGGACGAACGGGGCCTCAGCGCCAGCGACGTGATCCGCCGCCTGAAGCCCAAGGTGGACGAGGTGGGCGATATCCGCCTCTACATGCAGCCCGTGCAGGACCTCACCGTGGAGGACCGGGTCAGCCGGACGCAGTACCAGTACTCCATGGAGGATCCCGATGCCAAGGTCCTGGCGACCTGGGTGCCCAGGTTCGTGGAGGAACTCCAGAAGGTGCCCATCCTGAGGGACGTGGCCAGCGATCTCCAGAGCAACGGCCTCCAGACCCGCCTCGTCATCGACCGCACGAGCGCCGCCCGCCTGGGCATCACCCCCAAGATGATCGACGACGCCCTCTACGACGCCTTCGGCCAGCGCCAGATCTCCACCATCTTCACCGAGCTGAACCAGACCCGCGTGGTGCTGGAGGCCATGCCCGGCTTCCGGGAAGGCCCCCGGGCCCTGGACGGCATCTACCTCAAGTCCTCCGCCGGCGGTGCGGTGCCCATCACCGCCATCACCCGGGTGGAGAGCGCCTACGCCCCCCTGGCCATCAACCACCAGGGCCAGTTCCCGGCCGCCACGATCTCCTTCAACCTCGCCCGGGGCGCCTCCATCGGCGACGCCGTTGAGGCCATCGAGAAGGTGAGGCGTGGCATGGACATGCCCCCCAGCATCCAGTCCGAGTTCAAGGGCACCGCCCAGGCCTTCCGGGCCTCCCTGGTGAACACGCCCTTCCTCATCCTGGCCGCCCTGGCCACCATGTACATCCTCCTGGGCGTGCTCTACGAGAGCTACATCCACCCGGTGACGATCCTCTCCACCCTGCCCTCGGCGGGGGTGGGGGCCCTCCTGAGCCTCATGATCTGCCGGACCGACTTCAGCGTGATCGCCCTCATCGGCATCATCCTCCTCATCGGCATCGTGAAGAAGAACGCCATCCTCATGATCGACTTCGCCATCGAGGCCGAGCGCAAGGAGGGCCTCAGCCCCCTGGACGCCATCTACCAGGCCTGCCTCCTGCGCTTCAGGCCCATCATGATGACCACCATGGCCGCCCTCCTGGGGGCCGTGCCCCTGGCCATGGGCACGGGCGTGGGGGCCGAGCTCCGCCGGCCCCTGGGCATCTCCATCATCGGCGGCCTCATCTTCAGCCAGGTGCTCACCCTCTACACGACGCCCGTCATCTACCTCGCCTTCGACCGCGCCGCCAAGCGCATCGGCCGGAGGAAGGCCGCCGCCGCCGGGGCCCTGGAAGCGCAATGAGCATTTCCACGCCCTTCATCCGGCGGCCCATCGCCACGTCCCTCCTGACCCTCGCCGTCGCCCTGGCGGGGAGCCTGGCGTTCAAGTTCCTGCCCGTCTCCCCCCTGCCCCAGGTGGAGTTCCCCACCATCCAGGTCTCCGCCGGCCTCCCCGGCGCCAGTCCCGAGACCATGGCCTCCTCCGTGGCCACCCCCCTGGAGCGCCAGTTCGGGCGCATCGCGGGCATCACGGAGATGACCTCCACCAGCAGCCTGGGCTCCACGAACATCACCTTGCAGTTCGATCTGAACCGCAACATCGACGCGGCGGCCCGCGACGTGCAGGCCGCCATCAACGCGGCCCGCGGCAACCTGCCCGCGAACCTCCCCAACAACCCCCGCTACCGGAAGGTGAATCCCGCCGACGCGCCGGTGATGCTCTTCAGCCTCACCTCCGACATCGTGCCCCGGGAGCAGATGTACGACATCGCCTCCAAGGTGCTCCAGCAGAAGCTGGCCCAGGTGCGCGGGGTGGGCCAGGTGTTCGTGTGGGGCGGCGCCCTGCCCGCGGTGCGGGTGGAGGTGGACCCCAACGCCCTGCACGCCCGGGGAGTCTCCCTGGAGGACGTGCGCCGTACCCTGGTTCAGGCGAACGTCAACCAGCCCAAGGGCTCCCTGGTGGACGGGGACACCACGAGCATCCTCAACACCACGGACCAGCTCCTGAAGGCCCGGGACTACCAGGAGCTCGTGGTGAGCTTCAAGTCCGGCGCCGCCCTCCAGGTGAAGGACGTGGCGCGGGTGGTGGACTCGGTCGAGGACCTTCGCAACGACGGCATCACCAACGGCAAGCCCTCCGTGAGCATGGCCGTGTTCCGCCAGCCCGGGGCGAACATCATCGAGACCGTGGACCGCATACGCGCCCTGGAGCCCCAGCTCGTGGCCAGCCTGCCCCCCGCGGTGAAGTTCGACGAGGTGCTGGACGCCACCCAGACCATCCGCGCCAGCGTCAAGGACGTGGAGCGCACCCTGCTGCTCAGCATCGGCCTCGTGATCATGGTGGTCTTCGTCTTCCTGCGGGACTGGCGCTCGACCCTCATCCCCAGCGTGGCCGTCCCCGTCTCCCTCGTGGGCACCTTCGGGGCCATGTACCTGATGGGCTACAGCGTGGACAACCTGTCCCTGATGGCCCTCACCGTGGCCACGGGTTTCGTGGTGGACGACGCCATCGTCGTGGTGGAGAACATCACCCGCCACCTGGAGGCGGGCATGACCCCCATGGAGGCGGCCCTGGAGGGGGCCCGGGAGATCGGGTTCACCGTGCTCTCCATCAGCATCTCCCTCTGCGCCGTCTTCATCCCCATCCTCCTCATGGGCGGCATCGTGGGCCGGCTCTTCAGGGAGTTCGCGGTGACCCTGTCCGTGGCCATCCTCATGTCCATGGTGGTCTCCCTCACCACGACACCCATGATGTGCGCGCGGCTCCTTCGGCCCGCCTCGGA
Source organism: Holophaga sp. (assembly GCA_035298525.1). GTDB lineage: Bacteria > Acidobacteriota > Holophagae > Holophagales > Holophagaceae > Mesoterricola. Next base: position 13,411 of record DATGXY010000139.1, read on the forward strand.
GGCGAGGCACGGACGGCTGTTCATGGCCTCCGAGCGCTGGTGGCAGGCCATCGTGCGCGCCTACGCCTCCAGCCTCGCCTGGGTCCTGAAGCGCAAGCTCGCCACCCTCCTGGTCACCGGGGCCACCTTCCTGGCCACCGTGGTCCTGTACGTGGTCGTGCCCAAGGGGTTCTTCCCCCAGCAGGACACCGGGCGCATCATGGGCGCCATCCAGGCCGACCAGTCCATCTCCTTCCAGGCCATGCGGACCCGGCTCCGGGAGTTCGTGCGCATCGTCATGGAGGACAAGGCCGTGAGCGCCGTCTCGGGCTCCGTGGGCGGCGGCGGCACCACCAACACGGGCCGCCTCTTCCTCGCCCTCAAGCCCGTGGACAAGCGGGACGTCACCGCCGACCAGATCATCACCCGCCTGCGTCCCAAGCTCGCCCGGGTCCCCGGGGCGAACCTCTTCCTGCAGCCCGTCCAGGACATCCGGGTGGGGGGCCGCGGCGGCAACGCCCAGTTCCAGTACACCCTCCAGGGGGACGAATCCCGGGAGCTCTTCCAGTGGGCCCCCCGGGTCTTCGAGAAGCTCCGCACCCTCAAGGAGCTGGCCGACGTGAACACCGACCAGCAGAACCAGGGCCTCCAGGCCTCGGTGGTGGTGGACCGGGCCACCGCCAGCCGCCTGGGCGTCACCACCCAGGCCATCGACGCCACCCTCTACGACGCCTTCGGCCAGCGCCCCGTCTCCACCCTCTACACGGACCTGATCCAGTACCGGGTGGTGCTGGAGGTGGCCCCGGAATACTGGCAGAACCCCGAATCGCTGGAGCGGATCTACGTCAAGGCCACCACGGGGTCCCTGGTGCCCCTTTCCGCCTTCGCGAAGTTCGGGCGCGAGACCACCCTCCTGGCCGTGGCCCACCAGGGCCAGCTCCCCTCCGTCACCATCACCTTCAACCTGGCCCCCGGGGTCGCCATCGGCCAGGCCGTGGACGCCATCGAGAAGGCCAAGGAGGAGATCCGGCTCCCGGCCACCATCCGGGGGAACTTCATGGGCACGGCCCAGGCCTTCAAGGCCTCCCTGGCCAACCAGCCCATCCTCCTCATCGCGGCCCTGGTGGCGGTGTACCTGGTGCTGGGCGTGCTCTACGAGAGCCTGATCCACCCCCTGACCATCATCTCGAGCCTGCCCTCCGCCGGGGTCGGGGCCCTGGTGGCCCTCCTGGTGTGCGGCACCGAGCTGAGCTTCATCGCCTTCATCGGCATCATCCTCCTCATCGGCATCGTGAAGAAGAACGCCATCCTCATGATCGACTTCGCCATCGAGGCCGAGCGCCGGGAGGGGCTGACCGCGGAGGAGGGCATCTACCAGGCCTGCCTCCTGCGCTTCCGGCCCATCACCATGACGACCATGGCCGCCCTCCTGGGGGGCCTGCCCCTGGCCCTGGGCCGGGGGGCCGGGGCGGAGCTGCGGCGCCCCCTGGGCATCGCCATCGTGGGGGGGCTCATCTTCAGCCAGATCCTCACCCTCTACACGACCCCCGTCATCTACGTCTACATGGACCGCCTGGCCCGGTGGTCCAAGGCCGCCTGGCGCCGCCGGAGGCCCCTCCCCCAGGAAGGTTGAAAATTCGACCCCGTTCCGGTCATGATTGGGGCAGAACCCGGGAACCTGCGATGACGGATCGGCCAGCAAAGCGCCTTCGGAGCAAGGCATGACCGGCGCCGGCGAGACCTCCCGGCGCGGGGAGGACCTGTTCCTGAGCGAACAGCGCTTCCAGGCCATCTACGACGCGGTCAACGACGGCATCCTCATCCAGGACATGGACAGCGGCGCCACCCTGGACGTGAACCGGCGGCTCTGCGAATGGCTGGGCTACGGCCAGCAGGAGCTGCTCCAGCGGGACCTGGGCGACCTGGGCCTGGGCATCTGGCCCTACACCCGGGAGGTGGCCGTCGACTGGGCCATGAAGGCCATCGAGGGGATCCCCCAGACCTTCGAGTGGCTCTGCCCCGCCCGGGGCGGGCAGCTGGTCTGGCTCGAGGTGAACATGCGGCGCACCCCCATCGGCGGCGTGGACCGCCTCCTGGTCACCGCCAGCAACATCACCCTGCGCAAGCGCACCGAGATGGAGGCCACCGCCCGGCTCAAGCGGGCCGAGGCCCAGAACGCCGTCTCCCTGGCCCTGGCCGGGGTGGGACCCGACTTCGGGGCCGCCCTCAAGCTCATCGCCCATCACCTGGCCGTGTCCCTGGGGGACCTCTGCGTCCTGGACCTGCTGGGCGACGACGGCATGCTCCACACGGAGGTGGTGAACCAGGTCTATGTGGGAGGCGACCCCTTCCTGCCCGAGACCCGGGCCCTCAACCCCTCCCCCACCAATATCCTCGGCCCCGGCCAGGTGCTGGGCGCGGGGCAGGTGGCCGGCACCGGCGACGCCATCCACCTGGAGCAGCGCCCCACGGCGGAACTGAAGGGCTACCTGGATCCCGCCTTCCACCCCTACCTGGACCACTTCCTCGTGCACAGCCTCCTGATCGTGCCCATGCGCACGGACGGGAAGGTCATCGGCACCATCACCCTGGCCAAGGGCGGAGGCAGCCGTCCCTACTCCGTGGAGGATCTGGCCACCCTCCAGAACCTGGCCGACCGGGCCGCCCTCACCCTGGTGAACGCCCGCCTTTACGCCGAGAACCTGGAGCAGGCCCGGGCCCTGAAGCTGGCCAACCAGGAACTGGAGCGCCGGGTGGAGGAGCGCACCGCTGAATTGGCCCGGGCCAACGCGAAGCTCCAGGAGCTGGCCATGCAGGACGGACTGACCGGATTGGCGAATCGCCGCATGTTCGACCAGGCGCTGGAGAACGAGGTGCGCCGGGCCCGCCGCCTGGGAACCTGGCTGGCCCTCATCCTGGCGGACGTGGACTGCTTCAAGAAGTACAACGACAACTACGGCCACCTGGCGGGGGACGGCTGCCTCCAGGTCATGGGCCAGGTCATGCGCGAGGTGTTCAGGCGGGGGGACGACGTGCCCGCCCGGTACGGCGGGGAGGAGTTCGCCGTCATCATCCCCTGCGCCATGCCCGAGCAGGCGGCCTTCTCCGCCGAGATGTTCCGCAAGGCCGTGGAGGCCCGGGCCATTCCCCACGAGACCTCCGAGGCGGCCCCCGTGGTCACGGTGAGCATCGGCCTGGCGGTGGCCCAGGTGACCCCCGAGATGACCCCCGATTGGTTCATCTCCCGGGCGGACGAAGGGCTCTACATCAGCAAGGCCAATGGCCGCAACCGGGTGAGCATGGCGGATTGAGGGACGAGCGCCGGCTTGAATCCCCCATCGCCATTGCAATCATGATGTTTGGGTCGTCTTTTTAAGGCGATTCCCGGCTCCGCGTTGCGGAAGGGTGAAAAAGGCGGCTTCTATTCCTGGCGCCCTTGTGAGTTGGGCCCTCCTGGCCCATGATTGGGGGTCCCCGGCCTCCGGGGGGGAGGCGGAATGCGCGAAAAGCGACGTTGGGATCCTTTGAATACGGCCTTCCTGGTGGGAACCCTCCTGGGGGCCGCCGTCCTCGTGCCCTTGAACTTCCGCCACAGCCTGGAGCGGTGGGGGGAGTGGGTGGTGTTCGGGTGCATGGTCCTGGCCATCGGGCTGGCCGTCACCGCGGGGTACCACCGCCTCTACAGCCACCGGGCCTACCAGGCCGCGTGGCCCGTGCGCCTCGTGCTCCTCCTCCTGGGGGCCGCCGCCTTCCAGAACAGCGTCCTCCAGTGGGCCAGCAGCCACCGCATCCACCACCGCCACGTGGACGGGGAACGGGATCCCTACAACAGCACCCGGGGGTTCTGGTACTCCCACTGGCTGTGGGTGATGGAGGCCGACACCACGCCCATCCAGGGCGTGGCGGACCTGGAGAAGGACCCCCTGGTGATGTGGCAGCACCGGAACATCTTCAAGATCGGCGCCGTCGTCGCCCTGCTGCCCCCCCTGGCCGCGGGCCTCCTCCTGGGCGATCTGTGGGGCCACCTGGTGATGGGCCTCCTCCTGCGCATCGTGGTCACCCACCACACCACCTTCTTCATCAACTCCGCGGCCCACTTCTTCGGGAGCCGCCCCTACACCGACGCCAACACGGCCCGGGACAACGCCCTCCTGGCCCCCTTCACCTACGGGGAGGGGTACCACAACTACCACCACCTCTTCCAGTGGGACTACCGCAACGGCGTGCGCTGGTGGCAGTTCGACCCCACCAAGTGGCTCATCTTCACCCTGGCCTGCGTGGGCCTCGCCCGCAACCTGCGCCGGGTGCCCGACGCCGCCATCCGCCGGGCCCGGCTGGCCATGGAGGAGAAGCGGATCCTGGCCCGCCTGGAGCGCCGGGGCCACGCCCATCCCGCCAAGGAGGAACTGGACCGCCGCCTCGTGGCCGCCCGGGCCCGCCTGGACGAGGCCCTGGCCCGCATGCAGGCCCAGGTGGAGGCCTGGGAGGCCCGCAAGTCCGAGCGCCGCGCCCACCAGCGGGAGGCCTGGAAGCTCCGCAAGGCCGAGTGGAAGGCCGCCATGGCCCAGCACCGGCGCGAGGTGGCGGAAGCCTGGGCGGCCTGGAAGGCCGCCAAGGTCCAGGTGCGCCGGCTGGCCCTTTCCTAGCGGATCCCCCTCCTCCCCAAGGCCCGGCGGGGTCCGGGCGCCGGGAGAAAATGAATGATCCAATCCGCGTGGCCCCTGGGCCGGCCCGGAGATGAAGCCCCCTGCATCCCTTCAGGGGCTCGTCCGGCGGTCCGGGGGCGCATGAAATGATTTAATAATTTCAATTTTGCCCCCTCCTCCGCATGCCCGGGAGAGGGCGCCCCGGGGCTACAATGGAAGGGCGGGGGGGCGGCTACCAGGTCCCCTCCCCGGCACCCGGAAGCCGGCCGCGGCTCCGGAGCCGGATGGAAAGACGAGCGTGCCCCAATGGCGAATGGAACTCACACCACCCGGGTGAAGGGGGCCCTTGCGGCCTCGCTGGTGCTGCTGCTCGGTGGCGCGGTGGGAGCCCGTCTGGGCACCCCGGCCTGGGTCTGGATCCCCCAGCTGCTCCTGGGGCTGCTCCTGAACGTGGGGGCCGCGGCCTTCCTGTGGCGCTCCCTGGCCCTCATGGCGGGCCGGGCGGCGGAGGCCCCCGAGCGGCTCCCCCAGGGGGCCCTGGACGCCACCCGGGAGGCCATCCTCGTCACCGACGACCAGGGGCGGACCCTGGAGTGCAACCGGGCCTTCCGGGAGCTGTGGGGCCTGGGGCAGGAGGGCCTGCGCCCGGGGACCGACGGCCTGGGCCCCGATATCCTCCTCGCCCAGATCAAGGATCCCGGCGGCTTCCTGGCCCAGGGCCGGGAGTTCCTGGCCGATCCCACCGCCTCCTTCAGCGATTCCGTGGAACTCTGGGACGGCAGGATCCTGGAGCGCCACGGCCGGCCCTTCCTGACCCCCGCCGGGCCCAGGGGCCTGGTCTGGGGCTTCCGGGACGTCACCTCCCGGGCCCGGGCCGATCTCTTCGTGCAGCGGCTCTCCCTGGCGGTGGAGCAGAGCCCCGTCTCGATCCTCATCACCGACACCGCCGGCGCCATCGAGTTCGTGAACCCCCGCTTCACCAGCCTCACGGGCATCCCCCTGGAGGAGGCGCTGGGCAGGAACCCCCGCATCCTCAAGTCGGGCCTCACCCCGGCCAAGGTCTACGAGGAGCTCTGGGCCACCATCACCTCGGGCGAGGTGTGGGTGGGCGAACTCCAGAACCGGCGCCGGGACGGCGAGATCTTCTGGGAGCGGGCCACCATCTCCCCCCTGCGGGACCGGGACGGGGTCATCACCCACTACCTGGGCCTCAAGGAGGACATCACCGACCGCAAGCGCCTGGAGCAGCAGCTTCGGCACTCCCAGCGCCTGGAGGCCGTGGGCAACCTGGCCGGGGGCGTCGCCCACGACCTCAACAACATCCTCCAGGTCATCAACGGCTACGGAACCCTGATGCAGATGGGGCAGGCGGCGGACGATCCCAACCGGGCCGGCCTCTCCGAGATCCTCAAGGCCGCGGAGCGGGCCGCCTCGCTCACCCACAGCCTCCTGGCCTTCAGCCGCAAGCAGGTGATGAATCCCCGCACCCTCGACCTGAACACCGTGGTCGCGAACCTGGAGAAGCTCCTGCGCCGGATCATCGGGGCCGACGTGGTCCTGGCCGTATCGCGGCACCCGGAGCCCCTGCGGGTCCACGCCGACCTGGGGCAGATCGAGCACGTCCTCCTCAACCTGGCCAACAACTCCCGCGAGGCCATGCCCCGGGGCGGCTCCCTGGCCATCACCGTGCGCCCGGGGTCCATCGACGGGAACTGGCGCAACAGCCGCGGCTTCGGCAGGCCGGGGGACTACGCCGTGCTGGAGGTGCGGGACACCGGGGAGGGCATGGACCCCGAGACCCTGCGCCGCGTCTTCGACCCCTACTTCACCACGCGGGAGATGGGCCGCGGCACCGGTCTCGGCCTTGCCACCGTCTACGGCATCGTCAAGCAGCACGAGGGCTACATCGTCGCCGACAGCGAACCCGGGTCGGGCACCGTCTTCCAGGTGTGGCTGCCCCTGCGCGCCGGGGACGTGGCGGCCCAGGCCGCGCCCGGGCCCGACCAGGAGCAGGTCCGGGGCACGGAGGCCATCCTGGTGGCCGAGGACGACCCCTCCGTGCGGGGCTTCCTGGACATGGTCCTCCAGAAGCACGGCTACACCGTCGTGCTGGCCGCCGACGGGCAGGAGGCCGTGGACCGCTACCTGGAGCGCCGGGGCGAGATCCGTCTCATCCTCATGGACGTGATCATGCCCCGCAAGGGGGGCCGCCAGGCCTTCGAGGAGATCCGCGCCGCGGATCCTTCCGCGCGGGTGGTCTTCATCAGCGGCTACACCGCCGACTTCATCCAGGACCGGGGCGAGCTGGACGGCGACATGGAGCTCCTCATGAAGCCCGTGCAGCCCATGGTGCTCCTCAGGAAGCTGAGGGGGATCCTGGACGCCCGCCCATAGCCTCGAGGGTGCGCAGGTCCGTCTCCGTGCCCCGCGCCCGCAGCAGGGCCGTGACCCGTTCCCGCTTCGCCGGGTCCAGGCGCCGGCCCACCTCGGCCTTGGCCGTCGTCTCCTCCACCACCAGCTCCAGCACGGCCACGTGGGCCACGGAAGCCGCGTACATGGGATCCTCCGCCGTGATGGGCCGGTAGCCGCCCCCGGGCTGGAGCTTCTCCATGAGGGCCTGGAGGGCCGCGGCCTTCCGGTCGGGGTCCTCCACCTCCGCGATGCGCCCCCGGCAGATCACGGACCGGAAGTACTGGGTGGCGGGGCAGGCCCGCTCCGGGTCCGAGACGGTGGAGGGGATGAGGGCCAGTGGGTCCACCACCGCGAAGGTGGCGGGGACGCCGGCGCGGATGAGGTCCATCTTCTCGCCCTCCCGGGCGCCGTGGAAATAGATGCGGCCCTCCCGCGCGGCGAAGTTGATGGGCACGAGAACGGGCGGCCCGCCGTCAACCGGCAGCCCGAGGGTTCCCCAGGTGGCCTCCCCAAGGACCTGGGCGATCAGGCCGGGGTCCGTGGCTTCCTTGTCGATCCTGCGCATGGGGCCTCCCCCTCCAGCATGCCAGAGGGGCACCTTTCGCCCCACCGGTCCATCTAACCGTGGGGCCGTCGCGCCCCTCCGGGAGCCTCCATGATCAGCGCAACCACCCTGGCCGCCCTCAACGCCCAGATCAACGCCGAGCAGTACACGGCCCAGCTCTACCTGGCCATGAGCGCCCATCTCTCGGAGCGGAGCTACGCGGGCTTCGCCCGGTGGATGCGCATCCAGTCCCAGGAGGAGACCGATCACGCCCTCAAGCTCGTGGACTTCCTCCTGGACCGCCGGGCCAAGCCCGAGCTGCGGCCCATCAACCCGCCCCCCTCCGCCTTCGACGGCCCCACCTCCATCTTCGAGCAGGTGCTGGCCCACGAGCGGGAGAACACCGAAAGCATCAGCCGCTGCTTCGAACTGGCCCGGGGGGAGGGGGACCACGCCACCGAGATCGCCCTCCAATGGTTCGTGACCGAGCAGGTGAAGGAGGAGCTGGCCGTGTCCGCCGTGGTGGACCGCCTCCGGGCGGTGGGCGAGCAGGGCGGGGCCATCTGGCACCTGGATCACGAGATGGGCAAGCGGGGCCGCTGAGCGGCCCGTTCCTGGTACCCTCATCGCGAGCGCGCCATGTCCCTTCCCGAAAACGCCCCCGCGAGCCTCCTCGACGCCGCCCCCGACCCGGCCCCGGACCTGGACCCGGGCTTCCGGCCCTGGGCCCTGGCCGCGAGGCGCTTCGAGGCGGCCCTGAAGGACGCACCGGCCCGGGAGCGCCTGGTGCTGGGCCTGGCCCGGGGGGACCGCCCCGTGGCGCGGCTGGAGGCCGAGGTCTTCCCCGACGGCGGCCGGGACGGGGACAACCTCCGCTACGCCTGCGCCCTCCTGGATGGCCTTCTGTGGTCCCGGGGGGGGAACCGGGTCCGGGTGGCCGCGCCGCCCCGCCTCCGGGAGGCCCTCCTGGCCTCCTTCGGGCCCGGCGGACCCTGGGCCTTCGAGGCGGACCTCCTGGGCCGGGCCTACGACGGGCCCCTGGAGGCGGAGGCCGCGGCCCCCGGGGATATCCCCGAGCCCGCGTCCCTGGGCCTGACCCTGGGGGGCCACCTGGACGGGTGCCGCGTGGGCTTCGACCTGGGCGCCTCCGACTACAAGGTGGCCGCCGTGGCCGACGGCGTGGAGGTGTTCTCCGCCGAACTGCCCTGGGATCCCAAGGTCCAGGCCGATCCCGAATACCACTACGCCCGCCTCGACGAAGGCATCCGCCTCGCGGCCTCCCACCTGCCCAGGCTGGACGCCATCGGGGGGTCCTCCGCGGGCATCCTCGTGGACAACCGGATCAAGGTGGCCTCCCTCTTCCGGGCCGTGCCCGAGGACCTGTTCCGGACCCGCGCCTCCGGCCTCTTCCTGCGCCTGCGGGAGGCCTGGGGGGTGCCCCTGGAGGTGCTCAACGACGGGGACGTCACGGCCCTGGCCGGGGGCCTCTCCCTGGGCGTGAAGGGCCTCCTGGGCATCGCCCTGGGCTCCAGCGAGGCGGTGGGCTACCTGGACCGGGAGGGCCGGGTCGCGGGCTGGCTCAATGAACTGGCCTTCGCCCGGGTGGACGCCGCCCCCGGGGCCGCGGCGGACGACTGGTCCACCAATCCCGGCGTGGGGGCCGCCTACTTTTCCCAGCAGGCCCTGGACCGGCTGGCAGCCGCCGCCGGCCTGGCCTTCGAGCCCGGCCTGGATCTGCCGGCCCGCCTCGCCCACGCCCAGGCCCGCCTGAAGGCGGGGGACCCCGCCGCCCTGCGGATCTTCCGCACCCTTGGGGCCTGGCTGGGCCACACCCTGCCTTGGTACGCCCGATTCTATCCCCTGGACCACGTGCTGGTGCTGGGCCGCGTCACCTCCGGCGAGGCGGGGCCCGTGATCCTGGGCGCCGCCCGGTCCGCCCTGGCTGCCAGCCACCCCCTCCTGGCGGAACGCCTGGGCCTCCACTTGCCCGATGAAAAGAGCCGCCGGGTGGGGCAGGCCGTGGCCGCCGCCAGCCTCCCCCGCATTCCCAGGAGCTGATCATGGAAGTGCTCATCCTCCCGGACCCCGGCCGCGCCGCCCTCCTGGCCGCGCGCATCATCGCCCGTGAACTGCGCGGAGATCCCGCCCTCGTCCTGGGCCTGGCCACGGGCCGCACCATGGAGCGGGTCTACGATCTCCTGGCGGGCATGCACGACCGGGAAGGCCTGGACTTCTCCCGCGCCACCACCTTCAATCTGGACGAGTACATCGGCATCCCCGCCGACGACCCCGGTTCGTACCGGCGCTACATGGATGAGCGGCTCTTCGGGCCCGTGGGCATCCCCCGGGAGCGCACCCACCTCCCCGACGGCATGGCCCCGGACCTGGGGGAGGAGTGCCGCCGCTACGAGGCGCGCATCCAGGAGGCCGGGGGTATCGGCCTCCAGCTCCTGGGCCTGGGCGGCGACGGCCACATCGGCTTCAATGAGCCCCTCTCCGCCCTGCGCAGCCGCACCCGGGAAAAGGCCCTGACCCCCGCCACCCTGGCCCAGAACGCCGAGATGTTCGGCGGCGACCCGGAGCGCGTGCCCCGGCGGGCCATCACCATGGGGGTGGGCACCATCCTGGACAGCCGCCGCTGCCTCATGCTGGTCACGGGCCAAGGCAAGGCGGAGATCCTCGCCCGGGCCGTGGAGGGCCCCATCACCGCCATGGTCACGGCCAGCGCCCTGCAGCTCCATCCCCGCTGCCAGGTGGTGGTGGACGAGGCCGCCGCCTCCGCCCTCCAGGGCACCGAGTACTACCGCTGGATCTTCGCCAGCGAGCCCGAGTGGGCCGCGGACCGGGACCTGCTGGCCTAGAGCCGGCGGGGGTTTCGGGGTATCATGGGCGTGGCTGTGGAAAGGTCCCGTAGCTCAGGGGATAGAGCAACCGCCTCCTAAGCGGTAGGTCGGCAGTTCAATTCTGCCCGGGACCACCAGCCTTCCGACCCAACGGTTGACCCCCCCGGATCGCACAGCGCACCGCGCTGTGCTCCTGCTCGGACGGCGCCCTTCGGGCTTGCCTCGCAGACGGGTCCCGTCGGTCGGCAGTTCAATTCTGCCCGGGACCACCAGCCTTGATGCCGGGAACCTCGCAGGGATGCTGCCCTGCGACGGGAAGTTTGACAGGGATCATCTCCTGGCCGTGGCGCGTTCAAAAATGCGTGCCGCAGCGAACGCGGCCGAGAAGATCCCACGGAACCGTGGGGCCACGATGATCCAGCCACCCCATGGCTGGTTCCCACGACCGTTGTGGAGACGGTTCGGGTTTCACGTGTTGTCGGTTACGGAATGTTGGCCAGGGGGAAGAAGTAGATCATAGGGTTGCTTGGCAGCGCCATGAATCCGTGGTGCTCATAAAAGGCCCCGGCAAGGGGGTCCTTGGCGTCAACGACCATGGCGTAGGACGCTACTTCAGAATGGGCAGCCCTGGCCATCGCATCGGCAAGCAGGATGCCCCCGAACCCTTGCCCCTGGAATCGGTGATCGACAGCCAGTCTTCCCATGCGTGCGACCGGCACCAGGGGATAGCGAGGCAGTTTTCGCGTGGTCTCTTCCGGGAGATCGGCGAGGGACACGCCTGACGAACAGAGGGTGTAGAACCCGATGATCACCCCCTGAGCGTCGGTAGCGACAAAACAGGTGGCCACCCTGGTCCTGAGGTCCTGGCTCAGTTGGACCTGGAAGTAGCTGTCCAGTGCGGGGGAATTGCTCCGGAAGGTTTTTCTGCCCGCGCCGTGGAGGGCCTTGTTGTAGGGAAGGATCTGTTGGGCGCTCAACGGGAACCAAACAGTTTGTGGCGGCGCTCGAAGGCCCGCTTCATCGCGGCGTTCATGGGCGGCGGGTTGAGGATGGCGTTGGCGAAGGCTTCCTGATCCGCGAGGGAAAGGCGGGTCACCGTGAACCGCTCAACGGAAGCGTGCGCGGCCTGCTGGACCGCCTGGATGACGAAGTCCGTGATGGTTCGCCCCTCCATCTCCGCTGCCCGCCGGAGGAGGGCATGGAGATCCTGGGGGATCCTTGCTTCAAGGCGCGCTGTGGTTTCCTTGGTGGCCATGAACGGTCCTTCCGGCAGATTGCCGTAAATCAATATACGGCAGGTAGCCGTAAAAGCAATGCGGCTCAACCATTTCTGGTTCCTCGCTGCTTCAGGTGGGTGACGGGGTAGCCACCGTCCCGCTCCTTTCAAGGGGGATCGCCTTCCCCCCTCACCCCTCCCGGGTGATGGCCCGGAGCAGGGCCGCCAGGGCGATGCGTTCCACGGGCTTGGCCACGAAGTAGCGGCCGGGCTCCTTGGGCCGGGTGCGGGGGGCGTCCGGGGCGATGGCCCCGCTCAGGAGGACGAGGGGGATGCCGGCGGTGGCGCGGGCCCCGGCGAGGGCGGCGGCGGCCTGGGCGCCGTCCCGGGCCGGGTCCCGGACGCCCAGGAGGATCACATCGGGCTTGAAGGCGGAGGCCTTGGCCAGGAGGGTGGGCAGGTCCCGCACCGGCAGGACGACGAAGCCCTCCGAAACCAAGCTCTGCCCCAGCATGGAGCCCTCGGTGGGGTTCTCGTCCGCGATGAGGATGCGCTTGTGCAACCGGTCCTCCCGTTCCATGGATCGGATGGGAAAAGCATAGTTGGAAATATGCACTTCTCCCTGGGGGCTCCGAGAATTTTAACGGGTGTTGAAAATTCTGCTTGCGGCCGGGCGGGGAAGGTCTCATATTCAACGGGTGTTGAATGAAGGAGTCCCGTTGTCTGCCCCCCGCCGTCCCAAACACGCCCGCCTGGACCGTGACGCGGTCCTGGCCGCCGCCCTGCGGGTCTTCGCCCGGGAGGGGGTGGAGGGGGCCAGCATGCGGGCCATCGCCCGGGAGGCGGGCTGTGATGCCTCCCTCATCTACTACTATTTCGAGAACAAGGAAGCCATCTTCGAGGCGATCCTGGACGAGCGGGTGCCACCCATCGCGCGCCAGGTGCGCCGCCTGGCCAATCCCCGGGATCCCCGCACGACGGCGGAGAAGCTCTGGGCGGTGATCCGCCTCTTCCACGACCACGCCTCGGATCCGGGCCTGCGCAGCGTCATCAAGGGCCAGGCCCTCCGGGGCGGGCCCTCCATGGGCAACGCCGTGGTGCGCCGGCTCCTGCCCATCCAGGTGGCCATGCGCGCCATCTTCCGCCGGGGCCAGCGCCGGGGCGAGGTGCGCCCGGACCTGCCCCCCATCCTGGCCATGATGTTCCTCCTGCGCATGGAGGCCGAGATCCTGGACCTGGTCCCGGTCATGGCCCCCGCCTTCACGACCCTCGAACCGGAGGAGGCCCTGCTGCGGGCCGAGCGGATCTGGTTCGACGTCTACTGGCGCGGCATCGCCGTCGATCCCTCCGCGCCCCTCCCCTTCCCGCCGGCCCTGATCGCCCCCGAGGAGCTCCGATGATCAAGAAGCAGATCCTGATTCCCGCCGTCCTGACCGTCGCCGCCCTGGGGGCGGGCTACGCCTGCCGCGCCTCCCGGGCCACGGCCCGCACGACCCTCTACGGCAACGTGGATATCCGGGAGGTGAGCCTGGCCTTCCGGGTGGGGGGCCGGGTCGCCGATGTCCTGGTGGACGAGGGCGCCTCCGTGAAGGCCGGGGACGTGGTGGCCCTCCTGGACGAGGAACCCCTGCGCAACGCCCTGGCCGCGGCCGAGGCCACCGCCGCGGCGGTGGGGGCGCGCAACGCCCTCCTGCGCAAGGGCTACCGCGCCGAGGACGTGGCCCAGGCCAGGGCACGGCGGGACCAGGCCCAGGCGGCCCTGGACGAGGCGGAGCGGCAGTTCAGCCGCCAGCGCACCCTCCAGCCCGAGGGGGCCTCCTCGAAGAAGGCCCTGGACATGGCCCTGGCCCAGCGGGACCAGGCCGCCGCGGCCCTGAGGGCCGCCGGGGAGGACCTGCGCCGCCTGGAGGCCGGGTACCGGCGGGAGGAGATCGCCGAGAGCGACGGCCAGCTCCGCCAGGCCCAGGCCGCGCTGGAGACGGCCCGCCTGAACCTGCGGGACGCCCGGCTCACGGCCCCCAGCGAGGGGGTGATCCTCACCCGGGCGGTGGAAAAGGGATCCATGGTGCAGGCCGGGGCCGCCGGCTTCAGCCTCAGCCTGACCCGGCCCGTGTGGGTGCGGGCCTACGTGGACGAGCCGCAGCTGGGGCGCTTCAACACGGGCACGGCCGTGACCCTGCACACCGACACGGATCCCGCCAAGGCCTACCACGGCGTGGTCGGCTTCGTCTCGCCCACCGCGGAGTTCACGCCCAAGTCGGTGGAGACCCCCGATCTGCGCACGGCGCTGGTGTACCGGCTGCGCATCGTCGTGAGCGATCCCGACGCCGGGCTGCGCCAGGGCATGCCGGTCACCGTGAGGCTCGCCAAATGACCGCTGAGGCCATCCGCGTCAGGGGCCTGGTGAAGGCCTTCCCGGGCATGGCCCGGCCGGCCCTGGACCACCTGGATACGGCCATGGCCGCGGGCACCATCACGGGCCTCGTGGGCCCGGACGGGGCGGGGAAGACGACCCTTCTGCGGACCCTGGCGGGGCTCTTCCGGCCCACGGAGGGGTCGGTGGAGGTCCTGGGCCTGGACCCGGCCTCGGGGAGCCCGGAGCTGCGGGAGCACATCGGCTACATGCCCCAGAAGTTCGGCCTCTACGAGGACCTCTCGGTGCTGGAGAACCTGCGCCTGTACGCGGATCTGCGGGGGGTGACGGGGGCCGAGCGCAACCAGGCCTTCGACAGGCTCCTGGCCTTCACGGACCTGGCCCGGTTCACGGGCCGGGCCGCGGGCAAGCTCTCGGGGGGCATGAAGCAGAAGCTGGGCCTGGCCTGCTCCCTCCTGGGCCGGCCCCGGGTCCTCCTCCTGGACGAGCCGGGGGTGGGGGTGGATCCCATCAGCCGGCGGGAGCTCTGGCGCATGGTGCGGGACCTGGCCGCGGACGGCATGACCGTGGTGTGGAGCACCGCCTACCTGGACGAGGCCGAGCTCTGCGACGACGTGCGCCTCATGAACGAGGGCCGCATCGCCGCCAGCGGCCGCCCCGGGGAGCTCATGGGGGCCCTGGAGGGGCGCACCTTCCACATCCGGGGCCTGGACGGCTCCGCCCGCGCCCTCTTCCACCGGGTGCTGGACGCCCCCGAGGTCATCGACGGGGCCATCCAGGGCGCCAACGTGCGCATCGTGCTGCGCCACAAGGGCGTCCTGCCCGACCTGGCGGCCCTGGGCGCGGGTCCGGAGGCGGCCTTCGCGCCCGTGCCGCCCCGCCTGGAGGACGCCTTCATCGATCTGCTGGGGGGCGGCCCCGGAGGCGGGTCCGCCCTGGCCGATCTCACGGAGCGCCATGACCTGCCCCCCGGCGTCGACCTGGGCGCGGTGGTGAAGGCCGAGGGCCTGACGAAGCGCTTCGGGGACTTCACGGCCACCGACCACGTGTCCTTCAGCGTGGCCCGGGGCGAGATCTTCGGGCTGCTGGGGCCCAACGGGGCCGGCAAGTCCACGACCTTCAAGATGAAGTGCGGGCTCCTGAAGCCCACCTCGGGCCTGGCCCAGGTGATGGGCATCGACCTCAAGCACAGCCCCGCCGAGGCCCGGCAGCGCCTGGGCTACATGGCCCAGAAGTTCTCCCTCTACGGCCAGCTCTCGGTGCGCCGGAACCTGGACTTCTTCGCCGAGGTCTACGGCCTTACCGGCGAGGCCAAGGCCAGGGCCGCCTCGCGCATGGTGGAGGCCTTCGACCTGGAACCCTTCCTGGACGCCCCGGCCGGGGAGCTGCCCCTGGGCTTCAAGCAGCGCCTGGCCCTGGCCTGCGCGGTGATGCACGAGCCCCAGGTGCTCTTCCTGGACGAGCCCACCTCCGGGGTGGACCCCGTCACCCGGCGGGAGTTCTGGAACCACATCCACGGCCTGGCCAACAAGGGGGTCACCATCGTCGTCACCACCCACTTCATGGACGAGGCCGAGTACTGCGACCGCATCGGGCTGGTGTACCGGGGCCGCATGATCGCCCTGGGGCCCCCGGATGAACTCAAGGCCCGGGTGGCGGGTCCGGACCTGCCCGACCCCACCATGGAGGACGCCTTCATCGGCCTGATCCAGGAGGCGGAACGATGACGCCGCGCGCCCTTTCCACCCGGAGGCTCCTGGCCCTGTGCCGCAAGGAGGCCTTCCAGATCGTGCGGGATCCCTCCAGCATCCTCATCGCCTTCGTGATGCCGGTGATCCTCCTCTTCCTCTACGGCTTCGGCATCAGCCTGGACCTGGACCACGTGCGGGTGGCCGTGCTGCGCCTGGACGACGGGCCCGCGGCCGTGCGCTTCGAGCAGTCCCTGGCGGGCTCCCCCTCCTTCGCCGTGCACGCGGTGCGGTCCCGGGAGGAGCTGCTGGCCGAGCTGAGCCGGGGCGAAGCCCGGGGGGGCGTCGTGATCCCCTCCGACTTCTCCGCCAAGGTCCTCTCGCGCAGGGGCGGCGCCATCCAGGTGCTCACGGACGGGGCCGAACCCAATACGGCCAATTTCGTCTCCAGCTACGCCCAGGGGGTCTTCGAGCGCTGGAGGGGCGGGGCGCAGGGCATCGAGGTCCGGCAGCGGGCCTGGTTCAACCCCAGCACCCTCAGCCGCAATTTCCTGGTGCCCGGCTCCATCGCCGTGGTCATGACCATCATCGGGGCCCTCCTCACCTCCCTGGTGGTGGCCCGGGAATGGGAGCGGGGCACCATGGAGGCCCTGCTGGCCACCCCCGTCACCCGCACGGAGCTGCTGCTCTCCAAGATCCTGCCCTACTACGTGCTGGGCCTCGCGGCCATGGCCCTGTGCACGGCGGTGGCGGTGTTCCTCCTGGGGGTCCCCTTCCACGGGTCCCTCCTGGCCCTCTTCGCGGTGACGACCCTCTTCCTGGGCTGCGCCCTGGGCTTCGGGCTCTTCCTCTCCACGGTGCTCCCCACCCAGTTCAACGCGGCCCAGGCCTCCCTGGTCGCGGGCTTCCTGCCCGCCATGATGCTCAGCGGCTTCGTCTTCGAGATCTCCAGCATGCCCGCGCCCCTGAGGATCCTCACCCTGGCCGTCCCCGCCCGGTACTTCACGCGCTGCCTCTCCACCCTCTTCCAGGCCGGGACCTTGCCCGAGGTGCTCCTGCCCAACGCCCTGGCCCTGGCCGCGCTCACGGTCTTCTGGCTCGGACTCACCGCCCGGAAGACCCGGCGAACCTTGGACTGATCATGTTCCGACGCCTGCTCGCCCTCATCCGCAAGGAACTCCTCATCGTCACGGGGGACCGGAAGACCCTGCGCATGCTCATCGCGCCCGTGATCCTGCAGACGATCCTCTTCCCCTTCGCCGCCACCATGGAGGTGCGCAACGCCACGGTGGCGGTGTACAGCCAGGACCCGGGACCGGCGGCGACGGAGGTGGTCCAGCGCCTGGCCCGCGCCTCGGCCTTCACCCGGGTGGAACCCGTGGGAAGCCTGGCCGAGCTGGAGCGCCTCATCGACGGGGAGCGGGCCCTCATCGGCCTGGTGATCCCCCCGGACTTCGGCCGCAGGTTCGCGGCCAAGGAGGCCGCGCAGCTGCAGCTCATCCTGGACGGGCGGCGCTCCAACAGCGCCCAGGTGGCGGCGGGCTACGCCACCCAGGTGATCGCGGCCAATGGGGGGGAGCGCGGCGCCCCCGGGGGGCCCACCCTCGCCGTGCGCCATCTCCACAACCCCAACCTGCACTCCATCTGGCACGTGCTCCCGAGCCTGGTGGCCATCATCACGACGGTGGGATGCCTCTTCGTGACGGGGCTCTCCGTGGCCCGGGAGCGGGAGGAGGGCACCTTCGACCAGCTGCTGGTGTCGCCCCTCACCCCGGCCTACATCATGGCGGGCAAGGCCGTCCCCGGCATCCTCGTGGCGTCCCTCCAGGGGGCCTTCATCGCCCTCGCGGCCCGCTTCGGGTTCGGGATCCCCTTCACGGGTTCCGTGGCCGCCCTGGCGGCGGGGATCCTCCTCTACGGCGTGGCCCTCTCGGGCATCGGCCTCTACATCAGCTCCGTGTGCATGAACCAGCAGCAGGCCTTCTTCGGGGTCTTCGCCTTCATGAGCCCCGCCGTCCTGCTCTCGGGCTACGTGTCCCCGGTGGAGAACATGCCCTGGGTGCTGCGCATGCTGGCCCACGCCAACCCTCTCACCCACGTGATCCTCCTGGTGAAGGGCACCTTCCTCAAGGGCTGGGGCATGGCCGACGCGCTTCCCCACCTCTGGCCCCTGGCGGCGGTCGCCGTCGTCACCCTTTCCGCGGCCCTGGCCCTCTTCCGCCGCCACATCGCCTGATCGAGGCCCCCCATGCAGAAGCTCCTCCTCCTTCCCCTGGTCCCGGCCCTCCTGGCCTGCAGGCCCGTGGGCACCGACTACCGCAGGCCCGCCACGCCCCTTCCCGGACGCCTCGCCCCCACCGAGGTCACCGGGGCGGACCCCTGGGCGGGCCTCCACGATCCCGTGCTGGACGCCCTCGTGCGCCAGGCCCTGGCCTCGGGGCCCGACGTGGCCGCGGCCCAGGCCCGGCTCCGCCAGGCGCGGGGCCTCCAGGGCGTGCAGGACGCCCAGGGCGGGCCGAACCTGGCCTTCGGGGCCAAGGCCGCCCGGGATCACCTGAGCCGCAACGGCGAGATGTTCGCCAACGTGCCCCTGCCCGATCCCAAGGTGGACTTCGACAACTTCCAGGCAGGCTTCGACGCCAGCTGGGAAGTGGATCTCTTCGGGCGCACGCGGCGCCTGGCCGAGGGAGCCGCGGCCCGCACCCGGGGCGCTTCGGCCCGGGTCGAGGACGCGCGGCTGGTGGTGGCCGCGGAGGTGGCCCGCAACGTGGTCGAGGCCCGGGCCTGGCAGGCCCGCATCGCCCTCGCGGGCGAGAGCCGCGCCGCCCTGGACGAGCTGCTGCGCCTGGCCCGGCTGTCCCGGGACGCGGGGGAGACGTCCGACGTGGAGCTCCGGGCCACGGAGGCCTCCCGGGAGGCCTGGCTATCCACCCTGCCGGCCCTGGAGGCGGGGCTCCGCCAGAACCTGGGCGCCCTCTCCGTCCTCACGGGCCTGGGCGTGGAGGAGGTGGCCCGGCGCCTGGAACCCGCGCGCGAGCTGGGTCCCGTGCCGCCCCCGCCCGCGGCCGGGCTT
>DATGXY010000140.1:0-3684 GCA_035298525.1 Holophaga sp.
GGGGCACCTCCACCACCGCCGTCCAGGGCGCGAGGGCCGAACCGGCCCGGTAGGCCTTGGCCGAATCCCGGGGGGCTGGAACTCCGGCGATGAGCCGCCCCTGGGAATCCACCAGGGAAACGTGCCAGCCCGGAGGCAGGAAGACCCGGTCCAGGCAGTCCTGGAACTGGGCGATCTCGAAGGTGGTGAGAAGGGCGCCCGCCACCGCCCCCTCCCGGATCAGGGGCACGGCGACGGTGACGAGGGGTTCGTGGGCCACGGGGCCCAGGAAGCGGTCGCTCACCGCCGGCCGGCCCGTGGATACGGCGGCGGGGAAGGCGGCCCTGCCCTGCACCTCGGGCAGGGGAGGCAGGGGGCTTCCGAAGGAAACCCGGGTATTGAAGTGCATGCGCCGGTCCAGGCCGGCGAGGATCACGTGGCTTCCGAAGATGGCCCGGAAGTTCTGGGCCTCCCGGTAGAGCTCCGGCCAGGTGGAGGGGGCGTCGGCGAGGCGGGAAGCGGCCAGGATCTGGAGGGCCCCGATGCGTTCATTGAGGCGGGCCTCCGTCAACTCCACGGCCCGCTCGGCCAGATTCCCGGCCCTCAGATCCTCCTCCAGCCTTGCCCGGTGGGCAGCCTGCCACACCAGGAAGAGGCCCAGGGCCAGGAGGGGCGCCATGCCCAGAAGGATGAGGCGCAAAAGGTAGCCCCCCAGGGTCCCGCCAGGGGCAGAGCGGCTGGCCGCTGACGGGGGGCGCGGGTCCACGGGGTCCTTCCTCCGGTCCCCGGGGGGAACGAAATGGACTTGAATGCGCCGGGCCCGGGGATCCTGGATTATCACCTCCCGGGAAGCCCTGGAAACATTAATATTTACAATGGCATTCTCAACGAATAATTGATCCTGGATATGAGCCAAGGGCCCGCCGGGGCAGGGGCAACGCCCCAGGGCGGCTTCAATCCTTCATGTTTCTCGCCCGCCACACCGTGGGGGCCAGGCCCGTCTCCCGGTGGAAGACCCGGCTGAAGTAGGCCTGGGAGGCGAAGCCCAGGCGCTCCGCGATGGCCCTCACCGGTTCGTCCGTGTCGGCCAGGAGCTCGCAGGCCCGTTCCATGCGGTGGCGCAGGCGGAAGCGCTGGGGGGAAAGGCCCGTCTGGGCCCGGAAGCAGCGGCGCAGCCAGGTTTCGCTCACCCCCAGCTCTCCCGCCAGTACGTCCGTCCCAACCCCCTCCCGCTCCGGGTCCGATAGGCGCCGGCGCACGGCCTGCGCCAGGCGGGCCCGGGGACCTCCCGGCAGATCCCGGGTGGCCACTTCCAGGCGCGCCAGCAGGTGGCCCAAGGCCCCGGCCATGAGGCGGGGGGCTTCCGGCGGCCGGCTCCGCACCAGCTCAACCAAACGCGCGACCAGCCCCAGCAGCCCCTCGTCGAAACCCGCCCGGAAGACCCGGGGCAGGGGTCCGAAGAGCCCCGCCTCCAGCCATCGCTCCATCTGCCACCCGCCGAAGTCCACCTGGTGGAGCCGGCAGCCCCGGGAAGGATCGGGGGTGAAGCCTTCCTCCCCCGCCTCCAGGAGCACCGCCTCCCCCGCCTCGAGGCGCGCGCGCCGGCGGCCGCCCAGGGACAGGGTGGCCGCCCCCCGCACCAGGAAGAGCAGGCGCCAGCCGGGTCCCGCCATTGTGCTCGGCCTGTCCCCGGAGGCCAGAGCCGTCACGTACAAGCCCCAGGCCTCGTCCTGGGCCGTGGGCTTGAGCCGCCAATGGCGGGATGGGACTTCCGGCAAGGGGGAACCTCCGGCCCCATTGTCCGCGACCTGTGCCGAAAAGTGCAAATTCGGGGCCGGAACTTCAGGCTGTCGGGGCCCCGGCGGGCCCCCTATGCTGGCCTGATCCCCCTGGAGCCCCCCCATGCGAGCCCTCCTCCTGCGCCTGAAGCAGTACCTCCTGTCCGGCGTCTCCCATGTGGTGCCCTTCGTGGCCTGCGGCGGCATCCTCATCGCCACCGCCATCGCCTTGGCCCCCATGAAGCCCGGCCTGGGCCCCGACTTCAGCCAGGCCCCCACCCTCAAGCTGCTCCTGGATATCGGAAGCGCCGCCTTCGCCCTGGTGGTGCCCGTGCTCTCCGGATACATCGCCTACGGCATGGCGGACCGGCCCGGCCTCGTCCCCGGCATGGTGGGGGGCTTCGTGGCCAACGCCGTGGGGGCGGGCTTCCTGGGCGGCCTCGTATCGGGCCTTCTGGCCGGCGGGATCGTGATGCTCCTGAAGCGCCTTCCCGTGAGCCGGGTCCTGCGTCCCATCATGCCCATCCTCGTCATCCCCGTGATCTCCTCCATCCTCGTGGGCGGCGCCATGTTCCTGGTGCTGGGCGCCCCCATCAAGGAGCTCATGGCCTGGCTGGGCCGGGCCCTGGCGGGCCTGGGCCACGGCAACCAGGTGCTCCTGGGCCTGGTGCTGGGGGCCATGATCGCCTTCGATATGGGCGGGCCCGTGAACAAGGCGGCCTTCTTCTTCGGGGCGGCCATGATCAAGGAGGGGAACCCCCACGTGATGGGCGCCTGCGCGGCGGCCATCTGCATCCCCCCCCTGGGCCTGGGGCTGGCCACCCGCCTCTTCCCCGACCGCTGGACGGACCAGGAGCGGGAATCGGGCCTGGCGGCCCTGGCCATGGGGGCCATCGGCATCACCGAAGGGGCCATCCCCTTCGCCGCCGCCGATCCCCTGCGGGTGATCCCCACCATCATGGGCGGCTCGGCCCTGGGCGCGGCCCTGGCCATGGTGGGGGGCGTGGGGGACCACGCGCCCCATGGCGGCCTCATCGTCCTGCCGGTGGTGGACCACCGCCTCTGGTACCTCGTCTCCATCGCCGCCGGCGTCCTCGCCGTGGCCTTCACCCTTAACCTCCTGCGCGGCAGGAAGGAGGCCCCGTGAACATCATCGCCATCACCGCCTGCCCCACGGGCATCGCCCACACGTACATGGCCGCCGAGCAGTTGGAGCGGGTCGGCAAGCAGCTGGGCCATCGCATCAAGGTGGAGACCCAGGGGGCCATGGGCCTGGAGAACCGCCTGGAGGAGGCCGACGTGGCCGCCGCGGACGTGCTCATCCTCGCCGCCGATATCGCCGTGGAGGGGCGGGATCGGTTCCGGAACGTGCCCCGGGTGCTGGAGGTGCCCGTGCAGCTGGCCATCCGCAACCCGGCGGAAATCTTCGCCAAGCTGGACGCCTGATGGGGGAACTGCGCTTCCCCTGCCCGCTGGCCGATGGCCTTCACGCGCGTCCGGCCACGGCCCTGGGCCTCTGGGCCGGCTCCCGGGCCTTCACCTGGGTGAACGAGCGCACGGGGCGCGAAGCCCCCTTCGCCAGCGTCCTGGCCCTCCTGGCCACGGATACCCGGCCCGGGGACCCCTGCCTCGTCCGGCCGGAAGACGCCGGGGCCGAAGCGGCCCTGGGCGAACTGAAAGCGTTCCTGTCCGGGCCCTTCCTGGAAGGGGACGGGGCCCCCGCCCCCGCGCCGGAAACCCAGGTGCCCCCCATCCTCCGGCGCATCCCGGCGTCCTGGTGGCCCGCCCAGCCCCTCGTGCCTGGCCTGGGGGAGGGCCCCGCCTGCTTCCTCAGCCCCGCCGAACCCCCGGCCCCGGCCCGGGCCCAGGATCCGGAGGCGGAGGCCCGGCGCCTCCAGCGGGCCCTGGACCTCCTGGCCGCCGCCCT
>DATGXY010000141.1:0-6943 GCA_035298525.1 Holophaga sp.
GGTAGGCCAGGAAGCCGGGATCGGGCACCAGCACCTGGTCGCCGGGGCCCGCCCAGGCGTGGATGAGGGCGTAGAGGGCCCCCTGGCTTCCGCAGGCCAGCAGGACCCGGGAGGCGGGTTCCCCGTGGAAGGCCCCCACCGCCTCCTGCAGTTCGGGCAGGCCCCCGTTGGGGCCGTAGGCGCAGGGCCCGCGAAGGGCGGCCAGGGCCTCCCGGGCCGGGGCCGGCAGGTCCCAGCCGGGCTCGCCCAGGCCCATGGCCACGGCGTCCGCGGGCGCGCCCTCGGCGATGGCGCGGATGGGGCTGGGCCCCAGGTGGTCCAGCCGGGCCGCGGGCTTCATCGCAGGGCCTCCTCCAGGGCCGTGGCGGCCTCGGTCCTGGCGTCCCGGTACTTCACGATGCAGGGGGCGCTCAGGTTCAGGCGGCGGTTGAGGGCGAAGGCCCCGGGGCCGGGGCGCGAACCGGGCACCACCACGGCGCCCTCGGGCACCACCCGGGTCAGCTCCCGCTCGTTCACGAGATCGTAGATGCGGGTGGAGGCGGTGAGGAGCACGCCGGGAGCCAGCACGGCCCGGCGGGAGACGACGACCCCCTCGAAGAGCCCGCAAAGGCCCCCCACGAAGGCCTCGTCCTCCACCACCACGGGCAGGGCGCCCGCGGGCTCGAGGACGCCGCCCACCTGGACGCCGGCGGACAGGTGGACCCGCTTGCCCACCTGGGCGCAGCTTCCCACCAGGGCGTGGCTGTCCACCATGGTGCCTTCGTCCACGAAGGCCCCCACGTTCACGTAGGCGGGGGGCATGATCACCACGCCCTTGGCCACGTGCGCCCCGCGGCGCACCGCGGAACCGCCGGGAACGAGGCGGACCCCGTCCTCCAGGCCGAGGGCGCGGGGGGGATAGGCCTCCCGGTCGAAGCAGGGCCCGGGCCAGCCGGGGATCTCCCGGGTGGCCGAGGTGCGGAAGCCCGCGAGGATGGCCGTCTTGACCCAGGGGTTGGCGTGCCAGGCCCCGTCCGCACCCCGCTGGGCGGCGCGCACCTCCCCCGCCTCCAGGGCGTCCAGGAGTCGTGGGAAGACCTCCCCCAGGGCGGGGTCGGACAGGATGGCCTCCAGGGGCCGGGCGTAGAAGTCCGCGAGGGCGATCACCGGGCACCTCCCGCCGGCAGCAGCTGGGCCAGGCGCTCCCGGGTGGCCCGGGAGGCGGGGGTCAGGGGCAGGCGCAGGCCCGGTCCGCAGAGGCCCAGGATCTCCAGGGCCGCCTTGAGGGGGATGGGGTTGCTTTCCAGGAAGAGGGCGTCCATGAGGGGCAGGAGTTCCTGGTGGAGGGCGATGGCCTCCCGCCGGCGCCCCTCCAGGGCGGCCGCGACGAGGGCGGCGGTCTCCCGGGGCACCGCGTTGCCCAGCACGCTCACGAGGCCCGAGGCGCCCACGGCGATGGAGGCCAGGGCCAGGTTGTCGTCGCCCGAGAGCAGGCGCTTCCCCGCGGGCAGGGTCCGGGCGATCTCGGCGATCTGGGCCAGGTTGCCGCTGCTTTCCTTCACGGCCACCACCTGGGGGTTCTCCCACAGGGCGGCCAGGGCCGCGGGGGCCAGGTTCAGGCCCGTGCGGCCGGGCACGTTGTAGGCGATGAGTGGCAGGCCCGGCGCGGCTTCGGCCACGGCGGCGTAGTGGGCCGCGAGGCCCCCGGGGGTGGGCTTGTTGTAGTAGGGGGTCACCACCAGGGCCCCGTGGGCGCCCTGGGCCTGGGCCCGGCGGGTCCAGGCCGCGGCCTGGCGGGTGGCGTTGGAGCCGGTGCCCACCACCACGCCCATGGACCCGGCGGCCTGGAGGCAGGCCTCCACCAGCCCATCGCGCTCGTCGTCCAGGAGGGTGGCGGCCTCCCCCGTGGAGCCGAGGACGACGACCCCGTCGGCGCCCCCCGCCCCCACGTGGGCCACCAGGCGCCGGAAGGCGGGCAGGTCCACCTCCCCCGCTTCCGTGAAGGGGGTGGCCAGGGCCACCCAGAGTCCCGTAAACGTTCCTTGGAAGCTCATGACAGGTCTCCGAACAGGGGGTCGAGGGTTTCCGCCGCGCAGGCGTCGAAGGTGTGCAGGCCCTTGCGGCCCTGGATCCAGCGCGCCGCCCGCAGGGCGCCCTGGGCGAAGACGAGCCGGCTCCTGGCCTGGTGGGTGAGGGCGAGGGTCTCGGCGGGGCCGTCCAGGCCCACGGTGTGGCTGCCGAATTCGGCGCCGGCGCGGAGCACGGCCAGGCTCAGCTGGTGGGGGGCGGCCGTGCCCAGGGTCCACTCGGTCTTGCGGGGGCAGCCCGCCATGAGGGAGGCCGCCAGGCGCTTCGCGGTGCCGCTGGGGGCGTCCGCCTTCAGGCGGTGGTGGTGGTCCAGCAGGTAGGGGTCCAGTTCCGGGTCCAGGGCCGCGAAGCGCCCCAGCACCTTGGAGAGCCGGGCCATGAGGGCCACGGCCAGGCTGAAGTTGGGGGCGGTGAGCACGCCGATGCGGGTCCCGACCCGTTCCGCCAGGTCCGGGATCTCCCAGCCCGTGGCGCCGATCACGAGGGCGCTCCCCGTTCCCAGGGCCCATTCCAGGTGCGCGGGCACGGCGGCGGCGACGCTGGCGTCGATGGCCGCGTCCACCCCCGCCGGTTCGCCGGGGCCGTCCAGGACCCAGGCCACGTCGATATCCGGGGCCGCGGCCGCGGCCTGGGCGATGGCGGCGCCCAGCCTCCCCTGGCCGAAGATGCCGATCCTCATGGCCGTCCCTCCTCGATGAGGGCGTGGTGGAGGCGCCTCACGGCCTCCCTGGCGTCCTCCTGGCGCACGACGATGCTCAGGTTGATCTCGTTGGCGCCCATGCTGATCATCTCCACGTTGATGTCGCGCAGGGCCCCGAAGGCCTGGCCCGTGATCCCCGGGGTGTGCTTGAGGCGCTCGCCCACGACGGCCACGATGGCGCGGCCCGTGGCGGTGCCCACGGTGGCGAAGGCGGAGAGGTCCTCCAGCACCCCCTCCAGGGGGGCGTCGGCCTCCACGGTGAGGGAGACGCTCACCTCGGCCGTGCTGATGAGGTCGACGCTCACCTTGTGCCGGGCGAAGACGTCGAAGAGCCTGGCCAGGAAGCCGCTCTGGTTGAGCATGCGGGCCGAGGCGACGGTGAGGACGCAGACGGGCCCCCGGTGGGCCAGGGCGGTGACGGGCCGGCCCGTGCTCACCGCGCCGGTGATGGTGGTGAAGCGCCCCTCCGGCCTGCGGGCGTGGCGCACGGTGACGGGGATCCCCTTCTCCACCGCGGGCTGGATGGTGGCGGGGTGGAGCACCTTGGCCCCGAAGGCGGCCAGTTCCGCGGCCTCGCCGAAGCCCAGCTCGGCGATGGGCTGGGCTCCGGGCACGACCCGGGGGTCGGCGGTGAGCACGCCCTCCACGTCCGTCCAGATCTGGATGTCCTCGGCCTGGAGCGCGGCGCCGAAGAGGGCCGCGCTGAAGTCGCTGCCCCCGCGGCCCAGGGTGGTGGTGAGCCCCGTGGCGGTGGCGCCGATGTAGCCCTGGGTGACGACGATGCGGCCGGGGCCCAGGAGGGGGGCCAGGATCCGCCCGGCCAGGTCCTCCAGGTCGGGCAGGGGGCGGGCGCAGCCGAAGACGGCGTCCGTGCGCATGATCCGCCTCGCGTCCACCCAGGCGGCGCCGGCGTAGGCGGCGAAGATGCGGGTGCTGAGGCGCTCGCCGATGCTGGCGATGGCGTCCATGCTCCGGGGGCTCAGCTCCTTCAGGAGGGCCACCCCCCGCAGGAGGAGGTCCAGTTCCGCCCCCAGTTCGCCCAGGGCCCCCTCCAGCTCGGGGGGAAGGCCTCCGGGCAGCAGGTCCGAGGCGATGCCCCGGTGGCGGGCCATCAGGGCCCCGTGCAGCTCCAGGGCCCCGGCCAGATCGCCCCCCTCGGCGCGGGTGGCCGCCTCGAAGAGGGCGTCCGTGGTCCGGGCGGTGGCGGAGAGGACGACGAGGGGGGCCCGGTCCCGGGCCCCCCGGGCCAGGGCCTCCACCTCCCGCATGGCCGCCGCGTCCTGGACGGAGGTGCCGCCGAACTTCATGACGATCATCGGGCACCTCCGGGAAGTGCCAGTTCGTTCGTTTGGTTGGGAAGGGATTCCATAGGGCCTCCGAGGAACGGATGAAGACCCTTGACCCCTTCCCGGCCCGAAGGCCAGGTCGTCGTCCTCAGGCACTCCGCGGCGGTGTGACGCCGCGACAGCCGCCGGGTATTAGCCCGTTCGTCCAAGGTCCGGGTCGATGGGACCCTTCCCCTTCGGCGATCCTCCCCTTTCGGGCGGGATCAAAGGGGCCATCCCCCTCCTCCGCCGTACTGATGGGGATCGCTCCTCCATCGGTGGGACCAACCTCGCACATTTTGCACCCGCTTGCAACATACTTGGAGCATGTCCAAAGCGCCCAGCACCGCGGCAGTCCGTCTGCTCAAGGAACATAAGATCCAATATCAAGAACACTTGTACACCTATGAAGAACACGGGGGGACGGCCGTTGCCGCCCGGACCCTGGGGGTGGACGAGCATGCGGTCATCAAGACCCTCGTCATGGAGGACGAGGGGGGCAAGCCCCTGGTGGTGCTCATGCACGGGGACCGGGAGGTGAGCGTGAAGGCCCTGGCCCGCCAGATCGGGGCCCGGAGCGTGCAGATCTGCAAGCCCGACGTGGCCCAAAAGCACTCGGGCTACCTGGTGGGGGGCACCAGCCCCTTCGGCACCCGCAAGGCCATGCCCGTGTTCGTGGAGGCGGGGATCATGGCTCTGGAGCGCATCTGGATCAACGGCGGCAGCCGGGGCTTCCTGGTGGGGATCACGCCGGCGGACCTGGACCGGGTGCTGGCCCCCAAGCGGGTCGAGGCGGCGCTGGAAGGCTGAGGGCTCAGGGCGCGCCGGCGTCCAGGGCGGGCAGGAGGATCCGGGCGAGGGTGCCCCCTTCGGGGGGGAAGGCCAGCATCAGATCGCCCCCGAGGCTCCGGGCCGCCTCCCGGGCCAGGGTCAGGCCCAGGCCCGCGTGGCGCCCCCCCCGCCGGGTGGTGAAGAAGGGCTCCAGCACCCGGCCCCGGAGGGCCTCGGGGATGCCCGGCCCGCCGTCGCGCACCTCCAGGGCCACCCGGGCCCGCATGGGGCCGGGGAGGCTGCCCGGCCTGTGGGCCCGGGGGTAGAGGAGGGCCGTGGCCAGTTCCAGGGTCCCCTGGTCCCCCTGGGCTTCCAGGGCATTGGCCACGAGGGCCCCCAGGGCGGCGTCCAGGCGGGCTGGGTCCAGGCGCACCGGGGGCAGGGACCCCGCCGGGGCGAAGGTGAGGGTGAAGCCGGGGCCGGCGAGGGTCCGGGCCTTTTCCAGGAACGTGGCCAGATAGGCGTCCGGATCCCCGGGGGCGGGGACCGAGGGGGGGACCTCCCCCAGATCCCGGACCCGGCCCAGGGTGGCGGCCAGGTCCCGCAGGAGGGCGGTGAGGCGCTCGCACCGGGCCCCGTCCCCCAGGTGATCGGCCTCCGC
This sequence comes from Holophaga sp., assembly GCA_035298525.1. Classification (GTDB taxonomy): domain Bacteria; phylum Acidobacteriota; class Holophagae; order Holophagales; family Holophagaceae; genus Mesoterricola. The sequence goes on from DATGXY010000141.1 coordinate 5,525, forward strand.
CAGGGCCGCCTCCAGGGCGGGAAGGGCCTGGGCGGCCAGGCGCCGCCCGCCCACCAGGGCCCCCTCCGCCCGGTGCCGTTCCCGGTCCCGGGCCTGGGCCCAGGCCTCCTCCGTGAGTTCCTGGATGGCGCCCCGGTAGCCGTCCACGCCCCGGTCCACGGTCCACCGGGTCCAGGTCCAGCCCCCGTCCCGGCGCTTGATGCGGGCGGGGAAGCCCACGTTCACGCTGCGCTCCAGAGCCTCCTGGAAGAGGCGCACATCCTCGGGGTGCAGGAGGGCCACCAGGTCCTCCAGTTCGGCCGGCGGGGCCTCCAGGCCCAGGATGGCGGGGCCCGTTTCGGGCATCAGGACCCGGTCCCCCTGGAGGATCCAAGGCACGACGCGGGCGGCCAGGGAAGCCTGGGTGAAGGAGGAGCGGCCGCCGCCCACGGATTTGAGCAGATCCTGGGGGGCTTCCCGGGCCGGGGCCTCCCGGAAGCTGAGCACGCGGCCCACCGTGTCCGTGCCCACCTTCTGGGGCCGGCTGGATTCCTGGATGGTCCGGTTCCCCGGAAGGGAAAGGATGCCGCCTCCCTCCCGCTCCGACTGGTTCCGCAAAAGCCGCACCTCGTCCAGCAGGGCGCTGGCGTCGCCGATCTGGCCGTCCAGGTAGTCGATGACCTCGTCCAGGCGCATGGGGGCCATGACGAATTCGGGGATGCCGCACATGGAAAGGAACTTGCGGTTGTAGGCAGAGATGCGCCCGGCCAGATCCACCACCAGGATGCCCTCGGAGGTGGATTCCAGGGCGGTGCGCAGGAGGGCGGCCACCCGGGCGTGTGAGGCTTCGGCCGCCTTGCGCGCGGCGAGCTCCCGGGCCTCCTCCAGGGCCCGGCGCACGACGGGGGGGAGGCGGGGGAGATTGGTCTTGAGCACGTAGTCCGTGGCCCCCCGGCGCAGGCATTCCACGGCCCGCTCATCGCCGATGTGGCCGGATAGGAAGACGAAGGGCAGGTCGGGCGCCGCCCGCCGGGCCAGGTCCAGGGCCTCGTCCCCGCCGATGTCCGGCAGGTTGAAGTCCACCAGCAGGAGATCGTAGTTCCAGGCGTCCCGCAGCGCGGTCTGGAAGCCTTCCCGGCCGTTCACCCAGGTCACATCGGCGTCCAGGTAGTCCGAGGCCAGGGTGGCCTTCACCAGTTCCACGTCCTCCGGGGCGTCCTCCAGGTACAGGATCCGGACGGGTCGGCTCATGGGTTTCCTCCGGCAAGGCGGGCCAGTTTTTCCCGGCCCGGGAGATCGAGGGGGGCCGCCAGGCCGGCCCGGGCCGAGGCCCGGGCGACGGGGGCGAGGCTGGGGGCCCGGTCGGGCTCCCGCTCCATGCGGCGGGCGAGGACCAGGGCCTTCGCGGCGCTGGGACGGGGGGCGCCGGGCGCCAGGAAC
>DATGXY010000142.1:0-14844 GCA_035298525.1 Holophaga sp.
CCCTCCGCCCAGCCCATGCCCCGGGCCTTGAAGGCGAGGGAGACGGGGGCGTGGATATCCAGCTGATGGAAGGGGACCATGCCCGTGAGCACCGCCACCATGGCCACGTAGAGGACGCTGCAGATGAGCAGGGAGGCGATGATCCCCCGGGGCACGTCCCGCTGGGGGTTCCGGGCCTCCTCCACGTGGGTGGAAATGGAATCGAAGCCGATGTAGGCGAAGAAGATGATGGCGGCGCCCGCCAGCATGCCCAGGGGCTTGCCCCCCGGATCCACCTGCCCCGCCACCGGGTGGCCGAAGAAGGAGAGCCCCGTCCACCCGTAGGGGGCGAAGGGGTGCCAGTTCTCCACCCGCACGAAGGTGAGGCCCACGACGATGACGAAGAGGACGGCGGCCACCTTGATGGCCACCATGACGGCGTTGAAGCGGCTGCTCTCCCGGATGCCGCGCACGAGGATGGCGGTGACGGCCAGCACCACCAGGGCCGCGGGCAGGTTCAGGAGGGACCCCGTGGAGACGAGGGCCCCCGTGGCCGGATCGTAGCGCCAGGGGGACTCGGCCAGGAGGGTCGGCACCACCAGGCCCGCCTTGGCCAGGAGGCCCTGGGCGTAGGCGCTCCAGCCCGTGGCCACGGCCGCCGCCGAGACCCCGTACTCCAGGATCAGGTCCCAGCCGATGATCCAGGCGAAGAGCTCTCCCAGGGTGGCGTAGGCGTAGGTGTAGGCGGAGCCGGCCACGGGCACCATGGCGGCGAACTCCGCGTAGCAGAGGGCCGCGAACACGCAGGTGATGGCGGCGATCAGGTAGCTCAGCATGAGGGCGGGCCCGGCCACGTCCCGGGCCGCCGCCCCCGTGGCCACGAAGATGCCCGCCCCGATGGCGGCGCCCACCCCCAGGGCCGTGAGCTGGACGGGCCCCAGGGCCCGCAGGAGCCGCTGGTCGTCCTCCGCTTCCGCCAGCAGGCGGTGGATGGGCTTGCAGGTGAAGAACTGGTGGCGGGCGGTGCCCGCGCGTGGACCGGTGTCCATGCTTGACCTCCTGGGGTTTGCGCTGGACCCGGACCGGACGCCTAGAGCAAGGACCAGGCGCCATCCGAAGGAATGAACGGGATTCGCCTGGTCCTGCGCTTGTCGCCCTGTCCGGGCCATGGCGGGCCCCCCTGGGGGGTGAGCCGCACCTGGCCTCTTTGATGCCGGTGGCTAGGGGTTGTTTTCCAGGTATTGCTTCATGACGCTATGACGGCGTCCGTAGAGGAAATAAATGACGAAGCCCGCGGCCAGCCACGCGATGAGCCGCCACCAGTTCTCGGCGGGCAGGCTGAACATGAGCAGGAGGCAGAGGAGGATGCCGAGGATGGGCACCACCGGCACCCAGGGGCACCGGAAGGGCCGGGGCGTATCGGGGTACTTGCGGCGCATGATGAGCACGGCCGCGCACACGATCACGAAGGCCAGCAGGGTGCCGATGTTGGTGAGGTGCAGGAGGGAATCGATGGGCAGGAGGCCGCTGAGGGTGGCCACGAAGAGCCCGATGAGGATGGTGGACTTCCAGGGGGTGCGGTACTCGGGGTGGACGACGCCGAAGACGCTCTTGGGCAGCAGGCCGTCCCTGGCCATGGCCAGGAAGACCCGGGGGCCGCTGAGCATCATCACCAGGAGCACCGAGGTGATGCCCGCCACGCCCGCGGTGGCGATGAGGCCCTCGGCCCAGCCCAGCCCCTTGGCCTTGAAGGCCATGGACACGGGCGCGTTCACGTCCAGCTGGTCGAAGCGCACCATGCCCGTGAGCACGGCCACCACGGCGATGTAGAGCACGGTGCAGAGCACCAGGGAGATGACGATGGCCAGGGGCACGTCCCGCTGGGGGTTCTTGGCCTCCTCCGTGTGGGTGGAGACCGAATCGAAGCCGATGTAGGCGAAGAAGATGATGGCCGCGCCGGCCAGCATGCCCACGGGCTTGCCGCCCGGATCCACCTGGCCCGCCACGTGGTGGCCGAAGAAGGAGAGGCCCGTCCACCCGAAGGGGGCGAAGGGGTGCCAGTTGGTGGCGCTGATGAAGAAGACGCCCACGGCGATCACGAAGAGGACGGCGGCCACCTTGATGCCCACCATGGTGGCGTTGAACCCGGCGCTCTCCTTGATGCCCTTCACCAGCACCCAGGTGACCACCGCCGTGATGAGCACCGCCGGCAGGTTGATCATGCTCCCCGTCTTCACGAACACCCCGTGGACGGCGTCGTAGCGCCAGGGCGACTCGCGAAGGAGGAGGGGCAGCTCCACCCCCAGCTTGGAGAGGGAGCTCTGGGCGTACGCGGACCACCCCGTGGCCACCGCCGCGCTGGACACGCCGTATTCCAGGATCAGGTCCCAGCCGATGATCCAGGCGAAGAGCTCGCCCAGGGTGGCGTAGGCGTAGGTGTAGGCCGAGCCCGCCACGGGCACCATGGAGGCGAATTCCGCGTAGCACAGGGCCGCGAAGATGCAGGTGATGCCCGCCACCACGTAGCTGAGCATGAGGGCGGGCCCGGCCACGTTGTGGGCGGCCGCGCCCGTGGCCACGAAGATCCCGGCGCCGATGATGGCCCCCACGCCCAGGGCCGTCAGCTGCACGGGGCCCAGGATGCGCCTCAGGCGGTTCTCGCCCTTCATCTCCTCCATGAGGAGTTCGAGCGGCTTGCGGGTGAAGATCTGGGATCTGCGGGTTTCCGCCATGATGCGCGTCTCCTTGCGGGTCCCCCGGGCGGGGGGCTGCGTGGGGAATGGGTTGGCTGGGCCGGAGGCTCGAGCCAGCATAGCGCAGGACGGCCGGGCGGACCTAGCCAGACGATGCATGCCTTCCCGGCGCGCGTACATGGAAGGGCCGGGCTTGCCACGGCACTCGGGGGAACGACTTAGGGCTGCTTCTTCCGACCTGACCCGGTTCATCGCACCCCGATGCATGGGGCCCGGCTTGGTTCCATGATACCCGGACGGGGCCCCCGGGCGTAGACATCATGCATCGGCCCCGCCAGGAAGGAGGGGCCGATGCATGATATCCAGGGGCCTGACCCTGAAGTCGAGGGTCCCGAAAACCGAACGAACTGACGTTTTTTGATAAATGCTTTGAAACTCAAGGCCTGTCCCGATCCGGCCAAATTTACCCGCCCGTTCCCCCTTGACGCCCCAAGATCTTGGGGTGATGCTTTCTCTCCGACACAATCCCTTGCGTCAGGAAACGAACAGGCCGCAAACGCCCGTGTAGGGATTTTTCTACAAATTTTTCAGCTGCTCTGAGGAAGCCATGCAGATTTTCCGCGCGTTCACCAAGGCCGGACAGGACCCCCTGGCGGGGATCCCCTTCGTGGCACGCACCAGCCGCATCACCAAGCTTGACGGCAAGGTCGTGTTCGAAGCCAAGGATGTCATGGTCCCCGAGGGATGGTCCCAGGTGGCGGTGGATATCCTGGCCCAGAAGTACTTCCGCCGGAAGGGCATCGACGCCTCCGGCGGGGGCGAGAAGGATGCGCGGCAGGTGTTCCATCGCCTCGCGGGCTGCTGGCGGCACTGGGGGGAGCGCCACGGCTACTTCGACACCGCCGAGGACGGGCAGGCCTTCTACGACGAGCTGGTGTTCATGCTCGCCAACCAGATGTGCGCCCCCAACAGCCCCCAGTGGTTCAACACGGGCCTCCACTTCGCCTACGGCATCGCCGGTCCCGCCCAGGGCCACAGCTACGTGGATCCCGCCACGGGCGAGACGCGCCAGTCCACCTCCGCCTACGAGCGGCCCCAGCCCCACGCCTGCTTCATCCAGAGCGTGGAGGACGACCTGGTCAACCCCGGCGGCATCATGGATCTGTGGACCCGCGAGGCCCGCATCTTCAAGTACGGCAGCGGCACGGGCACCAACTTCTCCAAGGTGCGCGGCGCCATGGAGAACCTCTCGGGCGGCGGCGCCTCCTCCGGCCTCATGAGCTTCCTGGCCGTGGGCGACCGCGCCGCGGGCGCCATCAAGAGCGGCGGCACCACCCGCCGCGCCGCCAAGATGGTCTGCCTGGACCTGGACCACCCCGATATCGAGGCCTTCGTCGACTGGAAGGTCACCGAGGAGCGCAAGGTCGCCATGATGGCCGCCGGCAGCCTCCTCCTGGGCCGCCACTGGAACGCCATGTGCGAGGCCGTGGAAGGCTCCACCAGCCGCGACGCGAACCCGAAGACCAACGAGAAGCTCCGCAAGGCCCTGGCCAAGGCCAAGCAGGACGGCGCGGCCTCCGCCTTCCTCGCCCAGTGCCTGAGCCGCCTGGCCCAGGGCGACTTCGCCCGCGACCTGAAGGGCTACGACACCTCCTGGGACGGCGAGGGCTACGCCACCGTGGGCGGCATGAACTCCAACAACTCCGTGCGCGTGCCCGAGGACTTCATGCGGGCCGTGGAGAAGGACGGGGACTGGCACCTGGAGCGCCGCACCGACGGCAAGGTCAGCCGCACCCTCAAGGCCCGGGACCTCTGGAACAAGATCAACTTCGCAGCCTGGGCCTGCGCCGATCCCGGCGTCCAGTACGACACCACCATCAACGAGTGGCACACCTGCCCCGCCGACGGACCCATCAACGCCAGCAACCCGTGCTCCGAGTACATGTTCCTCGACGACACGGCCTGCAACCTGGCCTCCCTCAACCTCTGCGCCTTCCTCACCCCCGACGGCGGCTTCGACCTGGCCGGCTACCGCCACGCCATCCGCATCTGGACGGTGGTCCTCGAGATCTCCGTGCTGATGGCCCAGTTCCCCTCCGAGCAGATCGCCCGCCTCAGCTACGACTTCCGCACCCTGGGCCTGGGCTACGCCAACCTGGGCGCCATGCTGATGCGCCTGGGCATCCCCTACGACAGCGAGGCCGGCACCCAGTGGTGCGCCGCCCTCACCGCCATCCTCACGGGCGACGCCTACGCCGCCAGCGCCGAGATGGCCGGCCAGCTGGGCCCCTTCCCCGGCTACGAGCGGAACCGCGAGCACATGCTCCGGGTCATCCGCAACCACCGCCGCGCCGCCTACGACGCCCCCGCCTCCGAGTACGAGGGCCTGAGCATCAAGCCCCAGGGCCTCAAGGGCGGCCTCGTGCCCCGCTCCATCCTGGACGCCGCCCGCGAGAGCTGGGACCGCGCCCTGGAACTGGGCAATGAGCACGGCTACCGCAACGCGCAGGTGACCGTGCTCGCCCCCACCGGCACCATCGGCCTCCTCATGGACTGCGACACCACCGGCGTCGAGCCCGACTTCGCCCTCGTCAAGTTCAAGAAGCTGGCCGGCGGCGGGTACTTCAAGCTCGTCAACCGCGCCATCCCCGAGGCCCTGGCCCGCCTGGGCTACACCCCGGACCAGATCCGCGACATCGAGCGCCACGTGGTGGGCTGGACGGAGATCACCGAAGCCACGCCGGGCGTGAACCGCGCCCAGTTCCTGGCCAAGGGCTGGACCGCCGAGGAGCTGAAGGCCGTCGAGGAGAAGCTCCCCACCGCCTTCGACCCCGCCTTCGTCCTGGACGTGGAACGGCTGAAGAAGGACTTCGGTCCCGAGGCCACCGCGGCCCTCCTGGACGCCCTGGCCGGCTCCATGACCGTGGAGGGCGCCCCCCACCTCAAGGACGAGCACCTGCCCATCTTCGACTGCGCCAACAAGTGCGGCCGCAAGGGCCAGCGCTACATCGCCCCCATGGGCCACATCCGCATGATGGGCGCCGCCCAGCCCTTCCTCAGCGGGGCCATCAGCAAGACCATCAACCTCCCCGCCGAGGCCACCGTCGAGGACGTGGCCGAGATCTACCGGGCTTCCTGGAAGGCCATGCTCAAGGCCGTGGCCCTCTACCGCGACGGCAGCAAGATGAGCCAGGCCATCGCCACCAACCTGGACCTGCTGGAGGGCGTGGACACCCTCATCGACGACGAGGCCCCCAAGGCCGAGAAGGTCCAGGCCCTGAGCCAGGCCCTCACCAGCCAGATCGTGCGCACCTACCGCCGCAAGCTCCCCAACCGCCGGGGCGGCTACACCCAGGCCGCCACCATCGGGGGCACCAAGCTCTACCTCCGCACGGGCGAATACGAGGACGGCACCCTGGGCGAGATCTTCCTGGACATCCACAAGGAGGGCGCCGGCTTCCGCGCCGTGCTCAACTGCTTCGCCATCGCCGTCTCCATGGGCCTCCAGCACGGCGTGCCCCTGGAGGAGTTCTGCGACGCCTTCCTCTTCACCCGCTTCGAGCCCAATGGCATGGTCCAGGGCAGCGACACCGTGAAGTTCTCCACCAGCCTCATCGACTTCGTGTTCCGGGAGCTGGCCATCAGCTACCTGGGCCGCTACGAGCTGGCCCAGGTGGAGCCCGAGCAGCTGATGCAGATGGCCGGGCCCCGCAAGCCCGAGAGCCAGGCCCAGGCCCTGGCCGCGGCCATCGGCGGCATGGTGCCCCTCTTCCCCGAGTCCGAGACCTCCGCCCCCTCGGAGATGGCCCCCGCCGCCGCCCTCGCGGGCCACGCCCACGGCCACGGCCACACCCACGGGCACGCCGCCCCCAAGGCCGCTCCCTCGGCCTTCGAGACGGCCCGCCAGAAGGGCTACACCGGGGATCCCTGTCCCGAGTGCGGCCACCTCACCCTCGTGCGGAACGGCGCCTGCCTCAAGTGCCAGACCTGCGGCGCCACCACGGGCTGCAGCTAGTCAGCGCCCCGGCGTTTGATCTTTTTCCTGGGACTCGCGGCGCACCTTGTCCCCTCGCGCCGTGCCCACCCAAAGCACTTGGCGGGTTTCGGCATCGGCGAACCCCGTGGCGTAGCTCTGCCCCTTGTGGAGGGGGGATTCGTCCATCATGAGCAGCCGGACCTTGCCCGGTCCGGCTGGCTCCAGCGTGCGCTCCAGGTAGGCCTTGTCGATGTTTTTCACCGTGCCCCAGTGGAGGCCATGATGCTCGGCCACCCGTGTGATGGGCATGGCCTTCCATCCTGGTTTCTCAGCAATTCCAGGATGCCCGAAGTGCACTGCTGCCGACCTGTTTTCCGATGGATTCGACCAACTCCAGCGAAGAGCCCATCGCCGAGGCGCCGAGGAAGCCGAGGTTACCGAGAACCATAAAAATAGTTTTCTCGGCGAACCTCGGCTATCTCGGCGCCTCGGCGATGGGCTTTTCGCTGGAGTCACCACTCAGATCGGGGCCGAGACGGCCCTGAACGACCTGACCGGGGCACTCATCCAGACCGTTGCCATCGTGAGTGTGGGTCGAGGCCTTCACTCAGAACCGTGAAGAACCCTTTTTTCATGCAGGACGGCACACATGCTTAATTATTTCATATATTGATGGGGCCGGGTCCGCGCGGTCAGTCCACCTTGGGCAGCGCCTCGAAGACCAGCACCTCGAAGGGCTTCAGGGTGATCATCACCGGCTTGTAGGCGTTCCGGGCCCCCTCCAGTTCGGGCAGGGGCCGCTGCTTGTAGGAGGGCTTCACGGCGTAGGCGCCGGCGGCCTCGGCGGGCAGTTCGAAGGCCCTGGCCAGGTCCACGGTGAAGGTGCGGGGCTCCCCGGCGGGGTTGCGCAGGGTGAGGAGGCCCTTCTCCTTCGACCAGGAGGCCCAGCCGTACACCTCGAGCTTGCGGGGGTCGCCGCCCACCCAGTGGGTGTCGGTGAGGGTGGCGGCGTTGGCCCGGGCCCACTTGGCGCTCTCGGCCAGGGCGTCCCAGTTCTCGGGGGTGAGCAGGCCGTGGCTGACGTACATCTCCTGGAGCTGGGTGCCGCTTCCGAAGTAGCTGCGCACCTCGTGGGTGAAGGCCTTGCCGGGGTCGGAGTTCAGGCCGTGGGCCCCCTTGGCGTAGATGATGCCGTGGAGCATGAGGCTGTTCAGGGGGTAGAGGGGACCGCCCTTCACGATGCGCTCGAAGGTGTCCGCGTCCCGGTAGGTGATCCAGCGCTCGCGGTCGGAGCCCTGGCCCTCGAAGCTGTGGTCCTCCCCGCCCCGCCAGATGCTGTCGCAGATGGAGAGCCAGAAGGGGCTGGGCCAGGTGCCGGTGGTGAGGTTGATGAAGAGGCCGGGCTTGGCCTGGCGCAGATCGCGGATGAGGCTGATGGCCGCCTCGAAGTCGCTGCCGAAGCGGCTGCCGGGCATCACGGAATTGATGCTGCCCGTGCCGTCGAGCTTGAAATGGTTGATGCCGTACTTCGTCACCATCTCCAGGCAGGCCTTGTGGAAGCTCTCGTAGTACCGGGGTCCGGAAAGGGCGAAGAGCTGGCCGTACTCGGGGTTGGGATCCCAGGGATCGGGCACGGTCTCGTAGCCGGCTGCCTGGCCGCTCTTGCGGCGCTCGATGCGGGGCTTGCCGTAGCCGCCCCAGGGGGAGAGCCACACGCCGGGGCCCGCCCCGGCCTTCTCCGCGGCCTCGCGCACGGGGGTGAAGCCCTTGGGGAAGCCCTTGTGGAAGACCCACTGGCCGCCCTTGGAGGTGTCGTCCCAGCCGTCGTCGAAGAGGAAGCTGTCCAGCTTCACGCCCCGCTTCTCGGCCAGGTTCTCGGTGAAGCCCTTGATGGCGCCCAGGCAGTCCTTCTCGTCGTAGGGGGTGAAGTAGCCGATGTCGTACCAGGAGTTGTAGTGGAGGAAGGTGCCGCAGGGCCGGGCCCGCTCGCGCTCCACGTAGTACAGGAAGGCCCGCCGCAGCTGGCCTTCGGGCACCACGCCCAGCACGGAGGAGGCCTCGAAGGCCTTGCCCTTCTGCACCGGCAGGGCCAGGTCCAGCCAGCAGCTGGCGTGGGCCTTGCCCCAGCGCACGTCCTGGGCCTGGGCGGCCTTCGCCGCGTCCGGGGCCAGTGGACCGTCGTCGGTGCCCGGGGCCGGCACGAGGCGGGGGACGCCCCCCGTCTCCAGCTGGGTGACGGACATGGGGTGCTCGAAGCCCGTGAAGACGGTGCCGGCCACCACGGGGGAGCCGTTCACCTGGCCCGAGACCTCGGCCCCCTTCAGCCAGTGGTCCACGAGGGTCACCCGGGCGATGTCCGCGTCCTCCTTGAGGGGGCTGATCACGATGCGCTGGCGCACGTAGTTGGAGCCATCCCGCAGCACGGCCTGCCATTCCACCTGCAGGGCCCCGTCCCTGGAACGGAGGACGGCCTTGGCCATCTGGCCGGGGATCCGTTCCGCCTCGCTGGTGGCCCCCGGCCGGGCCGGGACGGCGTCCACCCCGAAGGACACGAGGCGCATGCGGCTGGCCTTGAGCTGGGTCCCGTCGTGGAAGGCCAGGACGAAGGCCTCCCGGGGCGCCTCCAGGTCCCGGCCGTTGAGGCGGTCCTTGAAGGTGGCGGGCACGAGGCGGCCCCCGAAGACCCCCCAGGAGACGGAGAGGGCCTCGTTGGAAAGGGTGAGGTACTGGGCGCCCGCGGCGGAGGCCGAGGCCCGCCCGGGGACCTTCCCGGGAAAGTCCACGGCCTGGAGGGCCGGGAGGGAGGCCAGGGCGCCGGCGGCGGCGATGCGGAGGAAGGTTCGGCTCATGGGAGCTCCGGGGAGGTGCGGGTGGGTTCGGGGGGATCGGCCAGGCCCGCCATGGTGCGGCGCCCGCGGTCCTCCAGGTCGAAGACGACGATCTCGTTGGGGCCCGCCTTCAGGAAGGAGGCGGGGCAGAAGAGGGCCCGCTGGGGCCCCTTGTCCCAGAAGCGGCCCAGGTTGCGGCCGTTGACGCGCACGAAGCCCTTGCCCCAGCCCCGCACGTCCAGGAAGGTGTCGCGGGGGGAGGCCAGGCGGAAGGTGGCGCGGTGGAAGGCCGGGCCCTTGCGGGGCCGGGCCGAGAAGCGCAGGCCGGAGAGATCGGCCATGGGCAGGCAGTGGTGCTCCCACCCGCGCAGGGGCTTGCCGTCCAGCAGGGCGTCGCCCAGGCCCTTGCGTTCCTCCTGGAGCTCCCGGGCGAAGTTGATGCGCCCGCCGTTCTCCACGAGGATCTCCAGGGGGACCCCGGCGGCGAGGTCCACGTCCAGGCAGGTCTGCTTCAGGCGGCGGTCCAGTACGCCCAGGACGCGCCCGCCCTGGGAGACGACGGCGAAGTCCTTCAGGTCCTTCAGTTCCAGCACGCCCCGGGCCGCGGCGGCGGGGGTGTGGCGGTAGAGGATCCAGCCCGTGGCCTGGCCCAGGGCCTCCATGGTCCGGGGCCGGTCAGCGGCGGCGCCCCGGCCCAGGAGGCCCTCCAGGCCGGCCCAGGCTGTGAAGCGGAAGGCGGGGATCGTCCCGGTGGCGGGCGCGGGGGGGACGGGGGGCAGGCTCTCCGGAAGGGCCCGGCGGATGGCGTCCCGGTAGGCGAAGTACTTGGGCGTGGGGCGCCCGGCCTCGTCCAGGAGGGCGTCGTAGTCGTAGCTGGTCACATCGGGCTGGTAGCGCCCGGCCCAGTTGGCCCCGTTCATGAAGCCGAAGCTGGTGCCCCCGTGGAACATGTAGAGGTTGAAGCTGATGTTCCGGGCCATCATCCAGGCCACGCCCGCGGCCCCCTGGGCCCCCGGCACCACATGGTGGGCCTCCCCCACGTGGTCGAACCAGCCCGTCCAGTACTCCCCGCAGAAGGCGGGGGTGCCGGGTCGGAAACGCTGGAGGGCCTCGAAGGCCTCCCCGGGTGCGTCGTCCGCGCCGAAGTTCACCGCGGGGGGCAGGTCCGGCTGGGCCCCCGCGGCCAGGAGCTTCGCGTCGGGCCCGTCGCTGGTGTAGAGGGGGACCTCGAAGGCCCGCCGGAACGCGGCGAGGATCGCGGCCTTGTAGGCGGGGTCCGAGCCGAAGGAGCCGTACTCGTTCTCCACCTGCACCAGGACGACGGGGCCGCCCCGGGTGCCCTGCAGATCCCGCACGCGGCGGCCCACCTCGTCGATCCAGCGCCCGGCGGCGTCCAGGAAGCGGGGGTCCGCCGTGCGCACCTTCAGGTCCGGCTCCTTCAGGAGCCAGGCCGGAAGGCCCCCGAACTCCCATTCGGCGCACACGTAGGGCCCCGGCCGCAGCAGGACGAGGAGGCCCTCCTCCGCGGCGGTGCGCAGGTAGGCGGCCAGGTCCAGGTCCCCCTGGAAATCGAAGCGCCCACGCTCCGGCTCGTGCGCGTTCCAGAAGACGTACGTGCACAGGGCGTTCAGGCCCATGGCCTTCATCATGCGCATGCGGGCCCGCCACTGGTCCCTGGGGACGCGGGGGTAGTGCATCTCCCCGCTGCGGATCTGGAGGGGCCTGCCGTCCAGGAGGAATACGCCCCCCTTCGCCTCCAGGACGCGGGGCGGCGCCGCCTGGGCCGCCAGGGCGAGGGCGCTGAGGACGAGGGCCCTCACGCCTTCTTCCCGGCGAAGTGGGCCTCGATCTCCTCCAGGGTCCGGCCCTTGGTCTCGGGCAGCACGAAGGCGGCGGCCAGGAAGTAGATCACGGTGCACCCGGCCCAGAAGAGGAACATGGCCCCGTAGCCGTAGGTGCCCACCATGGGCAGGAAGACCGCCGCGATGGAGGTGGATACGAACTGGTTGATGAGCAGGGCCACGCTCATGCCGTTGGAGCGGATGCGGGTGGGCATGAGCTCGGAGAGGGCCAGCCACACGCAGACGCCGGGACCGGAGGCGTAGAAGGCGATGAAGGCGGCGATGCACAGGGCGGTGAGCCAGCCCTGGGCCGGGCTGGGCACGGGGCCCACCTCCGCCTTGCGGATCACCAGGGGCGCCCCGGCGGCGGCGGCGGGATCGGGGAAGGGATTCAGGTGGGCCCGGCGGAAGGCCCGGCCCAGGACGCTGTCGGGCTGGACCGTTTCCTCCCGGGTGATGCGCAGGGGCTTGGGATCGGGATCGTCGGTGCGCCGGGTGCGCACATCCGTGAAGGGCCCGTAGGCGTAGACGAGGGTCAGCTGGCTGGGGCGGCCCTCCCGCACCGCCCCGGGCAGGGCCGCGGCGAAGGCGGGGTCGAAGCGGAACTCCAGGGCGTCCCCGGCCGCCATGGCCTGCACGGCCTGGCGGTGGTCGGCGCGGCCCCGCTCGCTGGAGAAGAAGAGGAGGGAGGCGCACACGAGGCTGGCGATGATGCCGCCCGTGCCCACCATCAGGAGGAACTTCCGCCCCTTGCGGTCCACCAGGGCCACGGCCACCACCGTCATGACCGCGTTGAGCACCTTCAGGCTCACATCGCCCAGGTTGGCCACGGACCCCGAGAGGCCGGCCTGGTTGAGGATGTTCACCACGTAGGCCAGGATCGAATTCACGCCCGTGGCCTGGGTGCAGGCCAGGATCACGCAGGCCAGCACGAAGGGGAGCACGTAGCGGCGGCTGAGGAGGGAATCCCGGGCGCCCGCGGCCTCCCCGGCGGAGGAGGCGGCCTCGGCCATCTCCTTGAGCTCCAGGTCGGCGGCGGCCTCGGTGCGGGTGCGCAGGAGGGCCTCCCGGGCGGCCGCGGCCCGGCCCCGCCTGAAGAGCCAACGGGGGGACTCGGCCAGGGTTAGGCTCCCCAGGGTGAAGACGAGGCCGGGGGTGAGGGCCATCCAGAAGATGTTGCGCCAGGCGTGGTCCTTGGCGGCGAAGACGAGGGCCGCCTGGGCTTCAAGGCTCGCCAGGGCCTTGGCCGCCTTCACGGCCTGGTCCACCTTCCAGGCGTTCTGGAAGCCGATGAGGGCGGCCACCACCAGGCCGAAGGTGAGGAGGAGCTGGAACATGCCCGTGCCCTTCCCCCGGTTTTCCGCCCCGAGGCACTCGGCCAGGTACAGGGGCACCACGACGCCGATGAGGCCGCCGCTCACCCCCTGCAGGAGCCGGCCCAGGAGAAGGGGCGTGTAGCCGCTGGCCAGGGCGATGACGGGGATGCTCAGGGAAAAGAGGAGGCCCGCCAGGACCATGACGGGGCGGCGCCCCAGCAGGTCGGAGAGGGCTCCGGCGAAGAGGCTGCTGAGCACGCTGCCCAGGAGGACGGCGGCGACGATGAAGGACAGTTGCTGGGCGTTGAGGCTCCAGGCCACCGAGGCGGTGGATTCCAGGTACGGCAGGGCGCCGGCGATGATGCCCAGATCGATGCCGTAGAGGAGGCCGCCCATCCCGGCGATGAAGAGGAGGTAGCGCATCTGGCGGACATTGCGGGTGCTGCTCATGGGTTCCCCCGGGATCAGGATAGGATGCGTGGCGTGGGACTTCAGGCCATGGCGGGGAGGAGGGCCAGCCTGCGGCGGAGGCCGGCCTCCTGGCGCTCCAGGCTCCGCAGGAGCGCGAACTGGTTCCGGGCCCGGTCCAGGTTCTGGCCGGGGCGGTGGATGCGGAAGTAGGTGTCCCCCTCCAGGTGGTCCGTGAGGAAGCGGAGCCCGCATTCGTAGGTGAGGAGCTGGCCGCTGGTGACGAGCAGGTCCCGTTCCAGGGGCAGGAGGGCGCCGCCGGTGCCCTCCAGGTAGCCCTCGGCCAGGGCCATGAACATGTCCTCCCGGGCCTCCAGGCCGGCCACGTCCGGGTCGTCCTCCGCGAGGGGGTTGCAGGCGGTGCGCACCATGTCCCCGAAGTCGAAGAGGCTGAGGCCGGGCATCACCGTGTCCAGGTCCACGACGCAGACCCCCTCCCCGGTCTCCTCGTCCAGCATCACGTTGTTGAGCTTGGTGTCGTTGTGGGTGATGCGCCCGGGAAGGGCGCCGGAGGCCTGCAGATCCGTGAGGACGGGGGCCAGGGGGGCCCTCCCCATGGCGAAGGCCAGGTCGGGGGCGCAGGCCGCGGCCCGGCCGTGGGGGTCCCGGGCCACGGCCTCCTGGAGGCGCCGGAAGCGCCCCGGGGTGTGATGGAAGGCGGGAATGGTCTCGGTGAGGGCGGGGCCGTCGTAGTCGGCCAGGAGGGCCTGGAAGGCCCCGAAGGCCCGGGCCGCCTGGAAGGCCTGGGCCACGCTCTCCAGCACATCGTAGGTGCGGGCTCCCTCGATGAAGACGTAGGCGCGCCAGAAGCCCAGCCCGGGGTCGTCCACGAAGGGCGCGCCCCCCTCCCGGGCGGGGACGAGGGTGAGCACCCGGCGGCTGCAGGGGAGGCCCTTGGCCTCCAGCTTGCGCCGGATGTGGCCGGTGACGGCCTCCACGTTGGCCATGAGGGCCCGGGGCTCCCGGAAGATGCGGGTGTTGAGCCGCTGCAGGAGGTAGCGGATCCTGCGGCCGCCCTGGTCGCAGGTGACGGCGAAGGTGTCGTTGATGTGGCCCGTGCCGTGGGGCCGGGCCGATACGAAGTCGGCCTCGATGAGGAACCGGCCCACGACGGTCCGGAGGAGGGTCTCGGGGGCTTCCATGTCAGTTGGCCTCCTTCCTGGGGTAGTGACCGGCCTCCACGAGGGCCCGGATCTCCTCCTGCACGATCGCCTGGTCCTCCCGGTAGGTTATTCCGAACCATCGGTCCGGGGTGGGCAGGACCTTCACGGCGGCCCTGCCCTCCTGGATGAGGGCGTCCACGGCCGCGGGCAGGAAGAACTCCGCCTTCGGGTCCCCCCCCAGGCGCTCCAGGAAGGCCCGGAAGTAGCCCTCCAGGGCGGGCAGGAGGCTGGGGCGGAACCCCCACATGTTCATGGAGGCGGGTTCCTCCCCGGTGAAGAACCGCGTTCCGCCGGGGCCGTCCTCGGCGGCCCCGCCCTCGGGCAGGGCCCGGAGGGCGGTGTGCTCCCGGATCCCCTCCAGGAGGCCCTCCGGGCCCACCCGGCAGAGCCCCCGGGCCACGGTGCCGTGGCGCGAAAGGGTGTTGGCGAGGCGGAAGGCCACCATGGCGTGGACGGGCACCGGGCCCGCCCCGGGCTCCCCCAGCGCCCCGGCCAGGGCCCGGAAGCCGCTGGCCCCGTAGAAGTCGTCGGCGTTGATGACGATGAAGGGAGCCTTGAGGTGATGCCGGGCCGCCAGCAC
>DATGXY010000143.1:0-7176 GCA_035298525.1 Holophaga sp.
GGGGCGGAGGGCGGCCGGGGGCTCGGCGGTGGCCCGGCCCCGGAGCCCGAGGCCCGGGAGCGGACCGTCATCGTCAAGCTGGTGGCCCGGGAAGGGGAACGCACCCTTTGGACGGCCGCCGTGGATATCCCGGCGCACAAGCCGGGCGACGGCCTTCCCGTCCTCGCGGAGGATTGGATGCGCCGCCTGCTGGAGCCCCTGCCCACCATCTCCCGGACGCCACCGTCCAACTAGGTGTGCGGGGACGGAGAGGGCGCGAAGCGACCGCTCGGTCCCCCCCACAGGACCGATCAGGGTGGGGTCGTCATAGGGGAAACCCTAGGGAAGATGGGGTTGTACTCATGACTGCCTTCTCGTACCCCTGGGGTTTTCACCCAGGTGTACGATGCCGCGACGTTTTTTGACGAACGAGAACGGCGGCTGGCGGCGCCTATCCGGTCCTGGTCGCATGGGACCCCTGGACACCCTCAGCGATCCTCAGCATCCCCCGACTCGACGCAGTGCGTCTCGTCAGCGATTCATTGGATCAAAAGCGCTTCCGGCGCGATGGAACCTTGCGCGATGCTCGTCCAATCCCTAGGCCCCCTCGCCGGGAACGAGGGCCCGGGCCGCAAGGGCCCCCGCCGCCGCCAGGGGAAGGCCCAGGGCGAGGAAGGCGGCCGCGTGGGTGGGCAGGGCCTCCCCGGCTTCCAGGAGGCCGTTCAGGGCGCCGCCCAGGGCCAGGCATAGGCCGGAGGCCAGGAGGGTGCCGATGAAGGCCCGGCCCGTCCTCAGGGCCACGGTGATGCCCGCCGCCATGGCCGCGGGCACCAGGGCGCCGGCGTGGAGCCGGAGCCAGGGACCCCCCAGGGCCGGTCCCAGGGGACCGAGCCGATCGGCCAGAAGCAGGCCCAATCCCGCCAACGCAAGACCGGCCATGGCCCCCAGGGCCATCTCCCGCCAGAAGCGCTTCAGCACCTTCCGGCGAAGGGCGGGGTCCATCAGGGCGCCCATCCAGGGGGTGCCGGAGGGGGCGGAGCAGCCGCAGCCGCCGGAGCAGGAGGAGGTCTTGGGCTGGTCGTTGCAGGACATCAGGGGGCTTTCCTAGGGACGGGGGTCCGCTCGGCGGAGGGCGGGACCGATCGCCTGGGCCAGGGCCCGGATCGTGTACGGCTTCTGGAGGAAGCCCGCCAGGCCCTTGCCGGTGAACTCCAGCACGGACTCCCTTTCATCGTAGCCCGAACTGAGGATGACAGGCAGGTCCGGCGCCTCGGCGTGGAGGACATCGAAGGTCTCCCGCCCGTCCATGCGGGGCATGGTGAGATCCATGAGCACGAGATCGACGCGGCCGGGATCCCGCCGGAAGGTCTCCAGGGCCTCGACCCCGTCGTGGGCGACCAGGACCTGGAGGCCCAGGGTCTCCAGCATGGCGGCGATGGCCATGGTGATGATCTCTTCATCATCCACGAGGAGGACGGTGCCCCGCAGGGGGCCCGATTGCGCCTCGGATGGCGCGGCAGAGGGAGCGGCCGACCCCTCCGCCACGGGGAAGAACACATGGAAGGTGGTGCCTCGCCCGGTCTCGCTCCGGATGGTGAGGCCGGCCCGGTGGCCCCGCAGGATTCCCTGGATGGCCGAGAGGCCCAGGCCGTGCCCCGTCTCCTTGGTGGTGAAGAAGGGATCGAAGATCCTGGCCAGGATGGCCGGCTCCATGCCGCAGCCCGTATCCTCCACCTCGAGGCACACGTGGGGACCGGGGGCCATGGCCGAGCCCTGGTGGACGCCTTCCAGGTCCGGGGCGGCCAGGTCCCGGACGGAGGTGCGGATGCGGATGGAGCCACCCGCCTCGCCGATGGCGTCGGAAGCGTTGGTGACCAGATTGAGCACCACCTGCTGGATCTGGGCCGCGTCGGCCTCGATGGGGGGCAGCTGCTCCGCCAGCTCCAGGGCCAGGGTGGCCTTCTTGGTGATGGAGACCTCGAGCAGGTGGGCCATTTCCCGGATCACCTGGTTGACGTCGTGGTTCTTCACGACGAAGCGGCCCTTGCCCGAGTAGGCCAGCATCTGGCGGGTCAGGTCCGAGGCCCGGCCCACGATCTGCTCGATGGCGGCGAGGTGGGGCGCCGAGGGCGAGCCCGGGTCCAGCTTGACCTGGGCCAGGTTCAGGTGGCCCATGACCGCCGTGAGGAGGTTGTTGAAGTCGTGGGCGATGCCCCCCGCGAGGACGCCGAGGCTTTCCAGCTTCTGGGAATGCAGGATCTGGCGCTCCATGGCGAGCCGCTCGCCCTCCACCCGCCGCCGCTGGAGCTCGGCCGAGGCCCGGGTCGAGAAGATCCGCAGGAGGGACGCCGCCTCCCCCGGGTCCTCCAGGGGCCGCCGGGTCACCACGGCGAGAACGCCGCCCAGGTGTCCCTCCGCGTCCTCCAGGGGGGCGCCCACGTACCCCTGGGCCCCCATCTCCCGCAGGAGGCCGCTGCGGGGGAACCGGTCCGCCACGCCGCTGGAGAAGGTGCACACGCCGTCGCGCACCACGCGTTCGCAGGGGGTCCCCTCCAGGGGGTACTCGAAGGGCGCCGTCCCGCCCTGGCCCGCCACCGCCAGGGTCCGCAGCCAGGTTGTCCCGTCCCGTTCGAAGGCCTCGGACACGTAGGCGATGTCCGCTTCGGCGGCCCTGCCCAGGTAGGTGACGAGGTCCTGGAAGAAGGTCTCTCCGATGGAGCTGGAGACGCCGCTGGCGACGTTGAGGATCGTCTCCTCCTTCCGGCGCCGCTCGGCCAGCTCGTGCTCCAGCCCCCGGTTCAGCGCCACGATCTCGCGGGTGGCCGCCTGGACCCGGCGCCGGAAGACCATCACGGCCCCGAAGGCGAAGGCCAGCAGCGCGCCGGAGGCCAGCAGGGCCCGGGGCACCCAGGATGGCGTCTCGGTGTGCCCGGACCGGGAGAACATCCACCGCTCCAGGGCGGCCTCGTACCCGGAGTTCCGGTTGGCCTTGCCCGCCTTCAGGTAGCGGTCCAGGGCCTGGAGCAGGTCCAGGTTCCGGTCCTTGGCCGTGGCGAAATAGATGTCGAAGGGGGAGACCAGGACGGGAGTGCGCACCACCTTGAACCCGGCCTCCCGGGCGTACCCGAAGGTGCTCGGGGTCACCCCGGCGTCCACCCTGCCCGCGGCCACGGCCCCGAGCACGTCCTCGAAGCTGTCCATGGGGACGAATTCGCAGTCGA
This sequence comes from Holophaga sp., assembly GCA_035298525.1. Lineage (GTDB taxonomy): Bacteria > Acidobacteriota > Holophagae > Holophagales > Holophagaceae > Mesoterricola. Next base: position 3,201 of record DATGXY010000143.1, read on the forward strand.
TGCGGAAGGACGCGCAGAGGCTCCGGAAGTTGGCCCCGTTGGCGTCGCCGGCCATGATGCCCACGCGCTTCCCGGCCACGTCCATGATGCCGGTGATGGGCACCTTCGGGTTGGCGTAGAGCAGGCTCCAGACGGTGAAGGAGGACTCCCGGCCGAAGGAGAGGAAGGTCTCCCGCTCGGGGGTCCTGGCGGCGCTGGTGATGAGGTCCAGCTCCCCCGAACGCACCCGCTCCAGGCCCTGGGACCAGCTGCCCGGGACGAAGTGGAGGTCCCAGCCCTCCCGGGCCGCCACCTCCCGCAGCATGTCCACGTAGAACCCCTTGGGCTGGCCGTCGACGGGGTCCATGTAGATGGCGGGAACGTGGGTGAAGACCCCCACCCTCACGGGCCGGCCGGCCGCGTTCAGGACCAGGGCTGCGCCCAGGAGGGCCCAACGGGCGAACCTGCCGAACAGGCTCACGCCGTTCCCGGTGTGGACGGACACCGGCTCGACGTCGGAAAGCGGGGACAGGAGCGAATCACGGATGTGCCTGAGAGCTTGAGGCTTCCTAGCATAGCAGCCGCGCATATTCTCAATGGGGGGGGAATCCGTGGGGCCGGTTCCTTCCAGGTCCGGGTGAGGTTTCCTGCCTGATCTGTGCCATCATGCTTGCGTCCATCCCCGAATGCCGCCTTCCACGCCTTTCCCCGGCCGTCCCATGCACCGTTCCCAGCCATCGCCCGCAGGCGCGCCCGCACTGGCCCGGTTTCGCGAGCGGCTGGTGGATGTGATCCTCAAGGCCGGGGCGGTCCTGGGCGCCGTGGCGTACGTGCCGAGCCTGGTCCTGGCCCTGGAGCACCGGTTCTGGACCGTGGCCGTGGTGGATACCCTCGTCCTGGGCTGGATCGCCCTGGCGGCCCTGAGCCCCCACTGGTCGTACCGGGTCCGGTCCCTGGGGCTCCTGGCCGCGGCCTACGGGCTTTCCCTGGGGCTGCTCCTGAAGCTGGGGGCCTTCGCCTCCGGCCCCCTGTGGCTGGGGACGGTGCCGGTGCTGGCGGCCCTCCTCTGGAACCTGCGGGCGGCCTTCCTCGCTTGGCTCCTCGCAGGCGCCACGTACGCGGCCTGCGGCATCGCGGCCGTCACCGGCCACCTGCCGGCCCCGCCCCCCCAGCCCCCGGGCGCGGCCTGGGTCGTCATCGCCTTCAATGGCCTCCTCCTGAGCGCCCTCATCTCCATTTCCGCCTCGTACCTCATCCGCGGCCTCCTGCGCCAGGAGGAGCGCTTCTCCCGGGTCTTCCACGCCTCGCCGGAACCCATCGCCTTCAGCCGCCTCCGGGACGACCGGTTCCTGGACCTCAACCCCGCCTGGACCCGGGTCTACGGTTGGTCCCGGGAGGAGGCCCTGGGCCGGACTCCGGAGGAACTGGGCATCTGGGGCGAATCGCCTGACCGCGCCGCGCTCCGCCGGGAGATGGAGGCCACGGGCGGGGTGGCCCCGCGCCGGGTGGACCTGGTGGCCAAGGGAGGCGTCCCCGTCCATGTCCTGCTCACCGCGCGGGTCGCGGACCTGGATGGCGAGCCCTGCCTCCTGGTGCTGAGCCAGGACCTCACGGCGTCCATCGAAGCGGAGCGGGACCGGGAGCGCCTGGAGGCGGAGCTCCTCCATGCCCAGAAGCTCGAGAGCCTGGGCCTCCTCGCCGGGGGCGTCGCCCACGACATGAACAACGTCCTGGCCGCCATCGTCTCGGTGGCATCGACCCTGCGGGAGGCCCGCAGCGCCGATCCGGCCCTGGCCCGCCCCCTGGACACGGTGCTGGAGGCCGCGGAGCGGGGCCGGCGCCTGGTGCGGACCCTCAACGCCTTCGGGCGGAAGGGGCTGGAGGCGCCCCGGCCCGTGGATCTCAACGCCCTCGTCCGGAGCCAGGCGGAGATCCTGCGGGGCACAACCTTCTCGCGGGTGGAGGTGGTGGAGGATCTGGACCCGGACCTGGGCCACGTCACGGGGGAGGCGGCTTCCCTGGGGGCGGCCCTGATGAACCTCTGCGTGAACGCCCTGGACGCCATGCCCGCGGGCGGGACCCTCACCCTGGCCACCCGGGGGCTGCCCGGGGGCGGCGCGGAGCTCACCGTGGCCGACACGGGCCAGGGCATGTCCCCGGAGGTGCTCCGCCGGGCCATGGAGCCCTTCTTCACCACCAAGCCCGCGGGGAAGGGCACGGGGCTGGGCCTCGCCGGGGTCTACGGCACCCTCAAGGCCCACGGCGGCGCGGTGGAGATCCGGAGCCGGGAGGGGGAGGGCACCCGGGTGGCGCTCACCTTCCCCGCGGGCGGGCCCGGGACCGTTCCGGACGAGGCCCCGGCGGCGCAGGACGGGACCCCTGCCGGGCTCCGGATCCTTCTCGTGGACGACGACCCGATCATCCTGGACACGGTCCCCCCCATGCTGGCGCAGCTGGGCCACGGCTGCTCCGCGGCGTCCGGGGGCCGGGAGGCCCTCGCGCTGGTCGACGGCGGATACGCGCCCGATCTGGTGCTCCTGGACAACAACATGCCCGGCATGAGCGGCGTGGAGACCCTGGCGGCCCTCCGTGAGCGCAGGCCCCACCTCCCGGTGGTGGTGGCCACCGGCTACGTGGAAGAGGCCCTCGTGGCCGCGGTCCAGGGCGATCCCCTGGCCTGGATCCTGGAGAAGCCCTTCACCCTGGCCGATCTCCGGGCCCGCATCGCGGAAGTGTGCGCCGGGCTTCCCGCGTGATAAGATACCGGCCAATTGGTCGGTAAATCCACAACCCAAGGAGACGCCATGCTGAAGGGCTTCCGCCTTCCCCTCCTGGCCGCGGCCGTGGCCCTGGCCCCCGCCACCCTCCGCGCCGACGACGCGGCCGTCCTCGCCAAGCTCGCCGGAAGCTGGGTGGGCGAGTGGCAGTACGACGCCAACATGAAGGGCAAGCTCACCGCCACCTTCACCGTGGACGGCGGCGCCGTGAAGGGCGAGACCGTGTGGTTCGCCACCGCGGTGGGCGACTTCGGCGACAAGGTGCAGGGCGCGAAGGTGAAGGGCGCCGGCGTCCGCGTCATGGAGAGCACCATGGACTTCGAGGGCACCTTCAGCGAGGACGGCGCCACCTTCAAGGGCACCTGGACCTCCCCCGTGGCCACGGGCACCCTGATCCTGAAGAAGGAAGCCAGGTAGGCCTCACCTCCCCCGGCGGGAAGGAGGCTCCAGCGCGCCGAGCCGCACCTGGGCGCCCCGGTGGCCCAGGGCCCCGGCGCGCCGCAGCCACGGGGCGGCCTCCGGGTCGTTCTCCCGGGCCAGGAGGCCGCCCAGTTCGGCCATGGCCTCCAGGTGCCCGGCCTCCGCGGCCCTGCGCAGCCAGGCCCGGGCCGCCGCCGGATCCCGGGAGCCCTCCAGGAGCCCCATCCCCATGCGGAAGTGGGCCTCCGCCTCGGGGCCCGGACCCGGGGCCTCCGGGCGCGGCGGCGGGACCGGTCCCCCCTGGCCCGGGCGGGTCGGCCCGCGCCGCGCCAGGCGGCTGCCCCGCAGGTTCCGGGGTTCCGCCTCCCGGGCCTTGAGGGTCCAGGTCACGGAGGCCTCCAGGTCCTCCCCCACCCCGTCCCCGGTTTCGAAGGCCCGCGCCAGGGCCTCCATGGCGGGGCGGAAGCCCCCGTGCGCGGAGCGCTGCAGCCAGCGCAGGCCGGCCCCCGGGTCCCGGTCCGGCCCGATGCCCCACCGCAGCAGTTCCCCCAGGCGGAAGCCGGCCTCCAGGTGCCCCATCTCCGCCGCGGCCCGGTAATGACGCACGGCCCGGTCGCGGGCGCCCGGACCCTGGCCCCCGGCCTCGTACCAGAGCCCCAATTCGAAGTGGGCCTCCCCGTGGCCCAGGCGCGCCGCCTCCTCCAGGCAGGCGGCTCCCCGGGCGGGGTCCGCCTGGGCGAGGCCCCGGTCGTGCCACCGTTCCGCGGCGCGGCGGTCCAGGCGGGAGCCCAGGCGCCACA
>DATGXY010000144.1:0-8723 GCA_035298525.1 Holophaga sp.
GGCCACGCCCAGGAGGCCCAGGCGCAGGCCTTCCATGGCCTCCGAAAGGGCCTCGGCCCAGGGGGCGGAGGCCCGCCGCTCCCAGATCCCCCGCGTGCGCCGCACCAGGGCCCGCAGGACGTACGGCGCCGCCAGGACCAGGAGGCCCGCGCCCAGGGCGAGGATCCAGGCGACCGCCGGGTTGCCGAGCAAGGTCCATTCAACGCGGTGGCCCATGGGCGCCTCCCGCCTGAGGTGCCGGCCATCGGCCTTCCGTGCCCGGAGATGCCCCTGGAACCGGATCCCGCTTCCGGCAGCGAAGGGGCCCGCCGGCCCCTGGCCTCAGGGGAGGGCGAGCTGGGAGGCGATCCCCTTCAGGATCGCCTCCACGGCCTTGGGGCCGGGGGTCATGCGCTTCTGTTCCGGGGAAAAGAGGGTTTCCGTGCGGAAGGCGGCCACGGGGTTGCCCGATCCGTCCTTCACCAGGCCTTCCACGCACAGGGTGCCCATGCGGAAGAAGGACATGCCGGAGGCCTTCACCTTCTGGCAGGGTTCCGTCCAGGTGACGGCGGCCTCCATGCGGTAGGGCGAGGCGGGCTTCAGCCGGGGGGCGGTGAGGTCCTGCCAGGCGGTGAGGACTTCGGGCACCAGGGGCTGGGGCAGGTAGAAGAGGCTGGCGGAAGCGAGGCCCTGGGCCCGGTCGAAGCCCGGGGCGATCCACACCTGGTGGGGCCCATGGCCATCCCGGACCGGGGCCCCCAGGAGGGCGGCCACGGCCGGGGGGAGGAAGGCCGGCGCCTGGCCCCGGGGCACCGCCCCGGGGGCGGGGGGCGGGGGCGCCGGCTTGGCGGCGGCTTCCAGGGCCTGGTTGCGCGGGGTGCCGTCCGGGTGGAGGTACGTGCCCGGCTTGGCCCGGAGATCGGCCTTGCAGGGGGCGCAGCACACCCGGTAGGTGCGCCCCCGCACGACCACCGTGGGGCTGTCCGCGTCCACGGGTTCGCCCAGGACGGGGCAGAGGGTATTGGTGGCGGGGAGGGGCGGCACCGGCTGGGACGCCAGATGGGCGGGAGGGAGGAGGATCGGCAGCATGGGCACTCCGGGAATGGGCAAGGCGCCCCCGCCGGCGGTACCGGACCGCCGGGGGAGGCGCCTTCGGGCGGGGATCAGTCCTTGACGGGGGCGGCCGGGGCGCTGCCGCCGAAGGTGGGCACCTTGGGATCCAGGATGCGCTCGATGCGCAGCTTCAGGTCCTCCAGGTGGGCGCGGGTCAGGGGATCGGCGGTGCCGGGGATGCGGGTGGAGATCCGGGCCAGGAGGGCCTTGAAATCCATGCGGAACATGAGCCGGTTGTCGTTCGGATTGCCGGCCAGGGTGGCCATGTTCAGGCGCATGCCCACCTGTTCCACGTAGGCCCGCTGGGCGTTGCGCCGCCAGAGATCGATGCGGGGCGAGGGGGCCTTGAGCTCGGAAAAGAGGCCCTCCCGCAGGTCCGCCAGCAGGGCGCCCGTGGTGTAGGCCCGGTCGCCCTCCAGGGCCTGGTGGTCCTGGAGGCGCTCGGCCCGCTTGAGGAGATCGGCGAGCATGAGGATCTGGGTGCCCAGGACCTCCTGGATGCCGCCATCGGGCTGGATCCGGCTATGGATGTCCCGGACCAGGAGCCATTCGGGCGTCTTGAAGAGGTGTTCGCACAGGAACCGCACGGCGGCCCGCTGCCGGTCCCGGCTGACGGGGGTGAAGCGGGGCCCGGGCCGGGCGCCGTGGAGGGGCTCGCTGTCGTAGCCGCCCACGAGGGCGGCCACGTGCTTGATCTCCGCGTGGTACTGGTTCCAGACCCGGCGGTACATCTGCTTGAGGCTCTGGATATCCTGGCCTTCCTTGAGGGTGGCGGCCGGGATCATGGCCATGACGCGCTTGAGGTTCCGGATCCCGAGTTCGGTGGCCCGGACCGGATCCTGGTCGCCCACGGCCTCCATCTCCTCGCCCGGGTCCGTTTCCCGGGTGTCCGGGGTGGAGAAGCGCAGCCAGGGGGTATCCACCTGGGGCTTGCACCAGGCGTCGAGGGTCGGGCCCTCCGCTTCGGGGGTCGCGGCCCCGGCCACCGGGGCGTAGCCCCACCGGATGGCGAAGCGGTCGTAGGGACCGATGCGGGGGATGAGGAGGGCGGGGGGGATCCCGTCCTCGGGCTGGACCAGGTAGTTGAACCGGGCGTAATCCATGATGGAGGGGGTGTGGCCCATCCTCTCCAGCCAGGCGCGGTCCCGCAGCTTGTCCACCGGGTAGGTGGCGCTGGCCTTGAAGTTGTGCTGGAGGCCCAGGGAATGGCCCACCTCATGGCAGACCACGTAGCGGATCAAGTCGCCCATGAGGTCGTCGGGCAGGGGCAGCTGCCGGGCCCGGGGATCCAGGGGACCCACCTGGGCGAAGTACCACTCGGTCACCAGCTTGACGATATTGGAATAGATCTCCACGTCCGCCAGGAGGATCTCGCCGCTGCGGGGATCGACGGTGCGGGGGCCCCGGGCGTTGGGGGTGGCGGAGGGCACCCAGCGGATGACCGAATAGCGGGCGTCCTCCGGCGACCACTCGGGATCGGCGGGGGCCTCCAGGCACCGGATGGCGTTGAGGAAACCGGCCTCCTCGAAGGCGCCCGCCCAGGCCTCCACCGCCTGCTTCACGTAGGGCACGAAGGCGGCGGGGGTCGCGGGATCCACGTACCAGGTGATGGGCCGGACGACCTCGCTCCGGGGGGCGGCGGGATCCTTCTTCTCCAGGCGCCAGCGGGCCACGATCTCCCGGGTGCGCACCCCCATGCCGGTGCGGGCGAAGTCCGTCACCGTGTGGCTGAAGAAGCCCACGCGCTCGTCCCGGAAGCGGGCCATCATGGGCTTCTCGGGCAGCTGGACGAGGGAGTAGTGCACGAGGGCCGTGCGCGGCATCTCGGGGGGGGCCTGGCCGGGCTTGAAGGGGGCCCCGGAGGCGGTGAACCCGAAGGTCTGGGTCACCTCCACGTTGAGGTTGGCCGGGTAGGCCCGGACCTTCTCCACGAAGGTCCGACCCGCGTCCAGGGCTCCGGCCGCGAGGGTCTTGCGGACGGGGACCTCGGGGATGTCCCCGGTGAAGAGTTTCGTGAGGTCCACCACGGGCTCGCCGTCCGGGCCGAAGGTCTCCACGGGCAGGGAAAGGATGATGGGCTCGTTGTTGAGGGCCTCCACGGCCTTGGCGAAGGGGGTGGAGGCATCGCTGAGGGCGGGATAGAGGGAGAGCCGCACCAGGATCCGGTTATCCCGGAGCTCGAAGCGCAGGATCTGGCTGCATACCTCCTGCCCGGGGAAGGCCGAGGTGCCCGCGGGGGTGCGCTTGAGGCGCACGGCGAGCAGAAGATCCGCGCCGAGCCGGGCCTTGGGGATCTCGGCCAGGACCTTCCCCCGGAGGGTGTGGATCCGGAAGAGGCCCTCCTGGGTCTTGAATTCGGGGGTGATCACCTTGGCGTAGGGCTTGGGTTCGGATTCCTGGCCCCGGGGCGCGGAGGGCCCTTCGGGGGCGGGCTTGGGGGCTTCGGGAGACTGGGCGGCCAGCAGCGCCGGCAGCGGCAGCAGGTACAGGGGACTTCTCATGGGGCGGTCGTTCCTGGGGAAGGGGCCTGGGCCCTAGAAGCGGTAGCGGGCGCCGAACTGGAGCCAGGAGGGGTTCACGGGGCCGCGATTGACCTCGTTGAAGGGGTTCTTCTTGGAATTGGCCTTGCCGTTGGGCAGCAGGTCCGTGGTCACGGCGATGCCGGGGCCCAGCTCGGTGACCTGGAGGATGGCCTCGGCGCTCCAGTGGGCGTCGAAGGCGTACTCCACCCCGGCGCGCACTCCGCCCTTGATCCCCTTGTCGTTCTTCACGGCGAAGACGTTCAGGGGCATGATCCGGCCGTTGAAGGGGTACGTGTAGCTGCTGGCGTAGTCCGTGGCGAAGTAGTAGGACTCCCGGCCGCTGTTCGACACCCGGTAGCGGTTGGCGGTGAGGCCCACGAAGGCCTTCATCCGGGGCGTGAAGGCCGGGAAGAGGAGATCCAGGGCCACCTGCACGTCGGAGAGGGAGGAACGGCTGCCCGTGACGAGGGCGGGGTCGGTGGTGCGCAGTTCCCAGGTGGAGGTGGTCCCCGCCTTCAGCTGGAGGAAGCTGCCGTCGGGGCCGCGGTCCTGGAGGTAGACGCCGGTGGGGGAGGTGTGGTGCTGGTCCTTGCCGGGCATGGTGAGGAAGGAGAGGCTCACCCGGACGTGGTAGTCCTGATCGGGGGCCAGGCGCCAGGCGAGGCTGGCGCCCAGGGCGGCGCCTCCTTCCGCCTCGGTGACCTTCTGGAGGGCCGGGGTGGCCGCGAGGAGGGAGCCGTGGATATCCGGGACCAGCCGGCCGTTGAACCAGCCTTCGCCGGCCACGGCGGGCAGGGCGGCCAGGGCGCCCAGGGCGGCGGCGGACATGCGGGATCGAAGGGACATGGGAGTGCTCCGCAGGAGGGGATCAGAACGTGATGCCGAGCGTGACTTCGCCGGCGCGCCGGGAGAGGCTGGAGACGTAGGCGAGGGCCGCGGAGCTTCCCTCGCCCCGGCTGCCCACGGGAACCTTGTTGCTGCTGCTGTAGCCCCGGAGCATGTATCCCTGGGGTCCCATGTAGTAGCCCGAGTCGCCGGTGATGGGGTAGGGCGGGTTGAGGACGGTCTGGTTGAAGATGTTCATCACCCGGAGGCTGCCGGTGATGCAGGTCCTGCCGGTGCCGATGGGGGCCCTGAAGCCCACCTTGAAGTTCCAGAGGGAGAAGGCCTCGCTGGAGCCGTGGAAGGAGGTGGTGTCCTCGTAGATCCGGCTGTACGAGGTGTTCGTGATGTTCTCGATGGCGTAGGGGCTGGCCGCGGAGGTCATGGACGGCCAGTTGGCGAAGTAGGTGGAGCTCCGTCCGGGCGCGTTGTAGGCGGAGCCGGGCACGATGTTGGGCAGGTAGTAGGTGCCGTTCAGGCCGAAGGTGACCTCGCCCGCCAGCACGGGGACGCGGTAGGAGAAGCCCAGGGTGATGTTGCGGGTCTCGCTCTGCAGGCCCTTGGTGACGTACTGGTCCTCGTTGGCCGCGGTCAGTCCGTTGAGCGCCTTCACGTAGGCGTAGTTGTAGACGTCGGCAAAGCTCTTGTCGATGGCCCTGCGGCTCAGGGTGACGGTGCCCATCCAGAAGAGCCGGGAGGTGAGCTCCTGGTTCCAGCCCATCTCGAGGGTGTCGTACGTGGTGTGGAAGGGGCTGCTCGTCCAGTAGACGTTCTGCATGTAGCTGGACTTGGCGCCCGAGCCCAGGGGATTGACGGACTGGGAGTAGAAGTCGAGCTTGCCGGTGTCGACGTAGGAGTTCCATTCCTTGCGGTAGATCTTGTGCGCCAGGGAGATGCGCACGTTGCCGCCGGTGATGGCCCGGGTGTAGTTGAGGGTCACCTCGTCGGCGAAGGGCACCTCCAGGTCCTGCTTCTTGATGCGGGTGAGGTCGCTCCTCCAGCTGATGGCGTTGGTGGTGTCCCAGTTGGCGGGGTTCAGGAGATCCTCGTACGAGACGTACTTCACGTACTGGGAGGCGTCCGTGATGGTGGAGGGCGCCCCGGGCGCCGCCTGGCCGGGGATGCCCTTCCAGCCCACCAGCACCGCGTTGTTGTAGGGGCTCGCCGAGAGTCCGCCGCTGCCGAAGAAGCCCACCGAGAACTCCTGGGAGTAGCGGGCCATGGTCAGGGAGAAGTACTGGCGTCCGTCCCCGGTGGGATCGAACTTGATCATGAAGCGGGGGTCCAGCCGCGACATGGGATCGATGCGGATCCCCGAGTTGCCCACCGCGCTGAAGATGTTGTAGCGCAGGCCCAGCATGACGTGCAGGCGCTTGCCGAGGGTCCACCCGTCGTTCAGGTAGATGCCCGTGGCCCGGGTGCGGCCCCGCTCGGGGCTGACCGTGCCCACGAGCTTGATGGGGGCCGGTCCGATGGGGAGGTTCCAGAGGCTGCCGACGCCGCTGTAGACGTCGCCCCAGCTGGTGGTGTTGCCGTAGCTGTTGACCCCCGACCAGACCATGGTGGGGAACAGGTAGGCGGAGGGGTCGAAGGCGCCCTTGGACGGGTCGCGGTAGTAGCCGCCCGTGTAGATGATCTCGTTGGAGGATCCGTAGTTCTGGCTGGACGAATCGTAGTTCTGGACCGTGTCGAAGCCGAAGTCGATGTCGTGGGTCCCCATCCAGTCCAGGTAGTACCTCAGGTTGCCGTCCACCTTCTTGACGCCGCTGCCTTCCGGCCAGTTGGGGTTGGTGGAGCGGAGCACGGAGGCGTAGCCCACGGAGTTCAGGAGGTCGGTCTGGCCCAGGGTGGGGCTGTACTTCGAGGCGAAGGAGGCGATGACGGAGACGGGGTTGCCGGTGGGGCCCGGGTAGGCGAGCTTCTCGCGGTCGGTCTTGGTGAGGTTGAACTCCGCGGACAGGCTCGAGCCGAACACGCCCTTCCAGCCCAGGTTCCAGCCCTTGCTGTTGGCGTTGTTCCTGCCCACCATCTCGCGGTTGAGGGCGCCCGCGGGCGCCCCGATGGTCGTGGTCTTGGTGCGGAACATGGCCAGGGAGACGACGTGGCTCGGGGACACGGCCGCGGTGATCTTCAGGTCCTGCTGGGAGGTCTGGGTGCGCGCGGCGAAGGTGTAGCCGGCGTCCATGAGGTCGGTGCCGCCGGCCACGTAGGCGCCGCCGGGGCCGGCCAGGAGGTAGTTGTCGATGACCGAGCTGGCCCTCGTGGCGTTCCCGGCGGTGGAATTGAGGGTCCAGAGGGGGGAGGACCCGCCGTAGGTCGCCCAAACCGCCTGCTGCCTGGCCAGGTCCCGCAGGCTGCTGAAGGTGCCGTTGCCGGAATCGGGCGTGATCTTGCCGGAGAGGAAGAACCAGACCCGGTCCTTGATGATGGGGCCGCCCAGGGTCCAGTTCCAGGTGCGGGTGAGGTCGTCGGAGTAGTTGAGGCCCAGGGCCCCGGCGGCGTTGGCGAAGAGGTTGAAGCCCTGGCGGTTGGAATCCCATGCGGGACGGCTGGCGTTGATGGTGAGGGATCCGATCAGCTGGTTGGAGCCGGACTTGGTGACCGTGTTGACGGTCCCGCCCAGGACCCGGCCATAGCGGGCGTGCATGGGGGAAAGGACCACCTGGATCTCCTCGATGGCCTCCGGCACCGTCTGGTAGAGGGCCATGTTGCTCTTGGGATCCCGGGTCTCGATGCCGTTGAGGGTGTAGCCCGTGTTGTAGCTGCCCCGCATGCCCTCGATGTTGTAGCCGGGGGTGAGGGCCAGGGCGCCGTCCGCGGTGCGTTCCACCGCCAGCCTCTGCAGGGTCTCCATGGGCAGGTTGGTGGACACGGTGGGGTTGTCGATGGCCTCCAGGATCTCCCCGGCGCTCACCACCTCCACCTTGGCCCCGGCCAGGGCGATGGGGGCCAGCCGGAAGTTGGTCTCGGCCTCGGCGCCGATGCCCACCCGGACGTTGTGGGCGGTCTTGCCCAGGAAGTCGGGGGCGCTGACCGTGAGGGTGTAGGTGCTCACGGGCAGGAGGGGGGCGCGGTAGCGGCCCTTGGCGTCCGTGGTGAGGACGCGGGTGCCGATCATCTCGGGGGCCTGGAGGGCGACGCGGGCCCCCTTGATGGGCCTCCCCTCCGTGTCGGTGACGGTTCCGGACAGATTGCCCGTGGTGGCCTGGGCCGTCAGCTGGACGCCGGCGGCGAGGGCGAAGGCGAGGGTACCCCGCTGGAACAGGAGCTTGGACATGGTCTCGGTCCTCGGCGAAGGGATGGCTAGAAGTGGTAGGAGAAGCCCACTTCGAGGTGGGGGGCGACCTGCTGCCGGGTGTTCACGCGATCCGCGGGGAACACGTTGGGGCCGGAGAGCATGCCGATGGGCCTGGGGGTGGAACCGCTGTCCTTGACCAGGGTGTAGGTTCCGGAACCCGTGACGTGGACGTAATCGAGGCTCTGGTACCGGAGGAGCACCAGGTTGAGCTCGAAGCGGGTGTCGGGCAGCACCTCGGAGGTCAGGCCGATGAAGGGGGACACGGGCACGTTGTGGCTCTTCTGGGCGTACCAGTAGTTGTCCCGCCAGCTGCCGGGCTGGGGAGTGGTGCTGTTGAGCATGCCCCAGGGCTTGGAGGCGATATCGCCCCGCACCTCGTGCTTGAACTGGGCCCCGCCGATCTGGACGCCGGCGTGCCAGCCCCGGGTCTTGCCCCGGAAGAAGAACTGGCCTTCGTACCAGGCGCGCAGGGAAAGGCCTTCCAGGTAGTTGATCCGGGCGTCGGACGCGGCGTACGCGCGGTCCACGGGATTGGGCGCCACCTGGGTGGCCAATCCCGTGGTGGGGTTCACCCAGGTGATGGTGGCCGGGGGATCCTGGATGGGCTCCAGGTAGTAGTTGCCCGGCTTGTAGGCGTAGCCCACCTCCACGCCGATCCGGCCCGGGAGGGGGATGGCGAAGGTGGCGCCGAACCCGAGGCCGATCGTGTGGCGCTGCAGGTTGCTGGGCTGGGAAAGGGCGAAACCGGTGCGGCCCCGCACTTCAAAGCTGACGGCCGGGGCCTTTTCCGCGGCCGGGGCCATGGGGCCGGCCAGGGCCAGGCCGCCCAGGACAAGAAGGGTGAGGGGGGTTGAGCTCATGGGGATCCTCGGATGGGCTGGGAGGTTTTTAATAGCGGATTGAGAATCGATAACAAGATTCTTTCTTCC
>DATGXY010000145.1:0-33232 GCA_035298525.1 Holophaga sp.
AGGCCCGCCACGAGGCCCGGGAAAGCCAGTCCGAACCCCGCCGCCGGCCGGAGCCCCAGCGCCAGGCCCCCGAGGCCCCGAAGCCTGCGAAGCCGGGGAAGATCGAGATCCGCTTCGACCGTCTCTAGGACGGGTTCGCAAGGCAGGAGTCCGGCCCCTAGGCGGGGATCCAGCCGGAAAAAAGGGGATGCCCATGGCATCCCCTTTTTGTCTTCCCGTCCCGGCTCAGGGCCTGCCGTCCATCCACCGCGCCGCGAGCCTGCCGAAGGCCCTTTCCCGGCGCGCCTGGGCCGCGTAGCCGGAGCAGGCGGTGCCCAGGCTCCGTTCCGGGCAGGTCGCGCAGGGGGCCCGGAAGGGTCCCCGGCGCCGGTAGGCGCGGATGAAGAGGACGGGGACGAGGGCCACCCCGGCGGCGAGGGCCAGGCCCCAGGGCCGGCCCGTGCGCAGGGCGGCGGCGAAGGCGAAGCCCAGGAGGAGGCCCGGCAGGAACCGGGAAAGGGCCTTGCCGGGGCGGAGCCGGGCCAGAGCCCAGGCCCAGGCGGCGTCCAGGAGGGCCAGGCCCGCGGCCGCCCCCAGGGAGAGGGGCGGCACCGCCAGGGCCCCCCCCAGGCCCAGGGCCAGGCCCAGGCCGGCCAGGAGACAGCCCTTGCACAGGCGCAGCCGCCCCAGGGCCACCACCTCCCCGCGGTAGGCGCCGCAGAGGGGGTGGTGGGCGAAGCGATGGAAGGCGTGGGCCCGGCGGGCTAGGCGATCGATCTTGCGGGCCAGGGCCGGATCGAGCCCGGGACGGGTCACTGGGCCCGCTTGGTCCGGATCACCACGGCCGTGCCGTAGGCCACGATCTCGTTGGTGTTCTGCATGAGCTCGCCCGAGTCGAAGCGGAAGCCCAGGATGGCGTTGGCGCCCATCTCCAGGCAGTGGCGCTCCAGGCGGTTCATGGCCTCGTTGCGGGATTCCCCGGCCAGTTCCGTGAGCATGGTGATCTCGCCGCCGAAGATCTGCTGGCACCCGGCGCAGGCGGTGCCGATGACGCTGCGGCTGCGCACGGTGATGCCCCAGCAGGGGCCGATCACGCGCTCCACCTCCATCCCCGGCGGGGGCTCGAAGGTGGAGAGGATGGGGATCTTGTGCATGCTGATCTGGGACATGGTCCCTCCGGGGTGTTGGTTCAGCCTTGGAGCAGGGGAAGGAGGAACTTCGCGGCGGCCACGAAGCCCGCGCAGATGGCCGATCCCGCGGGGGTCAGCCGCAGCAGGTGCCGCGCGGCGAGCCAGGCCATGCCGATGCTCGCGAAGGTGAAGAGGTCCACGGCCGCCAGCAGGTGGTGGATCCGGTTGCTGGCGGGCTCGACGTAGAAGGCCACGCTGGTCGGGGAGAGGACGTCGACCATGGCCGCCCCGAAGTTCTTGGTGGCGCAGATGATGGCGAGGAGGAGGGCCTTGGGGAGGGACACCAGCCAAGGCACGACCGTGGCCGAGAGGGCCTTCCGGTACGAGACCCGCTCCCCTTCCGCGAAGCCCTTGGCCACGAGCCAGAACACCAGGGCCGCCACGAGGGCCCCGATGATGTAGAAGATGGGGACGTTCACCCAGGCCCACTTGGCCTGGATGGCGGCGATGTCGGGGATCTTCTCGGACGGGATGTTGGGGTTGCGCTCCAGGATGGGCCCGAAGACCCCCTCGGCGTCCACGCGGCGGCCCCAGAGGTACATCATCACGGCGTCGGCCACCGCCACCAGGAGGAAGGCGTGGCCCCAGCGGGGGGTCTGGCCGAGCCGCCCGAAGAGCGCCACCGGCTCCGTGAAGATCCCCGCCACCTGGTCCAGGAGGTTCGGGGCCTTGGGGAGCTCGGGCTGGGGCTCGCTGCCGTAGAGGCTTTCGGTGGGCTGGGCTTCGGTCATGGGTTCCTCGGGATGCGTCGGCTGATTCTCGCACCGGCGGGCGCCGGCGCCAAAGGCTTCCCCTCAGCCCTGGATCCAGCCCGCCTCCAGGCCCAGGAGCAGGTCCACGGCCCGGCGGCCCCGGGGCCCCGGGTCCACGGTGAATTCGTTGACCCAGGCCCGCACGTAGCGGCCGATCATCTCGTCGTCCATGCCCCGGCCGAAGCTCTGGGCGTAGGCGACGCTCTCGGCGTGGCGCTCCATGGCGGTGACGACGCTGCGGCGCATGAGGGAGGCGAAGCGGAGCTTCACGTCCCCGGGCAGGTCCTTGCGGATGGCGTTGCCCCCCATGGGCAGGGGCAGGTCGTGTTCCGCCTTCCACCAGGCCCCCAGGTCCACCACCTTGTTCAGGCCCAGGCCCTGGTACATGAGCTGGCTTTCGTGGATGAGGAGCCCGGCGGCGTAGGTCCCCGCCGCCACCTCGTCCATGATGCGGTCGAAGGGCACGATCTCCGCCTTCACCCCCGGCAGCCACCGCCGCAGGGAGAGGAAGGCGCTGGTGCGCAATCCCGGCACGGCCACCGTGACCCCGGAGAGGTCCTCCCGGGACAGGGGCGCGCGGGAGACGACGACGGGCCCCGTCCCCTCCTGGATGCTGCTTCCCGCCGTGAGCAGCTGGTAGGTCTCCCGCAGCTCCGGATAGGCCCCGAAGCTGATGGCCGTCACCTCGTACCGGCCCTCCAGGGCCTCGCCGTTGAGGGTTTCGATGTCCTTGCGCACGAAGTCGAAGGTGAAGCCCTCCGGATCCAGCCACCCCAGGGCGAGGGGGGCCATCATGTAGGCGTCGTCGGAATCCGGGCTGTGGGCGATGGTCAGGCGCATCAAGCTGCCTCCAGGGGAGTTGCGTATCGGGGTCGAGGGCCCGCGGCCCTCGGGTTCATCGGGAGGCCGGGGCCATCTTCTCCTTGACCCGTTCCACGGCCTTCACGGCCAGGGCGTAGCCCGGGTTCTCCTGGACGGCGCTGCGGTAGTGCTCCAGCGCCCGCTCCAGGCGGTCCTGGGCCTCGTAGACCCGGCCCAGGTTGTAGTGGGGATAGCAGTAGCTCTCGTAGCGCCGGGCCTTCAGGGCCATGTGGAGCCAGGGGATCGTGTCGTCCAGCTGCCCCAGCTCCAGGTAGTACGCGCCGATGTCGTTGTAGGGGTTCCCGTATTCGGGATCCAGGTCGATGGCCCGGTGGCAGTCCTCGATGGCCGCCTGGAAGTCCTTCTGGAAGCTCTTGGCCCAGCCCCGGTAGGTGTAGGCCTCGGGGGTGGGGAGCACGTCCAGGCTCTGGGTGTACAGCTCGATGGCCCGGACGATGTCCCCCCGCATGTGGTGCTGGTAGGCCTTGCCGACGAGTTCCATCGCCTCTTGCTTCTTCTCTTCGGTGCTCATGGGAGGGCCTCGATGGAACTTCATCTTAGGACGATTCCGGCCTGCCGTGGAATGAGGGG
Organism: Holophaga sp.; assembly: GCA_035298525.1. GTDB lineage: Bacteria > Acidobacteriota > Holophagae > Holophagales > Holophagaceae > Mesoterricola. Next base: position 3,374 of record DATGXY010000145.1, read on the forward strand.
ACCCCCGGCGCCCCCCGGGAACCCCGGAATCCGTCGATGCACTATTCATATCGATCTGGCTCCACCCCCTCTTCCCAAGGATTCCCTGCCATGCACCGCCCCACCCTCCTTCTCGCCGCCGCCGCCGTCGCGGCGCCCCTCGCCGCCCAGGCCCACCTGCTCGCGGCCAAGGACCGGACCTTCGCCTACGCCACCTCCGGCGGCTCCAGCCTCAGCATCCGCCACGACGGCGCCATGCTGAGCCTGGCGGGGAAGGACGATTGCTGGCTCGAATACCATCTCGGCCTCAACGCCGACGGCCATTTCCTGACCACCGGCGCGGCCTCGGCGCCCCAGGGCATGCCCCAGCCGACGGATTTCTCGGCGGAATTCAAGCACCTGCCGGCCCGGTCCTCCCTGGCCCATCCGAAACTGGCGGCGTGGGTCCAGGCCATTCCCTCCCTGAACGGGGAGGTCGCCGCCCTCCTGGCGAAACTCTCGGCCGCCTACCGGACCTCCACTGATGATGCCGAGAAGTACGTGGCCGGGGGCTGGCATCTGTTCCTGGTCGATATGATCCCCGCGGCCAAGAGCGGCCAGGCGGCTGCCGCGGCCACCGTTTCCACCTCCAGCGCCGTTTCCCATGCCACCACGGCCTCCGGGCAGGACGAGAACAAGGACGCCTCCAAGACGAGCGAGACCCAGCCCTCCCCTCCCGGCGGCCCGACCTCCAAGGGCCACTGAAGCCCCGCGATATCCGCGACCACGCGATGCGGGTTCCGGGCACGGGCCCCCGCGCCGGGGCGGTGCGGTGATGCCCTCGCTCCATTCAATTAATTAATCAATCTTTTACGCCCCATCCCCGCCCTGCAAATCCAGCGCCGGGCCCCCCGGGTCATCATGAAAATACCCAGGACCCTCGGGGCCAGCCCCACCCTCCGACCCGCTTCAGGCCCCCGCCTGCAATCTCAGCAAACGCACCGCCTGCCAAAGGATGTACGCCCCCATGCCCCCCACCAGCAGCCCCCCCACCCGCAGCAGCCCGCTGCGGAGGGCGGGGCTGAGGCGGGTGGCCGCCAGGCCCAGGCCCAGGAGCACGGGCACGTTGCCCAGGCCGAAGGCGGCCATGCCCGCGGCCCCCATGCGCCAGCTGCCCGCGTCCAGGCTGCGCAGCAGCATCATGTAGACCAGGCCGCAGGGGATGAAGCCCCAGGCCATGCCCAGCAGGAAGGGGGCCCCGCCCCACTTCAGGCCCCGGCCCAGGAAGCGCTGGAGGAAGGAGGGCAAGGAAAATTCAAGAAGACTGTCGGCCCGCTTGCCCATGGCCATGAACAGCCCCAGGAGCAGCATCAGGAACCCGATGCCCAGCTTCACATAGATCTGCCAGGGCCAGGCCTGGGCCGCCACCAGCTCCGCCCCCTCGGGCCGGCAGCAGGCGTGCATGTCCTGGAGGGTCTGGAGGCGGGCGAAGCCGCCCAGGAAGCCGATGAGGCCCCCCAGGAGGGTGTAGGTGGCGATGCGCCCCCCCTGGAAGAGCAGGTGCCGGGGCCAGAGGGAGCCCCCCTCCTTCGCCTGGGCGATGCCGAAGGCGGCCACCACCGGCCCGCACATGCCCGCGCAGTGGCCGATGGAGCCCAGGAGCCCGGCGATCCACATCACCAGGAGCCAGGGCGCCGCATGGGGCTGGTTGAGCCAGTGTTCGAGCATGGGGGACCTCGGGGGCGATTGTAGCGGCTATCCTGGAGCCATGAGCAACGAGATCCCGGGCACCTTCTGCCAGAACTGCTTCACCTGGAACCCGGGTGAACGCGAGATCTGCCGCAAGTGCGGCACCCGCCTCCTCATCGTCGCCGGGGACCAGACCTGGGACGAGGCCGAGGAGATGGAGGCCGAGGACGACCTGGACGAGCACCTCCTGGAGCGCATCACCGGCCTGGAGGAGACCCTGCGCCGGGTGGAGACCTACCTGGAGACCGTCTCGGACCAGCTGGGCCGCCTGGAGCGCTCCGAGGTCATGCTCCGCAACGGGCTCATGAGCCTCGTGCAGGAGATGGAGCAGAAGGGCCAGCTGGACGGCCGCGCCTTCTCCTCCCGCTGGGAGCAGCTGGTGGAGGAGAACCTCCAGCTCATCAGCGCCCGGGAGCTCTTCACCCGCTACCGGGCCCGCATCCTGCCCATGGCCAAGACGAAGGCCGCCAGCCAGCTGAAGCGGGCCCTCCTGGAAACAACCGCCCTCCTGGACAACGGCCAGCTGCCCGAGGCAGCCAGCCGCCTGGGCGAGGCCCTGGCCCTGGATCCCCGCAATTATGAGCTGGTCTTCACCGTGGCCGCCCTCAAGGAAGTGGCCCAGGCCTGGGAGGAGGCGGAGCAGCTGGCCCGCCGCGTCGTCCAGCTCAGCCCCCGGCACTACGAGGGGTGGATGCTCCTGGCCAAGGTGCTCCAGGACGACCCCGACCGGGCCGACGCCGCCATCGAGACCCTGCGCATCGCCGCGGACCTGCGCCCCGACGAGGTGAACCCCCGCATCCAGCTGGCCGAGCTGCTGCTGGAGGCCGACGATCTGCAGGCCGCCCTGGATTCGGCCACGGAGGCCCTGAACCTCCAGCGGGACGGGGAGACCCTTTCCCTCCTGGCGGAGGTCCACCTGGCCCGGGGCGAGGCCGCCAAGGCCATCCCCCTCCTCAAGGAGGCCTCCGGCTACCTGCCCGGGGATCTCCGGGTCCGGGAACTGCTGGCGGAAGGATACATCCTGGCCGACGAGCGCCCCAAGGCCTTCTCCATCCTCGCCGAGCTGCTCCGCCAGCACCCGGGGGATCCCCAGCTCCTCCTGCTCCTGGACGCGGAAACGCCCCAGCAGCTGCGCAGCGCCCGGGGGGGCAAGGCCGAGGCCCGCTTCCTCCTGGACGACGCGGAGGACTGGCTGGCCGAAGGGAACCTGCCCGAGGCGGAAGCCGCCCTGCGCAAGGCCAAGCGGCGCGACAAGACCGAGCGCCTGGAGTGGCTGGAACTGGACGCCGCCTTCAGGCGGGATCCCAAGGGCCATGTTTCCAAGGCCATCCAGTTCGCCTCCAGCGGACGCCACCCCCGGCTCTGCTTCCAGGCCATGCGCCTGGCCGTGGACTACGCCATGGACCGGAACGACGAGAGGACCGCCAACCTGGCCCTCCAGAGCTTCCTCCAGGCCCACCCCAAGAGCAGCGGCGCCTGGGAGGCGGCGGTCATCCAGCGGGCCCAGAAGCTCATGACGGGCCGGGTCACGGAGGAGGATCTGCAGGAAGTGCGGAACCTCCAGGCCAATCCCCTGCCCGGCCAGGAAAGCCGGGCCCGGACCCTCCTGGGCCAGTACCTCCTGGAACTGGGCCATGCCCGGGACGTCGTCCAGCTTGTGGATCCGGTCATAGCCACCGAGCCGACGATGATCAATCATTTCCAATTGGGGACGGCCCTGGCTGCCCTCCGGGAACGGGAGGAGGCCCTGGCGGTCCTGAGGGACGGGCTGGATGCGGATCCCGGCGACCTGCCGGAAAGCCAGACGACCCTGCTCCGGACCCGGATGGAGCAGCTGATCCAGGATCTTGAGCGAACCGGCGGTCACCACTAGAACGGTGCGTGACAAAGTTGACAAGACTGGTCATGATTGTGGAATGAGTTAGGGGCCGGGCATGGGTACGTCGCTTCAGCAAGTCACAGGTCAGGAATACAAGTACGGGTTCGTGACGGATATCGAATCGGACAGCGTGGCTCCGGGCCTCAATGAGGACGTCATCCGCCTCATTTCCGCCAAGAAGGGGGAACCGGACTGGATGCTCGAGTTCCGGCTCAAGGCCTACCGGCACTGGCTGACCCTCACGGAACCCGAGTGGGCCAACGTCTCCTACGAGAAGCCGGACTTCCAGAAGATCGTCTATTACTCCGCGCCCAAGGCCAAGGAGGCCAAGTACAAGAGCATGGACGAAGTGGATCCGGAGCTGCTGCGGACCTTCGAGAAGCTGGGCGTGCCGGTCAACGAGCAGAAGGCCCTGGCGGGGGTGGCCGTGGACGTGGTCTTCGACAGCGTCAGCGTCACCACCACGTACAAGGCCAAGCTGGCCGAGGTGGGCATCATCTTCTGCAGCTTCAGCGAGGCGGTGCGGGAACACCCGGAGCTGGTGCGCAAGTACCTGGGCTCGGTCGTCCCCTACACGGACAATTTCTACGCGGCCCTGAACTCGGCGGTCTTCACGGACGGCTCCTTTTGCTTCATCCCCAAGGGCGTCACCTGCCCCATGGACCTGTCCACCTACTTCCGCATCAACAACAAGGAATCGGGGCAGTTCGAGCGCACCCTCATCGTGGCCGAGGAGGGGGCTTCCGTCAGCTACCTGGAGGGCTGCACCGCGCCCCAGTTCGACGTGAACCAGCTGCACGCCGCCGTGGTGGAGCTCGTGGCCCTGGATGACGCCAGCATCAAGTACAGCACCGTGCAGAACTGGTACGCCGGCGACAAGGACGGCGTGGGCGGCATCTTCAACTTCGTCACCAAGCGGGGCCTCTGCAAGGGGCGCCGCTCCAAGATCAGCTGGACCCAGGTGGAGACCGGCTCGGCCATCACCTGGAAGTACCCCGGCTGCATCCTGCTGGGCGAGGACAGCGTGGGCGAGTTCTACAGCGTGGCCCTCACCAACCACCTCCAGCAGGCCGACACGGGCACCAAGATGGTGCACATCGGCCGCAACACCCGGTCCACCATCATCTCCAAGGGCATCTCCGCCGGACGCAGCGCCAACAGCTACCGCGGCCTGGTGAAGGTGCTCCCCAAGGCGGAGGGCGCCCGCAACTTCAGCCAGTGCGATTCCATGCTCATCGGCAGCGCCTGCTCCGCCAACACCTTCCCCTACATCGAGGTCAACAACGTGACCGCCAAGGTGGAGCACGAAGCCACCACCAGCAAGATCGGGGAGGAGCAGCTCTTCTACTTCCAGCAGCGGGGCATCCCCGCCGAGGACGCCATCTCCATGATCATCAACGGCTTCTGCAAGGACGTGTTCCGGGAGCTGCCCATGGAGTTCGCCGTCGAAGCCACCCGCCTGCTCAGCCTCAAGCTCGAAGGGAGCGTGGGCTGATGAACCAGATCCCGGAGAACCCCATGCTTTCGATCCGCAACCTGACCGCCCGCATCGGCGAGAACGACGTGCTCAAGGGCATCGACCTGGAGATCGGCGCCGGCGAGGTGCACGCCATCATGGGCCCCAACGGCAGCGGCAAGTCCACCCTGGGCAAGGTCCTGGCCGGCCACCCCTCGTACCAGGTCACGGGCGGCGAAGTGGTCTTCCAGGGCCGCAACCTCCTGGAGATGGAGCCCGACGAGCGCAGCCGCGCCGGCATCTTCCTGGGTTTCCAGCACCCCATCGAGGTGCCCGGCGTCTCCAACGCCTCCTTCCTGCGCCTGGCCTACAACAAGAAGGCCGAGAGCTTCGGCAGGGACGAGCTGGACCCCCTGGAGTTCGACGACTTCATCAAGGAACGGCTCTCCCTGGTGAAGATGGACCCCGCCTTCCTGGACCGCAGCCTCAACGAGGGCTTCTCCGGCGGCGAGAAGAAGCGCAACGAGATCCTCCAGATGTGCGTGCTGGAGCCCAGCCTCGCCATCCTCGACGAGCTGGACTCGGGCCTGGACATCGACGCCCTCCGGGTGCTGGGCGAGGCCGTCACGGCCCTCCAGGCCCCCGACCGCGCCCAGCTCATCATCACCCACTTCCCCCGCATCCTGGAGACCATCCAGCCCCACAAGGTGCACGTCCTCAGCGGCGGCCGCATCATCCGCACCGGCGGCAAGGAGCTGGCCCTGGAGCTGGAGGAGCGCGGCTACGACTGGCTGAAGGAAGAGGCCGCGGCGGGGAGGTCGTGATGGTGGCCGTGGAAGCCGCGCCCTTCCTGGAGCGCCTCCTGGCCCTGCCCCGCCCCTGCGAGTGGACCGAACTGCGCCAGCGGGCCGAGGCCGCCCTGGCCGGCGCCGCCCTGCCCACCACCCGGGACGAGGAGTGGAAGTACACGGACCTGGCCCCCCTGCGGGACCTGGACCTGCAGCCCGCCCCCGCCGCGGAGGCGGATATCGCCCCCCACATCCTGCCGGAAGCGAGGGGTTCCCGCCTCGTCTTCGTCAACGGGCGCTTCGCCCCCCACGCCAGCAACGTGGCCAGCCTCCCCGCCGGGGTGCGCTTCATGAACCTGGGATGCTCCTCCGAGATGGCCAAGGGCCTCGGCTCCCTGGCGGGCCCGGGCCTGGACATCTTCGGCGACCTCAACCTGGCCCGGTTCCAGGACGGCGCCCTCCTCGTCGTGCCCAAGGGCGTGCAGGTGGAGACGCCCCTGCACGTGGTCTTCCTCCAGAAGGCCGGCGCGGAGGCCGTCGTCTCCCTGCCCCGCCTCCACGTGGTCCTGGAGCGGGGGGCCTCCGCCACCCTGGTGGAGGAATACGCCGGCGCCGGCACCTACCTCACCGCCGCCGTGACCGAGGTGACCCTGAAGGAGGACGCCCGCCTCATCCACGACCGGGTGCAGCGTGAATCCCCCGAGGCCTTCCACGTGAGCCACCTGGCCGTGCGGGCCGAGCGCGGCGCCTGCTACGAGGGCCGCACCGTGAGCCTGGGGGCCCGCATCTCCCGCTCCGCCCCCCGGGTGGCCATGGCCGCCGAGGGCGCCGAACTGACCCTGGACGGCCTCGCCCTCCTGGACGGCGATCAGGTGGCCGACACCCATTCCGTCATCGATCACCTGGTGCCCCACTGCAACAGCCGTCAGGCCTTCAAGATCATCGCCGACGGCGCCTCCCGGGGCGTGTTCAACGGCAAGATCTTCGTGCGGCCCGGGGCCCAGGCCACGGACGCGCGCCAGCAGTGCCGCGGCCTCCTGCTGTCCCCCGGCGCCAAGATCGACGCCAAGCCCCAGCTGGAGATCTTCGCCGACGACGTGAAGTGCGCCCACGGCGCCGCCATCGGCCAGCTGGACCCCGAGGGGCTCTTCTACCTGCAGAGCCGGGGCATGGACCCCGCCCTCGCCCGCAACGTGCTCACCTACGCCTTCGCCGCCGACGTGCTCACGGGCATCCCCGTGGCCAGCCTCCGCCGCCAGCTGCGGCAGGCCGTGCTGGACCGCACCCGCAGCGGCGGGCTCGAGGCCCTGTCATGACCACCGCCACCCTCCTCGACCCCGCCCGGATCCGCCAGGACTTCCCCGCCCTGACGACCCCCTTCCACGGCAAGCCCCTCATCTACCTGGACAGCGCCGTCTCCAGCCTCACCCCCCTGCCGGTGGTGGAGCGCATGGGCCGCTACCAGAGCTTCGAGCACACCAACGTGCACCGGGGCGTGTCCACACTCAGCCAGGAGGCCACGGACCGCTTCGAGGAGGCCAGGGAGAAGGTGCGGGCCTTCATCAACGCCCCCAGCGTCAAGAACATCGTCTGGACCCGGGGCACGACCGAAAGCATCAACCTGGTGGCCCAGACCTTCGGGCGCCAGGCCATCCACGAGGGCGACGAGATCCTCCTCTCGGCCATGGAGCACCACGCGGACATCGTCCCCTGGCAGCTGCTGGCCCAGGAGCGGGGCGCCGTCATCAAGGTCATCCCCATGAACGACGATGGGGAGCTGGTGCTGGACGGCCTGGAGGGCCTGATCACGGACCGCACCCGCATCGTGGGCGTCACCCACGTCTCCAACGTGCTGGGCACCATCAACCCCGTGAAGGAGATCATCGCCCGGGCCCACGCCAAGGGCGTGCCCGTGCTGGTGGACGGGGCGCAGGCCGTGCCCCACCTCAAGGTGGACGTGGTGGACCTGGACGCGGACTTCTACGTGTTCAGCGGCCACAAGCTGAGCGGGCCCACCGGCATCGGCGTCCTCTACGGGAGGAAGGAGCTCCTGGAGGCCATGCCTCCCTGGCACGGCGGCGGCAGCATGATCCTCTCCGTCACCTGGGAGAAGACCACGTTCGCGCCGGTCCCGGCCCGCTTCGAGGCCGGCACCCCCCCCATCGCCCAGGCCATCGGGCTGGGCGCCGCCATCGACTACGTCACCGCCCTGGGCCTGGACCGCATCGCCGCCCATGAGCACGCCCTGCTGGAGTACGCCACGGAGCGCCTGTCGGCCATTCCCGGCCTCCGCATCATCGGCACGGCGCGGGAGAAGGCCTCGGTCATCAGCTTCGTCCTGGACGGCATCCACCCCCACGACATCGGTTCCATCCTGGACCACGAGGGCATCGTGGTGCGGGCCGGCCACCACTGCGCCCAGCCCGTCATGACCCGCTTCCAGGTGCCGGCCACCACCCGGGCCTCCTTCGCCTTCTTCAACACGCGGGAGGACGTGGACGCCCTCGTCTCTGGCATCCTGAAGGTGCAGGAGATCTTCCAGTGAGCGACCCCCGGGAGCTGTACCAGCAGGTCATCATCGAGCACAACAAGAAGCCGAGGAACTTCGGGGACCTGGAGCCCTGCACGCACCAGGCCCACGGACTCAATCCCCTGTGCGGGGACGATATCGTCCTCAAGCTCGTGATGGAGGACGGGGCGGTGAAGGACATCCGGTTCCAGGGCCACGGCTGCGCCATCTCCAAGGCCTCCTCCAGCCTCATGACCGTGAACGTGAAGGGCAAGACCCAGGCGGAGGCCGAGGTCCTCGTGGACCAGTTCAGGGCCATGATCCGGGGCGCCCTGGACGTGGAGAAGGAACCCCACCAGCTGGGGCGCCTCACCCTCTTCGCGGGGGTGAAGGACCTGCCCAGCCGGGTGAAGTGCGCCGTGCTGCCCTGGGCCACCCTCCACAGCGCCCTGCACGGGGAAGACACCACCAGCACGGAATAGGACGGCCCCCATGCCCAAGATCGCGGAGATCGAGTACACCCCCAACCCCAACGCCGTGAAGTTCCAGCTCAAGGAGCCCGTGGCCGTCGGCTTCCCCAAGGCGTTCCGGGACGCGGAGATGGCCGAGCACGACGAGCTGGCCAAGGGGCTCTTCGCCGTGGGCCACGTGGTGTCGGTCTTCATGCAGGACAAGTTCATCACCGTCACCAAGGACGAAGGCATCGGCTGGACGGAGCTCCTGCCCAAGCTGGCGCCCCCCATCCGCCAGGCCCCCTCCGCCGCGGGCCAGGCCGCCGCCCCCCCGCCCCACTGGGAGGCCCCCCAGGTGGACGAAAGCGATCCCTTCATCCAGCAGGTGCGCAAGGTCCTGGGCGAGAGCATCCTCCCCGCCCTGGCCGCCGACGGCGGCGGCCTGGAGATCGTGGGCCGGCACGAGAAGCAGGTGATGATCCGCTACCTGGGCGCCTGCGGCAGCTGCCCATCGGGCCTCACGGGCACCCTCATGGCCATCGAGGGGATCCTGAAGAAGGAAGTGGATCCCGAGATCGTCGTCATCACGGTGTAGCATGGCGGCCCCCAGGCGGGACCGGCAGGCCCAGAAGCGCCGGGAGACGCTGGAACGCGCCCTTTCCGCGGCGCCGGGCTCCCTCCTGCCCGCGGACCTGGAGGCGGCCTTCTTCTTCGACCACGCGGACCTCCTGGAGGGCCTGCGGGAGGTCCTGCAGCGCAAGGGCCTGGTGGAGGCCTTCGACGCCTACGCCCGGCACCTGGAGGAGGAACGGGATCTGTGGCTGCGCCGCCTGGCCCGCATCGAGGCCGACCCGCCCCTGCGGGCCCTGCGCGCGGCCAAGGACGAGGATTTCCGGGCCATGCTGGCCGCCCACTTCCGCTCCTGGGGCGCGGCGGGCATCCACGGGGAGCGGGTGGCTGACCTGGAGGCGGCCCTGGCCCTGGCCGCGCTGCGGAATGCGGAGCGGCAGTGGGTCCTGGGCAACGGCCGTCCCGTCCTGCCCGTGCTCATGCAGGAGGCCCTGGCGGTGCTCTGGCCGGCCCTCTACGCCCACGCGAGGCGGCACGGGGGCTGACGCCTTTACCGGATCACTTCCACCTGGACCCCCGGGACCCGCACCCAGACCTGATCAGCGGTGACCGCCGTCCCGGCCTCCCGCATCGCGGCGGCCAGGCACAGCCGGCCTCCGAGCGATAGCCCAAGCGGCCTTGTTTCCAGGGCCAGGGCGGCAGCCTGGAATGCCAAGGCCTGATCGACCTCCAGCACCTCCATCCCCAGGGACAGGCAAAACCGCTCGGCCCGCTCCGGCTTCCCACCCCGAAGGATCATCTGGGTGGCGACCTCCGCCAGGTCCACCGTCGTGATGGCGCACCCACCCTCAAGAAGGAGATCCCGGACCCGGGAGGCCCCGGCCTCTTCAGCAGCCAGGGCGAGGACGGCGCTGGCGTCCAGGATCCGGGCCCCGCTCATTCAGATTCCCGGGCGGCTTCCTCCCGCCTTTCCCGGATCAGTTCCTCCGCGGGACGGGCCCCCGCGAAGAGATCCCGCCCAAAAGCCTGGAACGACTCAATGCTTTCCCTCAGGGGCGTCAGCCTGATGGAGGTTCCATCCTGCTCCACCAGGAGGATTTCACCATCCGAAAGCCGGAGCGTCCTGCGCAGCGGAGCGGGCAGTACAAGCCGCCCTCCGGTCGCGAGCCGCACAGGTATAACGGTCCTGGACAAACCCCCCAATCTACAAGATGGGCCAGAAATGAGATCAAGCCGCTTTTTCCTTTTCACCCCTAAATTCAATTCGGGTCATATTTCCGAGATGTCCCCCTCCGCCCCGATGGCCACCGGCTTGAAATCGCAGCCCTCCCCCGGGCACACGAGGCTGCCCGTGTTCCAGCAGCGGAGGGTCCGGCCCGAGGGGAGGGTCAAGGGGCGGCCTGCCAGGCTCTGGTGGGTGTGCCCGAAAACCAGGTCCTCCACCTGGAAGCCCCGCAGGCCCTCCTCCTTCAGGGCGCAAGCCAGGAAAGTGTCCATGCGGGCGGCATTCCGGGGATCCTCCAGGAAGCCCGGGTCCCCCCGCACCGTGGGCATCACCCACCCCGCCTCGGACCGGCGCAGGGCCATGGCCACCACCTTCTTCAGGAGGGCCAGCTGGAAGTCCAAGAGGCGGTCGCTTCCCCACTCTTCCAGGCGGGCCTTCCACCAGGGCTCGGCCCCGAAGTCCAGGACGCGATCCATGAGATCGCGCACGGAGGCCATGATCCGCTTCACCTCCGGAGGTTCGTGCCCCGCCCGGATCTGGTCGTACATGCGCTGCAGGGTGGTGCCCAGGGGCCCCACCTGGCCCAGGGCGAAGTTGAGGAAGTCCGTGAGGCTGGCGTTGAGGAGTTCCAGGTAGTAGTAGTTCAGCCCCCCGGGCAGGGGCGGGTCCAGGGCGGGCCCCAGCAGTTCGCTGAGGAGGGTCCAGGCCAGCTGGAAGAAGTGGCCGTGGGTGACGATGCAGGCGGTGCCGTCCTTCCGCAGCACGTGCAGGGCCGGATAGGCCACGTTCACCGGGATGCGCCCCCGGGTGAGGCCGGTGACGAACACATCCCCCGTGTAGGGTCCCTGGACCCCCTGGATGGCGAAGGCCGGCTCGGCCCCCCGCAGGTCCAGCACCCCGCAGGCGGCATGGGGCATGGGGAAGACGACGGATCCACCCGGCACCTCGGGCGCCCCCTTCAGCTTCTCCAGGGGCCGGATGACCGTCGTCTGCATCTGCACGAGGCTCCACAGGTAGTGATCGTGGTTGCCGGGAATGAAGAGGATCTGCTCGAAGCGCCGCTCCACCTCCACGGCGTCGAAGAAGGCCAGGGAGAGGGCCGCCACCTCGTCCATGTTCCGGATGGACACATCCCAGAAGTCGCCGTCGAGCACCAGCCAGGGGATGCGGGCACCCCCGCCCTCGGCCTCAAGGCGGGCGTCCACCCGTTTCATCCCGTCCACCCAGTCCCGGCGGACCCGCACCCCCCCCAGGGGGAGGTAGCCGTTGCGGGGGTGGGGCGAAACGACCCCGGAGGGATCCCCCAGGTGGATATCGGAAAGGATGACGGCCAGGGGAAGGGACATGGGGACTCCCGGAGATCCACGGTGGGTTCCCCTCTTGGATGACCGGGGTTCCGGCGATGGGTACGCTTGCAAAACAGGGGACTTGGAAAACGCCTCGCCGGGCCCTCCACCGCCGCCTCCGGCGCGGTCTCCCCCGTTCTGGAAGCCCCATCATGATTTAAAATATTTATAAAACAAATCCCCCAGGCCAGGCGGAGAACACCCAAGGAACTGTGCAAATTCATGCAAACGGTTGCAAATCGTGCGAACAAATCCCCGGGTTTACAGAGCGGTATCCATTGAAATGCCATACTGATGCAAAATTTTCAATCTCGCATCAAAAAAATTCAATCGGCCTTTCGGGGAAGAAGTCATGATTATCTCTTAAAACCCAGGCATATTCAAGGCTGTTTCTTGAGACGGCATCGCACTAAGCTCGATGGAATGCCGGAGAAACGGGCTCCCCCGCCCCGAAGGCAGTGTGTGGAGGCCGCATGCTCGCGCACCTGATCCTGAAGGATGGAACCTGCTTCAACGGCTTCGCCCCCCTGGGGCGGGGCGGCGGGGGGGAGGTGGTCTTCACCACGGCCATGGCGGGCTACCAGGAGATCCTCACGGATCCCAGCTTCGCCGGGCAGATGGTGGTCATGACCTTCCCCGAGCAGGGGGTGTACGGCGTCCACGCGGACCTGGACGAGGCCGCGAAGCCCTGGGCCGCCGGGCTCATCTGCCGCCGTCTCACCCTGCAGCCGGACCACGCCCGGTCCCTGGGGGACCTGGCGGGCTGGCTCAAGCGCCATCGCATCCCCGTCATCGCGGAGGTGGACACCCGGGCCCTCACCCACCACCTGCGCGATTTCGGCGCCCAGCCCGGCCTCGTGTGGACGGAGGCGGACGGTTCCCTGGCGGCGGGCAAGGCCGCGGCCGCCCAGCTTCCGGATATGTCCGGCCAGGCCCTGGCCGCCCTGGTGAGCTGCCGGGACCGGTACGAGATCCCCCTGCCCGGCGCGAAGTTCCGGGTGGCGGTGCTGGACGGCGGCATCAAGGCCTCCATCCTCAAGCAGCTCACGGCGGCGGGCTACCACCTGGAGGTCTTCCCCTGGGACGCGCCCGCCTCCGAACTCACGGCGAAGCGCTTCCACGGCCTCTTCCTCAGCAACGGCCCCGGGGACCCCGGGGCCCTGCCGGGGATGCGCAAGGAGGTGGAGGCCGCGATCGGGCGCCTGCCCATCTTCGGCATCTGCCTGGGCCACCAGCTGCTGGGCCAGGCCTTCGGCGGCAGCACCTTCAAGCTCAAGTTCGGCCACCGCGGCGCCAACCAGCCCGTGCTGGACCTGGCCACGCGGCGCGTCCAGATCACGGCCCAGAACCACGGCTTCGCGGTGGACGAGGCGAGTCTGCCCCCCGAGGTGGAGGTGACCCACCGCCACCTCTCCGACAACACCGTGGAGGGCCTCGCCCACCGCACCCTGCCCATCTTCAGCCTGCAGCACCACCCGGAGGCCTCGCCCGGGCCCCACGACGCGCGGGGGGCCTTCGCACGGTTCGGCCGCATGATGGAGGCCTTCCATGCCTAGGAATCCCGAGATCACCTCCGTCCTCGTGCTGGGCGCGGGCCCCATCCAGATCGGCCAGGCCTGCGAGTTCGACTACTCCGGCACCCAGGCCCTCAAGGCCCTGCGGGAGGAGGGGGTGCGCACCATCCTCCTGAACTCCAACCCCGCCAGCATCATGACCGACCCGGAACGGGCCGACGCCACGTACCTGGAGCCCCTCACCCTGGCGGTGCTGGAGAAGGTCATCGAGCGGGAGCGCCCCGCGGCCCTGCTGCCCACGGTGGGGGGCCAGACCGCCCTCAACCTGGCCATGGAGGCCCACCGCGCCGGGATCCTGGAGCGACACGGCGTGCGCCTCATCGGCGCCCAGCCCGAGGCCATCGCCCGGGGCGAGGACCGGGAGCAGTTCAAGGCCCTCATGGACGAGCTGGGCCTCGACACCTGCCGGGGCGGCTTCGCCCATTCCATGGAGGAGGCCCGGGAACTGGTGCGCCAGACCGGCTTCCCCGCCATCCTGCGCCCCAGCTTCACCCTGGGCGGCTCGGGCGGGGGCATCGCCTACAACGTGGAGGAGTTCGAGGCCATCGCCCAGAAGGGCCTGGACCTCAGCCCCATCCGCCAGGTGCTGGTGGAGGAGAGCATCCTGGGCTGGAAGGAGTTCGAGCTGGAGGTGGTGCGCGACCTGGACGACAACGTCGAGATCATCTGCGGCATCGAGAACCTGGACCCCATGGGCATCCACACCGGCGACTCCATCACCGTCGCCCCCATCCTGACCCTCACCGACCCCGAGTACCAGCGCATGCGCGAGGCCGCCAAGGCCGTCATCCGGGGCGTGGGGGTGGAGACGGGCGGCTCCAACATCCAGTTCGCCCTGGACCCCGAGACGGGCCGCATCATCGTCATCGAGATGAACCCGCGCGTGTCGCGCTCCTCGGCCCTGGCCAGCAAGGCCACGGGCTTCCCCATCGCCTGGGTGGCCACCAAGCTGGCCCTGGGCTACCGCCTGTGGGAACTGCCCAACGTCATCACGGGCCGCACCAAGGCCGCCTTCGAGCCGGTGCTGGACTACGTGGTGGTGAAGGTGCCCCGCTTCACCTTCGAGAAGTTCCCCGAGACCGAGCCGGTGCTGGGCATCCAGATGAAGAGCGTGGGCGAGACCATGGCCATCGGCCGGGGCTTCCAGGAGGCCCTGCAGAAGGCCCTGCGCAGCCTGGAGGAGGGCCACCAGGGCCTCGCCGGGGGGCTCGAGGGCAAGCTGGACCTCTCCCGCCTCAAGGAGCACCTGCTCACCCCCGGCCCCCAGCGGGTCTTCTGGATCTACCAGGCCCTCAAGGCCGGCCACACCGTGGACGAGCTGCACCGCCTCACCCGCATCACCCCCTGGTTCCTCCAGGAGATGGAGGAGATCGTGGTGCTGGAAGGGCGCCTGCGGGGCTTCCCCCTGCACCGCCTTCCCGGCGAGCTGCTGGAGAAGGCCAAGCGCGCGGGCTTCACCGACGCCCAGATCGCCGCCTTCTGCGGGGCGAAGGAAGGGGAGGTGGCCGGGCGGCTGAAGACCTTCGGCCTGGCCCGCGCCGTGAAGCGCATCGACACCTGCTCCGGCGAGTTCCAGGCCGAGACGCCCTACCTGTACCAGACCTGGGAGCAGTTCAGCGAGGCCCCACCCACGGACCGGCCCAAGGCCCTGGTGCTGGGCAGCGGGCCCAACCGCATCGGCCAGGGGGTGGAGTTCGACTGCTGCTGCGTGCAGGCGGTGGAGGCCATCCGGGCCAAGGGGGTGGAGGCCATCCTCCTCAACTGCAACCCCGAGACCGTGAGCACCGACTTCGACATCTCCGACCGCCTCTACTTCGAGCCCCTGGCCTTCGAGGACGTGAAGGCCGTGGTGGACCGGGAGGCCGCCGGCGGCAAGCTGCTGGGGGTCTTCACCCAGTTCGGGGGCCAGACGCCCCTGAAGCTGGCGGGCCGGCTCCAGGCCGCGGGCGTCCCCCTCCTGGGCACCGACCACAAGGCCATCATGGACGCCGAGGACCGCAAGCTCTTCGGCGGTGTGCTGGAGAAGCTGGCCATCCCCGCCGCCCCCTGGGGCACGGCCGTCAGCGCCCCCCAGGCCCTGGAGGTGGCCTCCCGCCTGGGCTACCCGGTGATGGTGCGCCCCAGCTTCGTGCTGGGCGGGCGCGCCATGGCCATCGTCTTCGACGACGCGGGCCTGGAGAGGTACATGCGCGAGGCCTCCCTGGTGAGCGAGGACCGCCCGGTGCTCATCGACCGCTACCTGGAGAACGCCCAGGAACTGGACGTGGACCTGGTGTGCGACGGCGAGCGCGCCGTCGTCGCCGGGGTCATGGCCCACATCGAGGAGGCCGGGGTCCACTCCGGCGACTCCTACGCCGTCTTCCCGCCCCTGGGCGTGGAGGAGGGCATCCTGGAGCAGGTGAAGGCCATGAGCCGCGCCCTGGCCTTCGAGCTGGGCGTGCGGGGGCTCCTCAACCTCCAGTGGGCCCTCAAGGACGGGGTGCCCTACTGCCTGGAGGCCAATCCCCGGGCCAGCCGCACCGTGCCCTTCATCTCCAAGGCCACGGGGGTCAACTGGGCCGGGGTCGCCGCCCGCATCGGCCTGGGCGAGAGCCTCGCCGCCCAGGGCGTGGAGGACGGCAAGCCCCTGGCGGTGGCCGTGAAGGGCGTGGTCTTCCCCTTCGCCAAGTTCCCCGGGGTGGACCCGGTGCTGGGCCCCGAGATGCGCTCCACCGGCGAGGTCATGGGCCTGGGCGCCACCTTCGGCGAGGCCTACGCCAAGGCCCTCCAGGCCGCGGGCATGACCCTGCCCCTCTCGGGCACGGTCTTCCTCAGCGTCAACGACCTGGACAAGCCCATGCTGCCCGAGCTGGTGAAGCGCCTGGCCTCCCTGGGCTTCGGCCTCTGCGCCACGGAGGGCACGGCGAAGGCCCTGGAGGCCGCCGGCTACCGGGTGCGCCGCATCCACAAGGTGAACGAGGGGCGCCCCCACGCCGTGGATCTCCTCAAGAACGGCGAGATCCAGTGGGTGATCAACACCCCCAAGGGCAAGAACGCCTTCAGCGACGAGGACAGCATCCGCCGCCAGGCGCTGCGCCTCAAGATCCCCTGCGTCACCAACATGAGCGCGGCCCTGGCCGCGTGCGAGGCGGTGGAGACCCTGCGGGGCGAGGTGGCGGTGCGCAAGCTCCAGGAACTGTGAGGCCCGCCGGGAGCCCAGAGGACGCCGGAGGCATAATGGAAGTGCCATGCGCGTTCCCGCCCTCCTCCTGACCCCGGCCCTGGCCCTCGCCCAGGCCCCCGACCTTCCCGCCCGGCTCCAGGCCCTGGCCCAGGCCCCCGCCCTGGCCCGGGCCCACCTGGGCGTCCACGTGGTCTCCCTGGACACGGGCCGGACCCTCTACGCCCGGGACGCGGGCAAGTGGTTCGTCCCGGCCAGCTGCGCCAAGCTCCTCACCTGCGCCTCGGCCCTGGTCACCCTGGGGCCCGAGACCCGCCTGCGCACCTCCGTGTCGGCCGGGGTCCGCCCGGGCCCCGACGGCACCCTGCGAGGGGACCTCTTCCTCGTGGGCCGGGGGGACCCCATGCTCATGGCCCGCTGGCGGGGGGAGGCCCCGGATCCCGATCCCCTGGAGGCCCTGGCGGACCAGGTGGCCGCCGCCGGCGTGAAGCGCGTCGCCGGTGACGTGGTGGGCGACGGGCGCTTCTTCCGCACCCGGCCCTGGGGCTCGGGGTGGGAGGCGCAGGACCGGGCCTTCGCGTTCGGCGCCGACGTATCGGCCCTCACCGTCCACGAGAACGTGGCCGACCTGCGCATCTACCCCGGCACGGCCCCCGGCGCGCCCTGCTTCCTCTTCCCCCAGCCCGGGCTGGGCCTGCTCCCCCTGGCCAACCGCACCTCCACGGGCCCGGGCCCCGAGATCGACCTGGCCTGGGAGGGCGACACGATGGTGGTGACGGGGACCCTGCCCCCGGGGGCCCCGCCCCTGGCCCTGGCCGTACCCGTGCGCAACCCCGAGGCCTTCGCGGCCCGGCTCCTGCGCCGGGCCCTGGAGCGCCGCGGCATCCAGGTGGGGGGATCGGCCCGGGCGGCCCGGGAGGCCGACCCCGCGCCCGGGACGGAGCTGGCCTTCCTGGAATCCCGGCCCGTGAAGGCCCTCGTGCGGGAGACCCTCAAGCACTCCGTGAACCTCCACGCCCAGATGCTCCTGCTGCAGCAGGGCCGCAGCGAGAAGGCCGGCCTCGCGTCCCTGGGGGCCTTCCTGGCCTCCGCGGGCATCCGCCAGGGGGTGCAGCTGGAGGAAGGCTCGGGCCTTTCCCGCAAGGACCTGGTCACCCCCGAGGCCCTCACCGCCCTCCTCGTCCACATGGACCGACGGCCCGAGGGGATCCCCTTCAGGGAGGCCCTGCCCCTGGCGGGCATCGACGGCACCCTGCGCCGGCGCATGGCGGGCACCGCCGCCGTGGGGGCCGTGGCCGCCAAGACGGGCACCCTCCGCCACGTGCACGCCCTGGCGGGCTACGCCACCACCCGGAAGGGGGAGCGCCTGGCTTTCGCCCTGCTCTTGAACGGGGCCGTGGAACCCGGGGGCCTGGAGGCCCTGGAGGCCTTCGCGGTGGCCCTGGCCGAGGCGGAGTGATCCCCCGGGGCGTTAGGATGGAGCAGCCGACCGGAGACGCCCCCGCCATGCCCCACCCCTTTGTGAAGATCTGCTGCATTTCCAGCCATGAGGAAGCCCGCATGGCCATCCGGGCGGGGGCCTCCGCCCTGGGGCTCGTGTCCGCCATGCCCAGCGGCCCGGGGGTCATCGAGGAGGACCTCATCGGCGAGATCGCCGCCCGGGTGCCGCCCCCCGTGGCCACCTTCCTCCTCACCTGCGCCCGGGACGCGGCCACCATCCTGGCCCAGCACGAACGCTGCCGCACCTCGGTCATCCAACTGGTGGACGCGGTGCCGGAGGCCGAGCTGGCCGCCCTGCGCCGGGCCCTGCCCGGCATCCGGCTGGTGCAGGTGATCCACGTGACCGGGGAGGCCTCCGTGGAGGAGGCCCGGTCCCTGGAGGGCCGGGTGGACGCCCTCCTCCTGGATTCGGGCAACCCGGCCCTGGCCGTGAAGGAGCTGGGGGGCACGGGGCGGGTCCACGACTGGACCCTGAGCCGCCGCATCGTGGAGGGGGTGGACCTGCCCGTGTTCCTGGCCGGGGGCCTCCACGCGGGCAACGTCGCCGGGGCCGTGGCCGCCGTGGGGCCCTTCGGTCTGGATCTGTGCAGCGGGGTGCGCACGGACCGGGATCTGGACCCGGCCAAGCTGACGGCTTTCTTCCGGGCCCTGGAGGGCTGAGGCGCCTTTGGCATCCAAAAGGGACGGAAGCGTTTATCCTTGTTTCATGGACTTTCGCTTCCGAGCGCCCTTCCTGAGCCTCGTACTGGCCTGGGTGGCGGCGTTGGGGGTGGAGGCCGGGGACCCCTTCCAGGCGGCCCGGCCCGTCACCCGTTTCACCGACTCCCGCGCGGGCCTGCCGGCGGACACCGTCCACGCCCTGCTCATCGATCGCCGGGGCACCCTCTGGGCCGGCACCGTGGACGGGCCGGCCCGGCACACGGAATACGGCTGGGAGGCCTTCCCCCTGCCCGGAGGCACCCGCTCCTCCTTCATCCGCTCCCTCCTGGAGGATGGGGAGGGC
Source organism: Holophaga sp. (assembly GCA_035298525.1). Taxonomy (GTDB): domain Bacteria; phylum Acidobacteriota; class Holophagae; order Holophagales; family Holophagaceae; genus Mesoterricola. Next base: position 22,543 of record DATGXY010000145.1, read on the forward strand.
GCCCTCTGGTTCGGAACCCAGGACGGGGGCCTATGGCGATGGAAGTCGAGCCACTGGAGCCACTTCGAGGCGGAGCGAGACCTACCCTCCAACCGGGTGAACTGCCTTCTGGAAACCCAGGAGCCCGGCGGGGGCCGGGTGCTTTGGGCGGGCACGAGCCGGGGGGTCGCCCGGTTTCAGGGCGGCCGCTGGGCCCGGTGGGGCCAGGGCCTGGACGGAGGCATGGTGTGGAAGCTCCGGGAGATCCGGGAGCCCGATGGCCGGACCCGCCTCTGGGCCGCGGCCCAGGGCGGCCTCTTCGTCCTGGAGGGCGATGCCTGGCGGCGGGTGGGCCGGATCCAGGGCTTCCCGGCGGAAGGGGCCAGCGATCTGCTCCAGGTGCCCCATGGGGATGGCCGCACGGAGGTTTGGGCCGCCTGCTGGGGCTATGGCCTGGTCCGGTGGGACGGGCGGACCTGGTCCCCCTTCCCCGCCCCCTCCCGCTTTCCCACCTCCTTCCCCACCAGCCTGGCCCTGGGCCAGGGTCCGGACGGAAAACCCACCGTCTGGGCGGGGACCTTCGACGCCAGCCTGGCTTGGTTCGATGGCACGACCTGGCATTCCCTGAGCCATGGGGAGCTGGGGTCCGCCTCGGGCATCTACGCCCTGGAGCCCCTCCGGGGCAGCCGGCCGGACTTCGTGCTGGGCAGCCGGGGCTCCGGGGTGGGCTTCCTGGACCAGGGGGGCTGGCGGATCCTGGACGAGAGCTGTGGCCTGCCCGGCCTGGAGGTCAACGCCTTCGCCGAAACGGAGGACGCCTTCTGGATCGGCACCGCCCGCGGCCTCGTCCGCTGGGGCCCCAGGGGCCCTGACACCGAACGGCTGAGCCCAGGCCTTTCCAGCATCTTCGTGAGCACCCTCCATCCCACCCGGGAGGACGGCCGGGAACGCCTCTGGGCCGGCACCCTCCAGGGCCTCTTCGTGCGGGAGGGGAACCGGTGGCGCAAGGAAGCCCCCCTTCCCATGCTCGGCACCATGATCCATGCCCTCCTGGAGACCCCGGGCCCCGGGGGCGCCCGCCTCTGGGCCGCCACGGCCGACGGGGTGGCCTGCCGGGAGCGGGGCCGCTGGCGCCAGGTGCTCCCCCGGCCGGGGGACCCGGCCTTCACGGCCCTGAGCCTGTGCGTCTCCGGCGGGCCGGCCGGGGACCCCTACGTGTGGGTCGGCACCCGGGGCCGCGGCCTCCTGCGCCTGCAGGGCGACCAGGTCTCCCTGGAGGCGGGAGCCGGCTCCCTGCCCAACCCGTCCCTGTACGGCCTCGCCGCCACGACCGGGAAGGGGGGCCGCACCTGGCTGTGGGGCGCCATGCCCGGCGGCGGCCTCGGACGCCTGGAGACGGGCGTCGCCGGGGCCCAGTGGGAGATCTTCACCCCGGCCAACACCCCCAGCCTGGCCACCCGGTTCATCTCCGGCCTCCTGACGGACCGGGCCGGACGCCTCTACGCCCTCACCACCCGGGGGGTGGCCCGCATCACCCTCCAGGACCGCAACGGGGTGCCCGCCCTGGACCGGGTGGAGACCTACACCACGGGCGACGGGCTGCCCACCAATACCCTGGCCGCCAACACGGGCTACCAGGACCGGGCGGGGCGGATCTGGGTGGGGACCCCCAAGGGGGCGGCCGTCCTCGATCCCGCCCTGGAACGCCAGGCGGCCCCCCTCCTGGCCCCGTCCCTGAGCCGGATCCTGGTGGACAACCGCCCCTGGGCGGAGGGCGCGGCCCTCGTCTTCCCCCACGGCATGCGCCGCCTGGTGCTGGAATTCCCCGTATCCGCCCTGCATCGCCGGGAGGACGTCCGCTACCGCACCTGGATCCAGGGCCTGGAAAAGGAGCCCGCCCCCTGGCAGCCCGAGTCCCGCCGGGAACTGGCGGGTCTACCGGCTGGCCGCTATCACCTGCGGGTGACGGCCCTGGATCACGCCGGCCGGGAAACGGAGGCCCTGGATGTGCCCTTCCGGGTCCTGCCCGCTCCCTGGTTGAGCCCCCTGGCCATGGCGGCCTACGTGGTGGCCGGTCTGGCCGCCGGCGTGGGCATCCTCCGTTGGCGGACCCGGTGGCTCCTGGCCCGCAACGAGGCCCTCAAGGCGGCGGTGGAGCAGCGGACCCGGGTCATCACGGCCCAGAGCCAGGACCTGGCCCTCCGGAACGAGGAACTGCGGGAGCTGAACCAGGCCAAGGAAAGCCTCATCCAGGACCTGCAGGGGGCCCTCAACGAGGTGCGCACCCTGGAGGGCATGATCCCCATCTGCTCCTACTGCAAGAAGATACGTAACGACAGCGGCTCCTGGGACCAGCTGGAGCATTACCTGGCCCGCAAGAGCGGGGCCAGCTTCTCCCACGGCGTCTGCCCCGACTGCCGGGACCAGGTGCTTTCGGAACTGCGGAAGGACTGAGGCCCCCCGCCTTCTTTTCCCTGGGATTCCCAACCTTTCCGCGATAACCTGACGGTTCTGCCGGACGCATGTGCCGGGATTCCAGCCTCCCAAGGAGGGGGCAACTTTTCGAGGTGGACGAATGTCCCAACTTTCAACTCTCATCAAGGGCAAAGGCTCCAAGCAGATGGGCCGCATCACGGTGCTTGACGCATCGCTGCTGGACGACGCGACCCCTGACAGCCAGGAGTTCCTGGACGCCCTGCAGGGTGAGACCCGGGCGCTGCGCGAGGAAGAGGTCGTGCGCGGCGTGGTCGTCGAGATCCGCGGCAAGGATGTCATCATCGACATCGGCTACAAGGGCTCGGGCACGGTGAACCTGGATGAGTTCAACAACCCCGACGGCACCGTCGGCGTGGCCGTGGGCGACGTCGTCGAAGTGCTCCTCGAGCACCTCGAGGACCAGAACGGCAACGTGCGCCTCAGCCGTGAGCGCGCCGAGAAGATGAAGATCTGGGACGAGGTGGAGAAGGCCTTCCGCGCCAACCTCACCGTCCACGGCGTCGTCCTCGAGAAGGTGAAGGGCGGCCTGGCCGTCGACATCGGCATCCGCGCGTTCCTGCCCGGCAGCCAGGTCGACACGAAGCCCGTGCGCAACCTGGATCCCTACCTCGGCAAGTCCTTCGACATGAAGGTCATCAAGGTGAACCGGCGCCGGGGCAACATCGTCCTGAGCCGCAAGCTCTTCCTCGAGACCATCAACGCGAATATGAAGGAAGAGACGCTGGCCGGCCTCGAGGAAGGCAAGCTGGTCGAGGGCACCGTCAAGAACATCACCGAGTACGGCGCCTTCGTCGACCTCGGCGGCGTGGACGGCCTGCTGCACATCACCGACATGTCCTGGGGCCGCCTGAACCACCCCAGCGAGATGTTCCAGGTGGGCGACAAGGTCGAGGTGGCCATCCTCAAGTACGACAAGGACACCGAGCGCGTGTCCCTGGGCTACAAGCAGAAGTTCGCCGATCCCTGGCTCACCGTCGAGGACCGCTACCCGGTCAACGCCACGGTCAAGGGCAAGGTCGTCTCCATCACCGACTACGGCGCCTTCGTGGAGCTGGAGCCCGGCGTGGAGGGCCTGGTGCACGTGTCCGAGATGAGCTGGACCAAGAAGGTCAAGTCCGCCAAGGGCATGGTCAACCTGGGCGACATGGTCGAGGCCCAGATCCTGCAGGTGGACCCCGAAAGCCGCCGCATCAGCCTCGGCATGAAGCAGATCACCCCCAACCCCTGGATGGAGGTGGCCGAGAAGTACCAGATCGGCCAGATCGTGAACGGCACCGTGCGCAACATCACCGAGTTCGGCGCCTTCGTCGAGCTGGAGGAGGGCATCGACGGCCTGATCCACGTCTCCGACTTCAGCTGGACCAAGAAGATCAAGCACCCCGGCGAAGTGGTCAAGAAGGGCGACACCGTCACCGCCAAGGTCCTCAGCCTGGATCCCCTGAACCAGCGCATGAGCCTGGGCGTCAAGCAGATGGAGCCCAACGTCTGGGAGATCTTCTTCGAGAGCCACCACGTGGGCGACACCATCACGGGCCGCATCGCCCGCCTGACCGACTTCGGCGCCTTCGTCGACCTCGGCGAGGGCATCGAGGGCCTGGTGCACGTCTCCGAGCTGAGCCGCAAGCGGGTCGAGGAGATCACCAAGGAATTCGCCAGCGGTCAGGAACTGACCATGAAGATCGTCAAGCTCGATCCCACCGAGCACCGCATCGGCCTCTCGGTCAAGCAGTTCGAGATGGACCAGGAGCGCGGCGAGATGGAAGCCGTCAAGACCAGCATGCAGCCCTTCAAGAAGGCCACGCTTGCTGACGCGTTCAAGAACGTGGAGCGCGAGGACTAATCCTTCCGAGTCCCAAGAAAAGGCGCCCGCAAGGGCGCCTTTTCGTTGTCGGGGAGGTCTGAGCCCGAAGGGCGAAGAAGAAGGCGACCCTTGCTGACGCGTTCAAGAACGTGGAGCGCGAGGACTAATCCTTCCGCGTCCCAGGAAAAGGCGCCCGCAAGGGCGCCTTTTCGTTGTACGGGCTCAAGCACCGCAGGATCCGGACCAAAAGTTGTTAGACTGGGCCGTTCCCCAGATCCACAACCCTCCGCCCCACCCTGCCCTTCCCGCGGCGCGAGATGATCACCCATACCCTCGACCTGGTCTACAATCTCGCCCTCCTGGTGGCCCTGAGCGTGATCTCCGGCTTCCTGCGGCGCCGCGGCGGCCACCCGGCTTGGGGGGCGGCTGCCCAGGGCCTCCTCTTCGGGGGGGCGGCGGTGGTGGGCATGATGCGGCCCCTGGCCCTGGGGCCCGGCCTCATCTTCGATGGCCGCTCGGTGATGCTCAGCCTTTGTGGCCTCTTCTTCGGCCCCCTGGCGGCGGGGGTCGCCGGGGGCATGGCGGCCCTGTACCGCCTCTTCCTCGGCGGGCCGGGAACCCCCATGGGCCTCCTCGTCATCGCTTCGTCCGCCCTGCTGGGCCTGGCCTTCCGCCGCCGGGGAACCCGGTCGGCCCGGGGCCTGCTCGCCATGGGCCTCCTGGTCCACGTGGCCATGGTGCTGCTCATGCTGACCCTCCCCGGACGGACGGGGCTGGAGGTCATGCGGCGCCTGGCCCTCCCCATCCTCCTGGCCTACCCCCTGGCCACCCTGTTCATCGGCAGGCTCCTGGCCGACCAGGAAGCCGCGAACCGGAGCCTGGAGGCCCTTCTGGAAAGCGAGGGGCGCTTCCGGTCCATGGCCGAGAACAGCACGGACTTCATCATCCGCTACGACCGCAAGCTCCGGCACGCCTACCTGAACCCGGCCGCCCTGAGGATGCTGGGCCTGGAGGCCGGGGATATCGTCGGCCGGACCCACCGGGATTTCGATCTGCCCGAGGCTACCTGCGCCTTCTGGGAGGAGCGGATCCGCCGGGTCCTGGAGACCGGCCAGCCCCTTCAGACGGAATTCCAGTTCCAGGGCCTGGCGGGATGGGAAGTCCACGATTCCCGCCTGACTCCGGAGTTCGACGCGGCCGGCAACATCCAGTCCGTGCTGGCCGTCTCCCGGGACATCACGGAGCGCAAGCGGGCCCAGGTCCTCCTGGAGGAGACCCTCCAGCGCCTGGACCTGGCCGTCTCCTCCGGGAACCTGGGCATCTGGGACCTGGATCTCCAGACCGGCCGCCTGGAATGGAACGACCGGATGTACGAGCTTTACGGTCGATCCCGGGAGGCCGAGCCCCCCTCCCTGGAGCTGTGGGCCGACTCTCTGCATCCGGAGGACCGAGCGGTCACCTATGACATCTACCTGGCCGCCCTGCGGGGGGAGCGCCGCTACGATCCCCAGTTCCGCATCCTCCGCCCGGACGGGACCATCCGGTTCATCCAGGGGGACGGCCTCGTCAACCGGGACGCCCAGGGCGCGGCCATCCGCATCACCGGCCTCAACCGGGATATCACGGAGCGCAAGCTGGCGGAGCAGGCCCTCCTGGAGAGCGAGGAGAAGTTCCGGAGCCTGACCCAGCACCTCCAGGTCGGCATCGTGGTGCACGCCCCCGATACCTCCATCCAGCTGGCGAACCATGAAGCCTGCAGGCTGCTGGGCCTGTCCCAGGACCAGATGATGGGCCGGGTGGCCATCGACCCGGCCTGGCATTTCCTGCGCGAGGACGGCAGCCCCCTGCCCCCCGAAGGCTATCCGGTGGCCCAGGTGCTGGCCACGGGCAGGGATCTGAAGCACTTCGTGGGGGGCATCCACCGTCCCGGCGCCAGCGATCCGGCGTGGGTGCAGGTGGACGCCTACCAGGACGTGGACGAGCGCGGGATCCTGAGGTACGTGGTGGTGACCTTCGTGGATATCACCGAGCGGCGGCTCGTGGAGCAGGAACGCCAGCACCTCCAGGCCCAGATCCAGCAGAACCAGAAGATGGAAAGCCTCGGCAGCCTGGCCGGAGGCGTGGCCCACGATATGAACAATGTGCTGGGCGCCGTCCTGGCCCTGGCCTCGGCCAACCTGGAGGCCCAGCCGCCGGGTAGTCCCCTCCGCACCGCCCTCGAAACCATCATCAAGGCGGCCGAACGCGGCGGCAGGATGGTGAAGAGCCTGCTGGGCTTCGCCCGCAAGACCAAGGCCGAGGAACGGGTGCTGAGGATGAACGAGATCCTCCGGGACGAGGTGCGGCTCCTGGAGCGCACCACCCTGGCCAAGGTCCGCATCGAGATGGACCTGGCCGCCGATCTCCGGCCCATCCTGGGGGATGAGAGCGCCCTGAACCACGCGATCATGAACCTCTGCGTGAACGCCGTGGAGGCCATGCCCCCGAACGGCACCCTCACCCTCCGCACCCGGAACCTGGCCGGCCCCTGGATCGAGGTCTGCGTGGAGGACACCGGCACCGGGATGCCCCCCGAAGTCCTCGCCCGGGCCATGGATCCCTTCTTCACCACCAAGGAGGTGGGCAAGGGCACGGGGCTGGGGCTTCCCCTGGTCTTCAGCGCGGTGAAGGCCCACCACGGTCAGATGGATATCCAGAGCGAGCCGGGCCGGGGCACGCGGGTCAGCCTGCGCTTCCCCGCCCTGGAACCGGCCCGGACGGCCTCCACGGCCCCGGAAACGCCCCGGGACGGATCCGCCCAGGGGGCGATGAAGGTCCTCCTCGTGGACGACGACGAGCTGGTCCAGGCCTCCACCCGCATGCTCCTGGAAATCATGGGCCACCCCGTCGAAACCGTGCCCTGCGGGGAGGAGGCCCTGGCCCGGCTGGAGGCGGGCGAGGAAACCGACCTCGTGATCCTGGACATGAACATGCCCGGCCTGGGCGGCCTCGGCACCCTGCCCCGCCTGAGGTCCCTGCGGCCGGACCTGCCCGTCCTCCTGGCCACGGGCCGGGCGGACCAGACGGCGCTGGATCTGGTGGAAGCCGACAGCCACACGGTCCTGTTGCCCAAGCCCTTCTCCAGGGACGAAATGGCCGTCAAGATCCAGGCCGCCCAGCGGATGCGGGGCGAAAACCGGCCATAATGGGGGTTCCCCGGAGTCCCCATGCGCCGCGCCTTCCTCCTCCCCCTCGCCTCCTGCCTCCTCCTCGCCCAGGCCCCCGCCTCCGTGGAAACCCTGGCCAAGGAGGGCCACTGGGATCCCCAGAGCTGGTCCACCCACGCGACCCTGCTGGGCAAGCCCGCCCCCAAGCTGGAATTGTCCGGCTGGATCAACGGCGAGGTGACCCCCGCCATGATGAAGGGCAAGGTGGTCATCGTGGATTTCTGGGCCACCTGGTGCCCCCCCTGCCTGCGCTCCATCCCCCACAACAATGAGATGGCCCGCAAGTACAAGGACAAGGGCGTGCTGCTCGTGGCGGCCTGCGGCAGCGGGCGCGGCGAGGAGAAGATGCCGGACGTGGTGAAGGCCCAGGGCATCCAGTACCCCACCGCCCACCCCACCCCCGCCACCACGAAGGCCTGGGCCGTGGCCTACTGGCCCACGTACGCCGTCATCGACCGCAAGGGGAACCTGCGCGCCCTGGGGGTCCAGCCCGACTACGTCGAGCGGATCGTGGACGCCGTCCTCGCCGAGGGCAAGTGACGGCGCGGTTCCGCGCCGGAATTGTGCGATGATGCGGGGGAGGCACCTCCATGGAAACCCACCCCGGAAGCAAAGGCCCTGAGGCGGAACTGGCCAACAGCCTGACCCACGGACTCGGCGCCGCCCTGGGCCTGGCCGCCCTCGTGGTGATGGTGGTTCTGGCCAGCCTGCGGGGCACGGCCCGGCACATCGTGGGCGCCGCCATCTTCGGATCGGCCCTGGTCCTGCTCTACACCATGAGCACGCTGTACCACGCGTTCCGGGGGCCCCGGGTGAAGCGGGTCTTCAAGATCATGGATCACAACGCCATCTTCCTGCTCATCGCGGGCACCTACACCCCCTTCTGCCTGGCCACCCTCCGGGGGGGCTGGGGCTGGAGCATCTTCGGGGTGATCTGGGGCCTGGCCGTCCTGGGCATCACCTTCAAGAGCATCTTCATCCACCGCCTGGGCTGGCTCTCCACCGTGGTCTACCTGGGCATGGGCTGGCTCGTCCTCATCGCCGCCAAGCCCCTGGCCGCGGCCCTCTCCCCCGGGGGCCTGGCCTGGCTCGTGGGCGGCGGGATCTGCTACAGCGCCGGGGTGGTCTTCTACGCCTGGAAGTCCCTCAAGTACCACCATGCCGTCTGGCACCTCTTCGTCCTCGCCGGCAGCGCCTGCCACGTGATGGCCGTGCTTCTGCACGTCATCCCGAGGCCCGCGTGACCCGGGAGAAGGTGGAGGGCCTCCCGGGCTTCGCCCACTGGGGGCCGCGCCTGCCGTCCCTGGCCGGACACCCGGGCCCCCTGTGGATCTTCGGGGAAACGGGGGCCGGGGTGAGCACCCTGGGCTCCTGGGTGGCCGCCGATGGGGGCCGCCCCTTCCTGGACGACGCGGACCGCCTGGGGGAAGGAGCCCTGGGCGCCTGGCTCCAGGACCATCCCCAGGGCGTGCTGGCCGCCCATCTCCCCCCCGAGCACCCCACCGTGGCCCAGGCCGCCCTGCGCTGCCTGGCCTTTCGCCTCCCCTCCCTGGAGGAGGACCCGGCCTCCGTGGAGGGCTGCTTCTGGCGGCTGGCCCGGGAGGAGGGCCTGGGGGGCCCCCTGCCCCCTTCCCTCGCCGCCCTCCCCTGTTCCGGCAACCTGCGGGGCCTGCGGAACCGGCTCGTGCGGTGGAAGCTCCTGGGGCAGCTGCCCGAGGACCCCGCCCCCCGCCTCCCCCTCGAAAGCGATGACCTGGCCGCCAACCTCCATGCCCTGGAGCGCCTGCTCCTGCACAGGGCCCTCCGCCGGGCCTACGGGAACCGGCTGGAGGCCGCCAAGCGCATGGGCGTGAGCCGCCGCCACCTCTACCTGCTCATCGCCCGTCACGGGGACCCCGTGCGGGGGCAGGCCCCCACCGCCGAAGGCCCCAAGCGCCTGAAGCGATCCCAGGATTCCAGGAACCCCGCGCCCCACCGATAATACTTTCCAGGAAGTGGCTGAACATGGCGAATCCCTTGCGAGTTCTCGTTGTGGACGACGACCCCGGCATGCGGGAGGGCATGGCGCTGAGCCTCAAGCGGGCCGGCTTCGTGACGGAGCAGGCGCGCAGCGGCGAGGACGCCCTGCGCCTGACCCGGCCCGGCGCCTTCGACGCGGTGGTCACGGATCTGCGCATGACGGGCATGGACGGCCTGCAGCTCACGGCCCGCCTCAAGGCCCTGGACTCCGGGCTGCCCGTCCTCCTCGTCACCGCCTTCGGCAGCCTGGACACGGCCCGGGAGGCCATGCGCCTGGGGGCCTTCGACTACCTCTCCAAGCCCTTCGGCCCCGAGGAGCTGGTGCAGGCCGTGAAGAAGGCCATCCGCGCCGACGACCGGCTCCGGGCCGAGGCCCCGGGGGAGGCCCCCGTCATCCTCACCCAGGATCCCGCCCTGGCGGAGACCCTGGCCCTGGCCCGTCGCGCGGCCGACAGCAAGGCCACCATCCTGATCCAGGCCGAGAGCGGCACGGGCAAGGAACTCCTGGCCAAGCTCATCCACGCCGCCAGCCCCCGGCGCAAGGCGGCCTTCGTGGCCATCAACTGCGCGGCCATCCCCGAGAACCTCCTGGAATCGGAGCTCTTCGGCTTCGAGAAGGGGGCCTTCACCGGGGCCACCGCCGCCAAGCCCGGCCGCTTTGAGCAGGCGGATGGGGGCACCCTCGTCCTGGACGAGATCGGCGAACTGCCCCTGGCCCTCCAGGGCAAGCTCCTGCGGGCCATCCAAGAGCGCACTGTGGACCGGCTGGGCGGAAGCCGCCCCATCCAGGTGGATGTGCGCCTCATCGCCCTCACGAACCGGGACCTGGCCACCGAGGTGAAGGAGGGTCGCTTCCGGGAGGACCTCTACTACCGCCTGAACGTCATCCCCCTGCGCCTGCCCCCCCTGCGGGAGCGCACGGCGGACCTGGAACTCCTGGCCCTGCACTTCGCCGAGCGCTTCGCCCGGGAGAACGACAGGCCCACCCCCACCCTCGCGCCCAGCTTCCGGGAGGCCCTGGCCCGGCACCCCTGGCCCGGCAATATCCGGGAACTGGAAAACGCCATCCAGCGCTGCGTGGTGCTGAGCCCCGGCGACCGGCTCACCGGCGCGGACCTTGGCTGGCTCCTGGGCCCGGAGGGACTGGAGGGCCTGCCCGAGGATTCCGCCGTCACCGCCGTTCAGGCCC
>DATGXY010000146.1:0-20003 GCA_035298525.1 Holophaga sp.
TGGGACTGAAGGCTCAGGCCTCCCCCGATTCCCCCTCGCAGCAGACCCGGTTGCGCCCCAGGGCCTTGGCCCGGTAGAGGGCCCTGTCCGCCCGCCTCAGGAAGGCCTCCGGCAGGTCCTCCGATCGCATTTCGGCGAGGCCCAGGCTCACCGTGCACCGCACGGGCGCCTTCCCCGGCACCACCCATTCCATCTGCTCCACCGTCTCCCGGATCCGCTCCGCGCTGGTGCGGGCCCCCTCCGAATCCGCCTCGGGCAGGAGGACGGCGAACTCCTCCCCACCCAGCCGGGCCACCACGTCACTTTCCCGGCTCCCCGAAGCGCAAGCCTCGGCCACCCGCCGGATGACCTGGTCCCCCACCTGGTGGCCGTACTGATCGTTGACCCGCTTGAAGAGATCGATGTCCACCATGAGGACCGCCAGGGGATGGCGGAAGCGCCGGCTCCGGCCCATCTCCCGGGCCATCACCCGGGCGAAGTGCCGCCGGTTGCCCACGCCGGTGAGGGGGTCGGTGTTGCTGGCCCGCTCCAGATCCGTCTCCAGATCGTGGCGCCGCCGCCAGGAGAGGGTGAAGGCGGCCTGGGCCACCATGGTCACGAGGCAGGCCGGCCAGATGAGCACGGCGTAGGCCCCGTGGGGGAAGCCCGGCGCCAGCCCCCCCAGGGCCATGGCGTGGGGGAGGGCCGCGGCCAGGAAGGTGTACAGGAGCCCCACCGTGAGGGGCAACCCCTGGAAGAGCACCAGCGGCACCAGGAAGAAGTACATGAAACCGCCGGGGCCCTGCACCATGCCCCCCTCGAGCCGGCCCAGGATCCCCACGAAGAGCCCCTCCCCCGCCAGGGCCTGGAGGGGCCCGAGGACCGCCAGGATCCGCCGGCCCCGCACCCGGGCCATGGCCAGGCCGAAGCCCAGGTAGAGGAGGAAGACCAGGCCCCGGTAAGGCAGGGTGCCCCTGGCGCCGATGGGGTCCACGACGCGGTCCCAGAGCCAGAGCCCCAGGGCGGTGAAGGCGCAACCGACGCTCATGGCGGCGCTGAAGCCGCGGTGGTCCTCCAGTTTCCGGTCCAGGACCGCGGGGTCGGGCCGCGCCAGGGACGCGAGTTCACGGAAGGGCGAGACCATGGAGGGGGAATCTAGCACGGGGCCGCGCCCGGCCCCTCGCCCTCGGCCCCGCGCTTCAGTAGCATGGAGGGGTGATCCCCCTGCTCAGGAACCTCTTCGGCCGCAAGGAACGGCCCGCCTCCGACCCGCCGGAACGGCAGGCCGCCGCCCCCAGGCCGCCCGCACCGGCGGCGGAGCCGGATCCCTTCGATCCCGTCTGGGCCCTCCTGGAGGGCGCGTCCCCCGCCGGCCCCCGGGCGTGGACGGAGGCGGAGGAGGCCGAGGCCTCCCGCCTGACGCCCCTGGTGCTGGACCACTTCTCCCGGAACAAGCCCGCCCCCACCGCCTTCCCCGCCCTGGCCGTGCAGATCATGGACCTGCTCAACGACCCGGACGTGGACATGGCAAGGCTCCTCAAGGCCATCAGCCCCGACCCCGCCATCTCCATCAACGTCCTGCGGGTGGCCAACTCGGCCCTGTACGGCCGGGGCACCGATATCGCCGACCTGCGCATGGCCGTCATGCGCATCGGGCTGCGGGGCGTGGGCGAGATCGCCGCGGGCGTCGCCGGGCGCACCCTCTTCGACGTGGCCCTGCGGGTGGAGTACGAGGCCTTCCCCGGGCGCTGGCACCAGCTCTTCCTGGACACCATGGCCGTGGCCTTCTCGGCCAGCCAGTACGCCTTCGAGCTCCACGCGGGCCGGGCGGACCGGGCCTTCCTGGCCGGCATGTTCCACGATATCGGCAAGTCCCTGGCCCTGCGTTCCCTGGCCAACCTGGCCATCAGCGGCCAGATCGGGGCCCTGCCCCCGGACCCGGTGATCGACGAGGTGCTGGAGCGGGTTCACGTGGAGGTCGGCGGCACCCTCCACGATCTCTGGGGCCTCCCCGCCCACCTGAAGGAGGCCTGCCTCCGCCAGCACGACCCGGACCTGCCCGGCGATCCCGACCACGCGGAAATCCACGTGCTGCGCCTGGCCGCGGGCCTCCGCCGCCTCGTGGTGGACCCCACGGACGGCCGCCGCCTGGACGAGACCCGGCAGAGCCTGGCCACCCTGCGTCTGGGCCGCCGCCAGGCCCGCCTGGCCTGGAAGGAGATGGGCGAGCAGATCGAGCGGGTGAAGGTGATGTTCCCCGCCTAGGGCGTGTCCGGGACGCGGGGGCCCCGCGGCGGCGCATCCCGCAGGACGAACACACCGCAGGTGTCGCACCTCCGGGCCGGAAATCCCGGTGCACGCGCCTTGAAGCCTGGGTACGAGCCAACCATTTATTGGGCCCACAAGGTGCCGGACAGAACCTGACAAGAAGTCTAGGGGTTCATCTCCAGGTACGTGGTGAGCCCCCGCTGCTGGGTCAGCAGGGCCCGCAGGGCCTCGCCGGCGTCGCTCTTGGTCTGGCGGCGGCGGCTGGGGCCTTCCACCAGCTCGTCGGGATCATAGTGGACGCTGCGGAGCACGTGGTCCATGGTGTCGCCCGGGATGATCTGCTGGATCTTGAAGTCCTCGTCCTCGTTCATCACCACGTGGGCCTCGGTGGGGGACCCGAAGAGGTTGTGGCGCATGCCCAGGATGTCCTGGTAGGCGCCCGTGAGGAAGAAGGCCAGGAAGTAAGGCTCGCCGCTCTTGGGCTCGTGGAGGGGGATCTCGTCCCGCACGTCCTTGAGGTCGATGAACTTCTCCATCTTGCCGTCGCTGTCGCAGGTGATGTCGCACAGGGTCGCGGAGATGGAGGGGCGCTCCTTCAGGCGGTGGATGGGCATCACGGGGAAGAGCTGGTCGATGGCCCAGTGGTCGGGCATGGACTGGAAGAGGCTGAAGTTGGCGATGAGCTTGTCGGCCAGGCTCTTGCTCAGGTCCTGGAACTCCTCCGGGATGTACTTCAGGCTCTTGTAGCTGAAGATGCGGCTCAGCTTCCGGCAGACCTCCCAGAAGAGGATCTCGCCCTTGGCCCGGTCGTCCAGGCTCAGGTAGCCCAGGTTGAAGAGGGTGATGAGCTCGTCCTTCTGGGTGATGGCGTCGTGGTACATCTCGGCGAAGTTCTTCACGGAGATGTTGTCCCGGGTGTAGGCCAGCTCCTTGAGCACCTGGGGCTCGTTGCCCGTGAGCTCCACCCGGTACCTGGTGTGGGTGGTGTCGATGAGGCCGATGACGTCCACCACCACGATCTCGTGGAAGGCGGAGACGGCGCGGCCCGACTCGGAGAGCAGGTTGGGCACCGGCACCTGCTCCTGGGCGCACACGTCCTGGGTGGTGTAGACCACGTCGGAGGCGTACTCGTCCACGGTGTAGTTCATGGAGGAGCTGAAGGTGGTGCGGCTGCCGTCGTAGTCGACGCCCAGGCCGCCGCCGACGTTCAGGTACTTGAGGGGGACGCCCCGCTTGTAGAGCTTGGCGTACATGCGGGTGGCCTCCTTCATGGCCACCTTCACCTTGCGGATGTCCGTGATCTGGCTGCCGATGTGGAAGTGCAGCTCCACCACGGAATCCAGCAGGCCCTTGCGCTCCAGGGTCTCCACGGCCTCCAGCAGTTCCTGGGTGTTGAGCCCGAACTTGGCGTGGTCCCCGGCCGAGCTCTCCCACTTGCCGCTGCCCATGGCGTTGAGCTTGAAGCGCAGCCCCAGCATGGGCTCCACCTTCAGCTCCTTGGCCACCTTGAGGATCAAGGGCAGCTCGGTCATCTTCTCGACCGTGATCAGCACGTTCCGGCCGGCCTTGCGGGCCAGGAGGGCCATCCTGATGAACGTCTCGTCCTTGTACCCGTTGCACGTGACCAGGGCGTCCTGGTGCAGGTTCATGCTGAGGGCGATCATGAGCTCGGGCTTGGAGCCCGCCTCGAGGCCGTAGCGGTACTTGTAGCCCGCCTTGACGACCTGGTCGACGACCTCCTTCATCTGGTTGGTCTTGACCGGGTAGAGGCCCTGGTAGCTGCCGGCGTAGTCGTATTCCCGCATGGCCTTGTGGAAGGCCTCGTTGATCTCGGTGACCCGGGCGGTGAGGATCTGGGGGAACCGCAGGATCAGGGGCGTGTGGACGCCCTTCTTCCGGAGGTGCTGCACGATCTCGTAGACGTCGCAGGAATGGTTCTCGTCCCGCGTGGGATGGACCTCCAGATGGCCCTTGCTGTTGACGCCGAAGAATCCATAGCCCCATTCCTTGACGCCATAGATCGCCATCGCGTCCTGGACCGTGAAGTTCTTTATCGCCATCTAGGTCGTCTCCGGCGGGTCTCCCCTCGTGAAACGTTAGAGGAAAACGGCCCCTTGTTGAACCAGAAACTAGGAGCCTGACCAAGTAACAGAAGGCCCCGCGATGCTAGGAGCGGATCCTCGCCACGGTCGCGAGCCAGTGCCGGTGCCGGACCCGCCTCAGGGCCGTCCTGCGGGTGAGGGACTGCCAGCGCCCGCAGCCCAGGGCCGCCTCCTCCTCCCTGAGGGCGTGCAGCGGGCTCGGCCCGCCCCACAGGGACGGGTCCCCCCAGAGGGGCTCCCGGTTCCAGGGGCAGGCCTCCTGGCAGATGTCGCAGCCCGCGGCCCACCCGGTGCGCCGCATGGCTTCCGCCACGGGCGCGGGCGGCTCGGCCTCGGTCTCCACGGTGTACGTGGTCAGGCAGAGCCTGGGGTCCACCCTGAAGGGCTCGACGGCCCCGGTGGGGCAGGCCTCGATGCACCGGGTGCAGGTTCCGCAGCGGTGGCCGGGGAAGGCCCGGTCCGGGGGCAGGGCTTCGTCCAGGAGCAGCACCCCCAGGAAGCCCCAGGAGCCCGCCCTGCCCGCGATCAGGAGGGTGTGCCGGCCCTGCCAGCCCAGGCCGGCCCGCGCCGCCAGCTGGCGCTCCATCACGGGGGCCGTGTCCACGCAGACCCGCCCCTGGAGCCCCGGACGCCGGGCCTGGGCGGCCTCCAGGAGCCGGGCCAGGCGGGGCTTGAGGATCATGTGGTAGTCCCGGCCCCAGAGATAGCGGCTCAGGCGGAGGGTGCCGGGGACCGCCCCGGGCACGGCGCCGGGCCGGGCGTAGGGGAAGAAGCCCACCAGGGCCGTCCGGGCCCCCTCCATCACCCGGGCCGGATCGGCCAGGTCATCGGCCCGGAGCCAGGGGAAGGGCTCCCCCCGGCCCTCCCCGAACCAGGCGTCCAGCTCCTCCCGGGCGAAGGGTTCGCAGGAGGCGAAACCCACCCGCGCGAAGCCCCTGGCGAGGGCCTCCTCCCTCAGCCAGGCCTTGAAGCTTTCCGGGGTTTCCGCTTCCAAAGGGCTTAGACTCCTTGCATGGACATCTTGACGCTGGAGCTATCCGAAGTCACGGTCTCGGAGGCCCTCCGGGAGATCAGCCGCGTCCTGGAGGCCCACCCCGGCCTGCCCCTGCGCATCCTCACCACGGGCGACGAGATGCTGCTGCACAACGTGCAGCGCTTCCTGGAGCGCTCCGGCCGGGCCGCGAGGTCCCAGCGGGAAGGGGGGCGCTGGCGCATCGACACCGCCCCCCGGGAGACCTCCGCCCCCGCCCTGCCCCGGGCCCTGGAGCCGGCGCAGCCCGTCCCGGCCCCGTCCATCCCGGCCCAGCCGGCCCCGATCCAGCCCCCGGCGCCCCGCCCCCTCCTCCTCACCTGCCAGGCCCTGGGCCCGGCCCAGGGCGGGGTGGGCCGGCGCCTCCTCCTGGATCTCCTCCGGGACCTGGACCCGGAGGTGCCCTGGGTGGGCCTGGCCCTGGAGGCCACCCGGCTCCTGGAGGACCCCGAGGGCCTGGCCACGCTCCGGGCCCTGCAGGCCAGGGGCACGCGGGTGCGGGTCTCCCGCAAGTCCCTGCTCTTCCCCGATGGCCCCGAGGGGGCCTTCGAGGTGCTGGAGGACAGCCTCTGGCTCCGCCTGGCGGGCCGGGGGGAACTCACCCTCCTTTGACCGGAGACGGCCCGGCCGCCAAACCCTGCCGGAATGGACCTGGATCCAGGTAGACTGGAGCCTTCACGTGCCGCGAACCGACGAAAGACCCACTGAGCCATGACCGTTCCGAACTACCTGACCATCGCCCGGATCCTGATGGTGCCCATCCTCGTGGTGGTGCTCCTCACCCGGGTCACCAACCACGAAATCATCGGCGTCCTCGTGTTCTGGGCCGCCAGCCTCACCGACCTGCTGGACGGCTACCTCGCCCGCAAATGGGGCCAGGTCACCACCCTGGGCAAGCTCCTGGATCCCCTGGCGGATAAGCTGCTCATCATGGGCGCCCTCATCAGCCTGGTGGAACTGGACATGGCCCCGGCCTGGATGACCTTCATCATCCTGGGCCGGGAGATGGCCATCACCGGCCTGCGGGGCATCGCCAGCGAGGAGGGCGTCACCATCGCCGCCGAGCGGCTCGGCAAGTGGAAGCTGGGGGCCCAGATCGCCTCCATCTCCTGCCTCCTGCTGGGTCCCAAGCTGGACTTCTGGATCTACGAGTGGACCGGCATCGGCATCTTCCGTTTCTTCATCAAGTTCCCCCGGCCCTTCAGCTTCTTCTGGGGCATGGGCGTCCTGCTGCTGTGGGTGGCCATGATCCTGAGCATCTGGAGCGCCGTCACCTACTTCCGCCGCTTCTGGCACGTGCTCGGACCGGGCCTGCTCACCGGCAAGGGCCGCCTGGGCGAGCCCGAGGGCACCGGCCCGAAGAAAGCGTGAGGACGCCGTGATCCGCAAGTACCTCCTGGCCGGCTTCGTCACCCTGCTCCCCTCCGTGGTGACCTTCTGGATCCTGCGGGCCATCTTCAACACCCTGGTGGACGTGTTCCGGGGCCCCGCGGCCTGGACCGCGGCCCTGCTCCACCTCCCGGTGCCCCCGGCCTGGGGCCTGGCCCTCATCTCCGCCGCCGCCACCCTCCTCCTGCTGGGCCTCACGGGCGCCTTCGTGAGCAACTTCGTGGGCCGGCAGATCCTGGGCTGGCTGGACGAGCTCGTCATGCACGTGCCCCTGGTGAAGGGCATCTACGGGGCCGTCAAGCAGCTGATGGGCGCCATCCAGAGCGGCCAGGGCGGCTCCTTCAAGGAAGTGGTGCTGGTGGAGTGGCCCCGGGAGGGCTCCTGGACCCTCGGGTTCGTGGCCAACCGCGACTGCGCCTGGACCCAGGCCGCCGGGTCGGAGTCCCTCGTGGCCGTCTACATCCCCACGGCGCCCAACCCCACCTCCGGCTACGTCGTCATGGTGGAGGCCTCGCGGCTGCGGCCCACCTCCTTCACCCCGGACCAGGCCCTGACCTGGGCCGTCTCCGGCGGCGTCGTCACGCCCGGCCCGGCCAAGCCGTGAAGCCCCTCTCCGGCCGCAGCGTCCTCGTCTCGGGCGCCGGCTCGGGCATCGGCAGGGCCTGCGCCCGCCGCCTGGGGGAGCTGGGGGCGGACCTCCATCTCCTGGGCCGGCGCCGGGAGCCCCTGGAGGAGACCTGGCCCGGCGCCGCGGTGCACGCCCTGGACCACGCCGACGGCGGGGCCGTGGCGGCCCTCGCCCAGGCCTGCCCGGGCCTGGACGGCCTCGTGCTCTGCGCCGGGGCCCTGGCCACGGGAAGCGTGGAATCGACCCCGGAGGCCGGCTTCGACGCCATGATCGGCGCCAACCTGAAGGGGCCCTGGCTCCTGTGCCACCACCTGGGGCCCCGCCTGCGCCCGGGAGCCTCGGTGGTGCTGCTGGGCTCCAACATCGGCCTGCGGGCCATCCCCGACAGCGCCGCCTACAGCGTCGCCAAGGCCGGCGTCCACATGCTGGCCAGGGTCCTGGCCCTGGAGTGGGCCCCCCGGGGCATCCGCTGCAACGCCGTGGCCCCCGGCCCCGTCCACACCGCCATGGTGGACGCCCGGATCGCCCAGGCCCCCGACCCCGCCGCGGCCCTCGCCGCGCTCTCCAGGGTCAACCCCCTGGGCCGCCTGGGCACCGAAGCGGAGATCGCCGGGATCGTGGAGTACCTCCTCTCCGACGCCAGCCGCTGGACGACGGGCGCCGTCATCCCCGTGGACGGCGGGGCCGAAGCGGCCTTCTGACCTATTCCAGGAAGTCCAGGTCCCGGCCGTGGGTGTCCTCCAGGCCCCCCAGGGCCCAGCCCGCCAGGACGAAGGTGGTGAGCCCCACGGCCCAGGCCGAGCCCAGCAGGCCCAGGGGGGCCTTGAGCCAGATGAAGCCGTTGGTGATCAGGACCACGGCCCCCCGCACGAAGTTGGGCACGGTGGTGGCCACGGTGGCCCGCAGGTTCGTGCCGAACTGCTCGGCGGCGACGGTGACGAAGACGGCCCAGTACCCGCAGGCCAGCCCCAGCCACAGGGCCAGGGCGTAGAGGGCCCCCTCGCCGAAGCCGCGGCCCAGGAGGAAGGCGGCGGTACCCAGCAGGGCCGCGGCCATGAAGACCCCCACCACCTTGGTGCGGGTTCCCCACCACTGGCTGAGGAAGCCCGAGAGCACGCTCCCGACGGTGATGCCGCCGTAGCAGAAGGCCACCGCCACCGCGGGGCTGGGCTTGCCGGCGAAGCGCAGGACCTGGCCGAATTCGGGCATGAAGATGATCAGGATCCCCACGATGAACCACATGGGCAGGCCGATGAGGATGCAGCGCACGTAGCGCAGGAGGCGCTCGCGGGAGGTGAAGAGGCTGAGGAAGTCGCCCCGGCTCACGCCGCTCTCCCTGGCCCCGGAGAAGATGAGGCTTTCGCGGATGCCCACCCGCAGGAAGAGGAGGAGCACGCCCAGGCCCCCGCCCACGAGATAGGCCACCCGCCAGGGGAAGTAGCGCCCCGTGAGGGCCGCCGTCACCGTGCCCGCCATGCCCACGGCGGCCACCAGGGCCGTGCCGTATCCCCGGCTCTCCCGGGGCATGCTCTCGGACACGAGGGTCACCGCCGCGCCCAGCTCCCCGGCCAGGCCCAGCCCCGCCAGGAAGCGGCAGGCGGCGTAGGCCGGGATGGTGCCCACGAAGGCGTTGGCGAGGTTGGCCGCCGAGTACAGGGCGATGCTGCCGAAGAGGGTGGAGAGGCGGCCCTTCTTGTCGCCCAGGATGCCCCAGAGGATGCCTCCCAGGAGCATGCCCCCCATCTGCCAGTTCAGGAGCAGGGCCCCCACCTCGATCTGCCGGGGCCCCACGACGCCCATGGCGGCGAGGCTGGGCTGGCGGACGATAGGGAAGAGGAGCAAATCGAACATGTCGACGAAATACCCGAGGGCCGCCACCAGCACCGTCAGGTTCAGCACGTCCAGGAATCCGCTCTTCCGCGTCATGGCAGCCGCTCGCCTCCTGAGCCAATCATAGCCAGCGTTGCCACCCAGGGGGGCCGCTGTCAAACTGGCTTGAAAGCAACGAGGTTCCCCATGCCTGTCGTGACTCCCGCCCAATACCGCACCATGCTTGAGAAGGCCCAGGAAGGCAGGTACGCCTACGCCGCCTTCAACGTCACCTCCACCGAGACCGCCAACGCCGTGCTCCTGGGCCTCAAGACCGCCAAGGCCGACGGCATCATCCAGGTCTCCACGGGCGGCGCCGAGTTCATGTCGGGCCTGGGCGTGAAGGAGATGGCCAAGGGCGCCATCGCCCTGGCCCAGTACGTGCACTACATGGCCCAGCACTACGAGGTGAACGTGGCCCTCCACACGGACCACTGCCACCCCAAGTACCTCGACACCTTCGTCCTGCCCCTGATCGCCGAGACCGAGCGCCGGCGGGCCGCGGGCCAGGGCAACCTGTTCAACGCCCACATGTTCGACGGCTCCGAGCTGCCCCTGGAGGAGAACATCCGCCGCAGCGTGGAGCTCCTCACCCGGTGCGCCGCCAGCGAGATCATCCTCGAGGTGGAGACGGGCGTGGTCGGCGGCGAGGAGGACGGCCACGACACCAGCGGCACCCCCAAGGACAAGCTCTACACCACCCCCGAGGACATGGTGGCCGTGCACAAGGCACTTGGCCCCATCGGCCCCTACCTCCTGGCGGCCACCTTCGGCAACGTGCACGGGGTCTACAAGCCCGGCAACGTGGTGCTCAAGCCCGAGATCCTGAAGGAGGGCCAGGAGGCCATCGCCAAGGCCTGCGACGGCGCCCGCACCCGCCTCGTCTTCCACGGCGGCTCCGGCTCCAGCCTCGAGGAGATCCACGCCACCCTGGACTACGGCGTCGTGAAGATGAACGTGGATACCGACACCCAGTACGCCTTCACCCGCGCCATCGCCCACCACATGTTCAAGAACTACGACGGCGTCCTGAAGGTGGACGGCGAGGTGGGCGACAAGAAGGCCTACGATCCCCGGCCCTACATGAAGAAGGCCGAGCAGAGCATGGCCGACCGCGTCGTGCGCACCTGCGAGGACCTGCGCAGCGCCGGCAGGACCCTGGGCCGCATCTAGTGTAGGCCGCCAGAAGAACAGGTAACACCTTGCCTCGCCCCCTTCGGCCCAGATCCAGATCCGTCTTCGCCCCAATGTCGGCCCAAGGGTTCCCCCTTCGGGGCTGAAGTGCGCTCAACCATGACGGGGTGCTCAGGCCAGGATCTTTTCCTCGGAATCCTCGGCCTTCTCGGCGATGGGCTTTTCGATGGGTGTTTCGGCGCGGGTCATTTTTGCGCCGGCAGCCGATAGAAAAAACCATCGCCGAGGCGCCGAGACGGCCGAGGATCCAGAGGAAAAGAAAAAACGGGTTCTCACCTGCCACTTGGATGCGCCGGGCTGAAATGGCGTTGCACGTATTTCTGGCGGCCTACACGAGTTTCCCTTGTTGCGTCCGGGTGCCGGTAGGGCCGTGTCCCTCCATGACGCCCCGGTTCGTCGATGCCGGCACGGCCGGCATCGACGGAAGGCCCACGTTCCTCGGCAGGAGGCCGGTGTTGGCACCTCCGGGCGCCGTCCTTCGTCAGGCCTCGCCGCGAGGGCGGCGGACCGGCTCGAGCAGCGCGCCGTCATCCATCAAGGATTCCCTTCCCCACCATCCAGAGCGGCGCTCCACGTGGATCCATCAGGCGCCTGAATTGCGCCGGCGCTGATGAGCGCATCCAGCCTGCGAGGCCAGGCGACGTCCACCCCGTGCGGGGGAGACCGTGGAACCCCCGTCCGGCCGCAGTAACGGCGCTCAGAGGGGCCGCAGCTGCTCTGCGAGGGAGCGCGTCCGTTCCGACACCACATCGCCGGTGTGGCGCGTCGCCTTCGGCTCGATGAGCAGGAGGTGGCATTCCTCCTCCGCCACCGGGTTGTGGAGGACGCCTTTGGGCACGACGAACATCTCTCCCTCCCCCAGCTCCACGGGGCCCGCCTCCAGTTCGATGCGCAGGCGGCCCATCAGTACGAGGAAGAGCTCGTCCTCCCCTTCGTGGCGGTGCCAGGCCAGGGAGCCCTGGACCTTGGCCACCTTCACGTAGGCGTCGTTCACTTCGCCGATGACCCGCGGGGACCAAAGTTCCGTGAGCCCCGCGGCGAGGGGGCTGGGGGAAAGAACGGCGTTCATGCGGGCTCCCGGGTGGAGGGGTTGGGATGGGCGAGTGCGGCCGCCGGCCGCGCCCCATAGCTTAAGCGCCGCCAGGCCCATTCGGCGGGGCCCATGGGGAAGCGGGCCAGCCAGAGGCGGCTGCTCCAGACCTGGAGGGCGAAGAAGGCGAGGCCCCCCAGGAGGCCGGCGCCGACCGTCGTCTTGCCGTAGAGGCCCAGGCCGTAGCCGTTGAAGACGAGGGTGCAGACCAGGGACTGGAGCAGGTACTGGGTGAGGGCCAGCCGCCCCAGGGGAGCGAAGAGGCTGAAGGTACGGCGTCCGGCGCCGCCCTGGAGCAACAGCAGGATTCCCGCCAGGTAGCCCACGGTGAGGGCCGGTCGCGCGAAGAAGGCGGTGAGCTTGATGAGGGCGCGGAAGGGCTGGGGCAGGCCGGCCACGGCGGTGTGCAGCGTCGCCTGGGGCAGGAGGTTGGCGAGGAGGCCCAGGCAGATGCAGGTGGCGAAGAGGACGCGCAGGGTGCGGCGGTGCGCCTCGGGATGGGACAGGAAGCCCTTCTTCCAGAAATAGACGCCGAGGATGAAGAAGGGCAGGAGGGCCGGCATCCGGCTGGTGAGGCGCTGGGGCCCGAGGACGTGGATGAACTCCCAGGTCCGGTAACGCAGCGCCTCCAGCCAGGTGCCCGCGCCGTAGTGCTGCAGCCCCTGGCGGTAGAAGTCCAGGTGGCCCTGTTCCAGCCTCTTCAGCAGGGGCAGGAATGGCAGGGCGATGGCCAGGGACACGGCGAGGAGGATCGGGATGGACCAGAGGATGCGCGAAGACCGCCAGCGCAGGAAGGGCAGGACCAGGAGGCTGATGAGGGCGTAGTCCAGGAGGATGTCCACGTTCCAGAGCAGGAGGCTGTGGGCGAGGCCGAAGAGGGCGAGGGCGCCGACACGGCGCAGGGCGAAGGGGAGGTAGGCGCGGCCGGTGCGGCCGGCGCCCTCCAGCTGGATGGCGAGGCCGGCGCCGAAGAGCATGGCCAGCAGGGCGGCGGCCTTGCCTTCCAGGAGGACGCGCACCAGGGCCTCGCCGACGCCGCCCCCCCAACCGAGGGTGATGGGGAGATGGGCGTCCCGGGCCCACATCGCGCCGCTGAAGACGTCCAGGTTCACCAGCAGCACGCCGAGGAGCGCGAGGCCCCGCAGCACGTCGAGCTGGAGGAGGCGGTCGCGGGGAGCGACGGGAGCGAGGATCGGCGGTGCGTCGGACGCGGGGGTCATGGGGCCTTCAGGTGGATCGCTCAGCGGGCGGGTAAGGGGTTGGCGTGACCTGGAGACCATGAACCTGGAGCGGGAGGGGTTGGGGGGGAGATCGGCGAGTGTCCAGGCAGGATCGGCGGGCGGCGCGGTGGGGTCGGCCGGTGCCGCGGGCCCTTGGCATTCTAGGTTCGTTCCCAGCGGGAAGAAACACCTGTTCCCGGTCCGCATGATGGGGAAGGCATGCCTGGCCAGGATGCTCAACGCCCTGGGCAAGCTCCAGGAGAAGGGCGCCTTCCCCGAGGTCCCGAAGGATCTCTACGCCACCCGGAATGGCAAGACCGCCACGGTTCACCCCGTGGAGGTCCTCCACCGCCGGGCCTCAGCAGGCCCCGGCGTGGATGTCCATGACGGCCCGCAGCAGCTCCAGGGCCTCGGCCTTGGGCCGCTGGAAGGCGTTGCGGCCCATGATGGAGCCGAAGCCGCCGCCCCTGGCGATCTCCCGCACCTCGGCCAGCACCTCCTCCGTGCCCTTGGCCTCGCCGCCGGAGAAGATGACGATGCGGCGGCCGTTGAAGGCCGCCTGCACCACGTGGCGGATGCGGTCGGCCAGGGTGTCCATGGGCAGCCCGGCCTTCTCGCAGGCCTTCCTCGCCTCGGGCTGCTCCAGGAGGGCCTTGGGAGGCTTGACCTTGATGACGTGGGCCCCGAGCTGCGCGGCCTGGTGGGCGGCGTAGGCCACCACGTCCAGGGCCGTCTCGCCCTCCTTGGACACGCCCCCGCCCCTGGGGTACGACCACACGACGGTGGGCAGGCCCACCTCCTTGGCCTCCAGGATCAGTTCCCGCAGGGTCTCCAGCTGGACGTTGCGCTCCGCGCTGCCGGGGTAGATGGTGTAGCCGATGGCCGCGCAGCCCAGGCGCAGGGCGTCCTCGACGCTCCCCGTGAGGGCCGAGCAGGGCTCGGCCAGCTTCGACAGGCTGTCGGAGTTGTTCAGCTTGAGGATGAGGGGGATGTCGCCCGCGTAGTCCCCGGCCACGGCCTCCAGGAAGCCCAGGGGCGCGGCGTAGGCATTGCACCCGGCCTCGACGGCCAGCTCCACGTGGTAGCGCGGGTCGTAGCCCGCGGGGTTGGGGGCGAAGCTGCGGGCGGGACCGTGCTCGAAGCCCTGGTCCACGGGCAGGATGACGAGCTTGCCGGTGCCCGCCAGGCGCCCGGTGTTCATCATCCGCGCCAGGTTGGCCTTGACGCCGGGATTGTCCGAGCCGTACCACGACAGGATTTCCTTGACCCGCGAGGTCATGGGAGCCTCCACGAAAAGGTGGCCCATGCTACCGGGGTTTCACCCGGGATGCGAGGCCATGAAATCCGAGACCTCCTTCGCCTCGGCTTCCGTCAGGCGGAACGCGGCGGCCCCCTTGACCCCGTCCACCTGGCCGGCGTTCCTCACGCCCACGATGGCCCCCGTCACCTCGGGCCGGCGCAGGCACCAGGCGATGGCGGCCTCCCCCGCGGTCCTGCCGTGCCGGGCCCCGATGGCCCCCAGGAGATCCGCCAGGGCCAGGTTCCGGCTCAGGAGGGGTTCCTTGTACTGGGCCTTGCCCTTCCGGAAGTCGTCGTCGGGCAGGGCCGCGACCCGCTCCCGGGTCATCTTCCCCGTGAGCAGGCCGCTCTTCATGGGGCTGTAGACGAGGACGCCCACGTCCTCCCGGGCGCACCAGGGCAGCACGTCGGCCTCGATCTCGGGGGAGATGGCCGAGTAGGGGGGCTGGTTGGAGGCCACGGGCCCCAGGGGCGCCACCCGCTCCAGGTGGGCGGGCTTGAAGTTGCACACCCCGGCCCAGCGGATCTTGCCCTTGGCCCTCAGGGCCTGGATGGCCTCCCAGGCCTCCTCGATGTCCCCCTCGGGGTCGGGCCAGTGGATCTGGTAGAGGTCGATGGCCTCCACCCCCAGGCGCCTCAGGCTCGCCTCGCACTCCCGCTCCACGCTCTCCCGTTTCAGGCGGGGGAAGACGGTGCGGTCCTCCTTCCAGCAGAGGCCGCACTTGGTGAAGACCAGGGGCCTCGCAGCCATCCCCGCCAGGGCCCGGGCCACCACCTCCTCGCTGTGCCCCAGCCCGTAGACGGCGGCCGTGTCGATCCAGTTCCACCCCGCGTCCAGGGCCCGGTGGATGGCCGCGATGGAATCGTCGTCGTCCT
Source organism: Holophaga sp. (assembly GCA_035298525.1). Classification (GTDB taxonomy): domain Bacteria; phylum Acidobacteriota; class Holophagae; order Holophagales; family Holophagaceae; genus Mesoterricola. The sequence goes on from DATGXY010000146.1 coordinate 14,945, forward strand.
GCGGGCCCCAGCCGTAGGCCCACCCGGGGCCGCCCATGGCCCAGGCCCCCACGCCCAGGGGGGTGATGTCCAGGTCGCTGCCGCCCAGCCTCCGGGTCTCCATGTGCGCCTCCTCAGGCCATTATGCCCGGGACGCAAGGCCTGATAACCGGACTCGTTCTCTGGTAGCATGGACCCTGAGGACGCCCATGACCCCCGATCCCTTCCCAGGCCTGCCCGACGGATCCCGCCTCTGGCTCCTCCCGCTGGAGGCCCCCCCCGCGCCGGAGGCCTCCGCGGCCCTGGCCCAGGGTCTGGACGCCCTCATGGCCCAGTGGCGCCACAAGGGGCACGCCTACAGCGGCAGGTGGGCCCTCCTCCTGGGCCAGGTGGTGGCCGTGGCGGAGCCGGACCTGGCCGGGAACCCCTCGGGCTGCGCCATCGACGGCATGCTGCGCAAGGTCTCGCGTCTCCTCCAGGACCTGGGCCTGGCCCAGGTGGACCCGGCCTCCCACGTGCTGGCCGACGCCGGGGGCTGGCGGGCCTTCCCCAAGGCGGGCCTGGAGGCCCTCCTCCTGGACGGCACCCTGGGCCCCGAAACCCCCGTGGCCGATCTCTCGCTGTTCTCCCTGGGGGACCTGAGGGCCGGGCGGCTCCAGGCCCCCCTGGCCCGCACCTGGATCGGCCGCCGGTTCAAGGTCGCTTGACGGGCTCCTCCACCCGCACCTCGGTGCGCAGGGAGTTGGCGATCATGCAGCAGTCGTGGGAGGCCTCGTGCATCTCCCGCAGCTGGGCCTCCGTGGGGCCCTCCCCGCTGAAGGCGACCTCGGGGCGCAGGGCGATGCGCACCATGGCCACCCGGCCCTCCTCGTTGCGGCCCATGAAGCCCACGGCCTGGTCGTCGTAGCTGTCCACCACGAAGCCGCGCCCGGCGGCGATGGAGAGGAACCAGAGCATGTGGCAGCTGGAGGCGGCGGCCACCAGCGCCTCCTCCGGGTCCACGAACACCGGGTCCGAGAAGGGCGGCGGCACCACCGACGGCGAGGAGGTGGCCATGACCACGGAGCCCCCGTCGAAGATCCAGCGGTGGGCCCGGCTGTACCGGGCGTCCGTGAAGGTGGCGTCTCCCCTGCTCCAGCTGACCTGCACCTGGTGCTTGATCATCGTCCCTCCCCACGCTGTGGTCCGGTGGCCGGTACCCAGGAATATAGGCCCCGGCGGCCGGGAGGGAACCGCTATTCGAACTGCCGGCGGAATGCGTCGAACTCGGCGCGCAGGGCCGCGAGGTCCGCCTTCAGGGAGGCGATCTCCTCCTCCAGGCGGGTCCGGGGGGGTGCCGGCATTTCCGGGGTTCCCGGGGCGGGGGGATCGGAGAGCAGGTGCGCGTACCGGGTCTCCTTGGTGCCCGGAAGCCTCGGAAGGCGCGTGGCCAGGGGGTCCTCACCCTCCGCCATGAGGGAGAGGACGGCCTCCACCTCGGCCAGGTCGGGGAAGGGATACATGCGCGCGCACCGGGCCCGGAGCTCCCCCGGCGTCTGGGGGCCCCGGAGCAGGAGCTCCGCGAGGACGGCGCACTCCTGCACGGAGAGGCCCCTGGCCTCGCCCAGGCGCTGGGCGTACTTGGGGACCCGGCTCCCGGCCCCCCCCACGACCCAGGCCGCCTGCCGGTCCCGCAGTCCCTCCAGGGCCTCCATCACTTCCGCCTCGCCCAGGACCAGCACGGGATCCCGGTTCGTGGTCTGGTTGCAGGCGTTCAGGAGGGCGTTGAGGGAGAGCGGATAGGCGTCCGGGGTGCTCAGCTCCTTCTCCAGAAGGCAGCCCAGCACGCGCTGCTCGGGAATGGACAGGCCGGGTCCGATCATGGTTTCCTCCGCCCCCATGGTCCCATGTCCTCGGATTGCTTGGCATTTGGACCTGACAAGCCCCCCTGTGATTTGTAGTATTCATGATAATTTCCGTCTCAACGCGCCCATGACCTCCCGGATCCTCCCCCCCTATCGCCGGCCCGACCCGGACGACACCCCCATCGAGCACCGGCTCTTCCGGGGGCTCGCCCTGCTCGCGGGCGTGGCGAGCCTGGCGGCGGTCCTGCCCGTGAACGTGGCCATGGGCCTGCCGCCCCTGGTGATCTGGGGCACCGCCGCCTTCGGCCTGCTGAGCATCGGGGCCTGGGCCCTGGCCCGCAGGGGCCGCCACCTCATCGGGCCCTACTTCCTCACGGCCATCCTCATGATGGACGTGGTGTGGTTCGCCAACGCGGGATCCCAGGGGCCCATCAACTTCTTCCTGCTCTCGGCCGCCGCCTACGGCGCGGCCCTCTTCCGCGGCCGCGCCCGGATCGGGGCGGTGGTCCTGGTCATGGCCGACGGCGTCCTGATCCACCTGGGGGAGCGCCTCGTCCCGGGCTGGGTGGTCCCCTACCCCGATCCTTCCACGCGGCTGCTGGACATCACCCTGGCCTTCCTCGTCACCTGCGCGGTCATGATGATCGTCGTGGGTTCGGTGCTGGCGGCCCACGAGCGCCGCAACCGGCGCATCCGCGAGAGCGAGCAGAAGTTCGCGGCCGTCTTCGACCTGGTGCCCGACGGCGTCTTCATCCAGGATGGCCGGACCCACGGCCTCGTCTCCGTCAACCCCGCCTTCGAGGTCATCACGGGCTGGACGCGGGAGGAGGTGGAGGGCCGCACCGGCCTCCAGCTGGGGGTCTGGGCCGACCTGCGGGACCGGGAACGCATGCTGGAGGACCTGCGCCGGGACGGCCGCGTGAAGGACCTGGAGTACCGGCTCCGGCGCAAGGACGGGACCCTCATCTGGGCCAGCGTCTCCATGGATTCCTTCGTGCTCCACGGCAGGCCCTCCTGGCTGGGCGTCATCCGGGACATCACCGCGCGCCGCGCCAGCGAGGAGGCCCTCCTGGCCAGCGAGGAGAAGTTCCGCACCACCTTCCGGGTGGCCCCCATGCTCATGAGCCTTTCCCGCATCGACGACGGCACCCTGTTCGAGGTCAACGATCCCCTCTGCACCACCTTCGGGTTCGCCCGGGAGGAGCTGCTGGGGCGCACCTCCATCGAGGCCGGCCTCCTCCGCCCCGAGGAGCGCAAGCGCATCCTGGAGGCCCTGAAGGACGGAGGCTCCGCCCGCAACCTGGAGATCGTCTTCCAGGCCAAGGACGGATCGGAGATCCCCTGCCTCTACTTCGGGGACATCATGGACCACGGCGGGGAGCGCATCCTCGTATCCCTGGCCTCGGATATCCGGGAACTGCGGCGCATGGAGGCCGAGCGCCGCTCCCTGGAGGCCCAGATCCACCACCTGCACCGCCTGGAGAGCGTGGGGCGCCTGGCCGGGGGCATCGCCCACGACATGAACAACGTCCTCGCCGCCATCATGGGCACCGCCGATCTCATGCGGGGCCTGGAGGGCCGGAACGCGCGGCGGGTGGAACTCATCCAGGAGGCCAGCCGCCGCGGCCGGACCCTGGTCCAGGGCCTCATGGACTTCGCCCGGAGCGAGATGCCCGAGCAGGAGCTGGTGGACGTGAACGATCTGGTGCGCAAGGAGGCCGATCTCCTGGCCAGCACCACCCTCCAGCGCATCCGCCTGGAACTGGACCTGGCGCCCGGCCTGCCCCGGATCCTGGGCTCCCCCTCCGCCCTGGCCACGGCCCTCATGAACCTCTGCGTCAACGCCGTGGACGCCATGCCCGAGCAGGGCGTGCTGACCCTGCGCACCGCCGCGCTGGAAAACGGGGACCTGGAGCTGGTGGTGGCCGACACCGGCCACGGCATGGCCCCGGATGTGCTCCAGCGGGCGCTGGAGCCCTTCTACACCACCAAGCCCGCCGGCAAGGGCACGGGCCTGGGCCTGTCCATGGCCTTCGGCACGGTGCGGGCCCACGGGGGCCGCATGGAGATCCGGAGCACGCCCGGGAAGGGCACGGAGGTGCACATCCGCCTGCCCATCGTCGCCGAGGCCCCGGCCCCGGATGCGGAGCGCGGCGAAGGCTCGGCGCCGGTGCCCGAGGCCATGCGGGTGCTCCTGGTGGACGACGACCCCCTCGTGCGGGAGAGCACCCGCCATTTCCTGGAGGACCAGGGGCACCGGGTATCCGAGGCCGTCTCCGGCCAGGAGGCCCTGGACCTGGTCGCCGCCGACCCGGCCTGGGACCTGGTGGTGCTGGACCACAACATGCCCGGCATGGACGGGGCCGAGACCTTGCGGCGCCTGCGCGCCCAGGCTCCCGGGCTCCGGGTGATCGTCGCCTCGGGGTACACCGGGGGCCAGGTGGGCCGGGACTTCGCCTCCCAGGAGCGGGTGGTCATCCTCCCCAAGCCCTACTCCCGGGAGGAGTTCCGCCGGGCCCTCGCGGGCCTGGGCTGAAGGTCCTCAGCCGGCCTTCACGCCCTTGACCCCGGGCAGGGTCATGAAGCCCGCCTTGGCCGTGCCTTCCAGTTCGTCGCCCTGGCGCACCAGGTCGAATTCCAGGCGGATGTTCATGGGCTGGGTGAGCTTGATCGCCCAGCGGAGATGGCCGCCGGCGACCTCGGGATCCAGGATCGGCGCCGCCTTGCCCTCCATGTGGGCCGTGCCGCTCACGGCCCCGGCCTCCTCGCGCACCTCCAGCCGGAAGGTCTTGGGGCCCATGGGGGACTGCACGGTCACATCCCAGATGCCATCGAAACTCATGATCCACCTCCTGCGGGGCGCGCCCCGGCCCCCATGCTACGCGCACCGGCCTCCGGCACAAACACCGTCACCCGGGACGGGGCCTCCCAGGTGGCGAGGGCGGCGACGGCGCCGGCCACGGGCAGGATCCGGACATGGGCCTGCCGCCCTTCCAGGGTCCCGGTCCAGGCCTCAGCCTCCCAGGCGGCGGGCCCCACGGCCACCGTCCGGGGATCCAGCCCCAGGCCCCGCCCGTCGAGCTTGAGGAGGGCCTCCTTGGCGGCCCAGGCCCGAAGGAGGGCCCCCGCCCTCCCCCGGGGGAGCGCGGCGGCCTCCCCGGGCCCCAGCACCGCGGCGGCCACCGTTTCCGGATCCCCGAGGCGATCCGCCGATTCCAGGTCCAGGCCCACCTCCA
>DATGXY010000147.1:0-20614 GCA_035298525.1 Holophaga sp.
GATGTCCTCCGCCGCCACGAGGCCCAGGGCCTGGGCCAGGGGCAGGGTGGCGGGGGGGAGGGGCGCCGCGTGGGCCAGCACGCGCTGGAGGGCTTCCTCGTATCCGAGCATGGGGGGCATCCTTGGTGGCACCATGGTATCAGGGCCCCCTGTCCGGCCCACCAGGGGATGCCATGAACCCCAACGCCAAGAAGATCGTCCGCATCGGGATCCCCCTGGGGGATCACTACGCCATGGGGCCGGGCAAGGCCGACCTGCTGGAGGCCATCGGAGAGACGGGCTCCATCTCGGCTGCCGGCCGACGGCTGGGCATGAGCTACCGCCGGGCCTGGCTCCTGGTGGACGAAATGAATAAATGCTTCCGGGAGCCCCTCGTCCAGGCCCGCCTCGGGGGCGCCAAGGGCGGCGGGGCGGAGGTGACGCCCCTGGGCCAGGAAGCCCTCAAGCGCTACCGGGCCCTCCAGGTGCAGGCCTGGGACGCGGTCCGGCATTCCCTGAAGGAATATGGAAGGCTCCTGGGGCTTCCCCCCGCCGAGCCCCCCCGGAAAACCCGCGCGGAGGACTGAGCGCTTGCCATGCGCTATATCCACGTGTAACCATCGAACTCCAAGTGCGGTCCGGGCCGGGTTTCCCCTGCCCGCGCCCTAGCGCCCCCATACGAGGGGCGCGGGCCGGGGAACCCGCCCGAACCCCTTGGGTCCGGAGGCCGCCATGAAGAACCGCTTACTCGCCCTCGCCGCCGGCCTCCTGCTGGGTCTGGCCGCCCAGGCCCAGGGCACGATCATCCTGGCCACCACCACCAGCACCCAGGATTCGGGCCTGCTGGACGTGCTGGTGCCCACCTTCGAAAAGCAGACGGGCATCAAGGTGAAGACCATCGCCGTGGGCTCCGGCCAGGCCATGGCCATGGGCCGCAAGGGGGAGGCGGATGTCCTCCTCGTGCACAGCCCGGACGCGGAAAAGGAATTCATGAAGGATGGGGTGGGCTCCCGACGCCTGCTCGTCATGCACAACGATTTCGTCGTCGTGGGCCCCCTCGCCGACCCCGCGGGCCTCAAGGGCGCCAGGACCGCCGCGGACGCCTTCCGGAAGCTCGCCGAAGGCAGGGCCCCCTTCGTGAGCCGGGCCGACAAGTCCGGCACCCACGCCCAGGAGCTTAAGCTGTGGAAGGCCGCCGGCTTCGACCCCAAGGGCCATGCCTGGTACCTGGAGACGGGCCAGGGCATGGGGGCCACCCTGAACGTGGCGGCCGAAAAGAAGGGGAACACCCTGGCCGATCGTGGAACTTGGCTGGCCGTCCGCAAGAGCATGCCCGCCCAGGCCATCCTGGTGGAGGGCGACGCCGCCCTGGCCAACATCTACCACGTCATCGAACTGCAGGCCGCCCGGTTTCCCAAGGTCAACGCCGCCGGCGGCAAGGCCTTCGCCGAATTCCTCGTCTCCCCCAAGGCCCAGGAGATCATCCGCACCTTCGGGGTGGACAAGTATGGCTCCCCGCTCTTCTTCCCGGACGCCGGCAAAGCGGACAACTAGGGACGTTATTCAGGATTTCCTAGACTGGACAGGTGCCGCGGGGCACGCCGAAAGGACCCATGACCAACGCCCTCTTCAATCTCCCCGACAGCTACAATGAGCCCGTCCTCGCCTATGCCCCCGGAAGCCCCGAGCGGGCGCGCCTGAAGGCCGAGCTGGACCGCCAGTACCACCAGGTGCTGGATATCCCACTCATCATCGGCGGCGAGGAGGTGCGCACGGGCAACCTCATGCCGGCGGTATGTCCCCACGAGCACGGCCACGTGCTGGCCCAGGTGCACCAGGCCGGCGAGGCCGAGATCAAGCGGGCCATCCAGGCGGCCCTGGACGCCAAGGCGGACTGGGAGGCCACGCCCTGGGAAGAGCGGGCGGCCATCTTCAACCGCATGGCCAGCCTCATCTCCACCAAGTACCGCTACATCCTCAACGCGGCCACCATGCTGGGCCAGAGCAAGACGGCGCACCAGGCGGAGATCGACTCTACCTGCGAGACGGCGGACTTCTTCCGGTACAACGCCAAGTTCATGGAGCAGATCTACCGCCAGCAGCCCCTCTCCAACGAGCACACCTGGAACCGGGTGCACTACCGGGCCCTGGAGGGCTTCGTGTTCGCGGTCTCGCCCTTCAACTTCACGGCCATCGGCGCCAACCTGGCCACCGCCCCCGCCATCATGGGCAACACGGTGGTGTGGAAGCCGGCCAGCACCTCCATCCTCTCCAACTACTACCTGATGCAGCTCTACGTGGAGGCGGGCCTCCCCCGGGGCGTCATCAACTTCGTGCCCGCCAAGGGCTCCCTCATCGGACGCGTGGTGCTGGACCACCCCGCCTTCGCGGGCCTCCACTTCACGGGCTCCACGGGGGTCTTCAACGGCATGTGGAAGAAGGTGGGCGAGAACCTGCCCAACTACAAGATCTACCCCCGCCTCGTGGGCGAGACGGGCGGCAAGGACTACATCTTCGTGCACCACTCCGCCGACCTGGTGGAGGCGGCCACGGCCATCGTGCGGGCCTCCTTCGAGTACCAGGGCCAGAAGTGCTCGGCCTGCAGCCGCGTCTACGCCCCGGCCTCCAAGTGGCCGGAGCTGAAGAACCTGATCCTGGGCATGATGGCCCGCATCAAGGTGGGCGACGTGCGGGACTTCCGCAACTTCATGGGCGCGGTCATCGACGAGGCCAGCTTCGACGGCACCATGAAGTACATCCAGGCCGCCAAGGACAGCCCCGAGGCCGAGATCATCTGGGGCGGCGAGGGCGACAAGTCCGTGGGCTGGTTCATCCAGCCCACCATCATCGTCACCACCAACCCCAAGTTCGTGACCATGGAGGAGGAGATCTTCGCGCCCGTCCTCTCCGTCTACGTCTACGAGGACGAGAAGGTGGACGAGACGATCAAGGTGCTGGACGAGACCAGCCCCTACGCCCTCACCGGCGCCATCTTCGCCCGCAACCGCTACGTGGTGAACCGCCTCACCGCCGCCCTCGCCAACACCGCCGGCAACTTCTACATCAACGACAAGTGCACCGGCGCCGTCGTGGGCCACCAGCCCTTCGGCGGGGCCCGGGCCTCGGGCACCAACGACAAGGCCGGGAGCTTCCTGAACCTCATCCGGTGGACCTCCCCGCGCACCATCAAGGAGTGCTTCGCCCCCCACCGGGACTTCGCCTATTCCTTCATGGAAGAGGAATGACGCTTGGAACTGGTCTGGGAGGGCATCAAGAAGGCGCTTGAACTGCTCTGGTCCCTCGATCCCGAGGTGCTGGGCATCACCTTCTTCACCCTCAAGGTCACCCTCCTGGCCACCCTGGCCAGCCTCGTGCTGGGCCTGGGGGCCGGGACGGCCCTGGCCCTCAACGAGTTCCCCGGCAAGCGCCTGCTCATCAGCCTCATCAACACGGGCATGGGCCTGCCTCCTGTGGTGGTGGGCCTCTTCGTCACCATCCTCCTCTGGCGCAACGGGCCCTTGGGGAACCTGGGGCTGCTGTACACCCCCACGGCCATCGTCATCGCCCAGACGGTGATCGCCACCCCCATCATCGCCGGCATCAGCGTGGCGGCCCTGCAGCAGCTCCCCCCGGACCTGCGCCTGCAGATCCTGGCCCTGGGCGCCACGCGCACCCAGATGGTGCTCCTTCTCCTGCGGGAGGCGCGCCTGCCCCTGCTGGCCGCCATCATGGCGGGCTTCGGGGGGGTGGTCTCGGAGGTGGGCGCCAGCCTCATGGTGGGCGGCAACATCAAGGGCGAGACCCGGGTGCTGACGACGGCCACCGTCATGGAGACCGGCAAGGGCAACTTCGACGCGGCCATCGCCCTGAGCCTCATCCTCCTGGCCCTCACCTTCGCCGTGAACGCCCTGCTCACGCACCTGCAGCAGCGGGAGCGGCCCCGGTGAGCGCCCTGCTGGAGGTCCAGGGCCTGAGGGTGGACCGGGGCGGGGCCCGGGTGCTGGACGTGGACCGCCTGGCGGTGGAGGCCGGCTCGGTGCTGGCCCTCATCGGACCCAACGGCTCGGGCAAGACGACCCTCCTCAAGGCCCTGGCCGGGCTGCTCCCGGCCTCCGGGCGCGTGGCCTTCGCCGGGGCGCCCCCCGGCCCCGACTTCCGCCGGCGGGTGACCATGGTCTTCCAGGACCCCCTGCTCTTCGACACCACCGTGCGGGGCAACCTGGAATCGGGGCTCCGCCTCCACGGGGTGGACGGCCCCCGGCGCCGGGAACGGGTGGCGGAGGCCGCCGCCCGCTTCGGGGTGGAAGGCCTGCTGGATCGCTCCGCCCGGCATTTGAGCGGCGGCGAGGCCCAGCGCACGAGCCTGGCCCGGGCCTTCGCCCTCCGGCCCGAACTCCTCTTCCTGGACGAGCCCTTCAGCGCCCTGGATCCCCCCACCCGGGAGGGCCTGCTCACGGATCTGGCCCGGGTGCTGAAGGAGACCCGCACCACCGCCATCCTGGCCACCCACGATCAGCTGGAGGCCCTCCGGCTCGCGGACCGCATCGCCATCCTCAGGGCCGGGCGCGTCGCCCAGGAGGGCACGGTGCACGAGGTGATCAACGCCCCCGTGGACGCCTTCGTGGCGGACTTCGTGGGCATGGAGACCGTGCTCACGGGCCGGGTGGGCCAGGCGAAGAACGGCGAATTCCGGGTGGACGTGGCCGGGCGCCAGGTGGTGGCCCTGGGGGACGCGGGGGTGGGCGAGGAGGTGCGCATCGGCGTGCGCCCCGAGCACGTGACCCTCTGCGCGGAGCCGGGGGAGCACAGCAGCGCCCGCAACGCCTTCCCCTGCCGGGTGACGGCCATCCAGGCCCGGGGGCCCTTCTTCAAGGTGGAGCTGGATTGCGGCTTCTTCCTGGCCGCCTACGTGACCCCCGCCTCCCGGGAGGAACTGGCCCTGGCGGAGGGCTCCGAGGTGGTGGCCACCTTCAAGGCCACGGCCGTGCACCTGCTCCGGCGCTAAGCGCACTGGCCCCGCCCGCCCGCCTATGGCATGGTGGAGGGCATGTTACCCAGGCTGGCGACCTGCTTTTTCCTGGCGGCCCTCACCGCCCGGGCGGATGATCCCTGGGCGCTGGTGGACCAGGAGGCCCTGCGGGGCCACCCGGAGTCCTTCCAGCTGGTCCAGTCCATCACCAACCAAGGCACCGACTGGGTCCTGGGCACCTCCCTGGCCGGTGTCCTGAACCAGGATCTCCGCGTCGCCCTCAGCCCGGAGGCGGTGAGCGCCATGGAGCGGGCCCTGAAGGGCCAGGGCTGGGCCCTCTACGCCCCCGGAGGGGCGCGCCTGGGCGAGGGCAAGGGCGCCCCCGACGCCAACCGCATCCGCGCCCTGATGGAAGCGACCGGCTGGCAGCCCATGAAGGAGCGCATCCGGGCCCATCTGCGGGAGCACCCGGAGGACGGGGAGGCCCTGGATTCCCTCCTCTCCAGCCTGACCTGGGAACTGGGCTCCAGCCGGCAGCCGGACCCAGGCGGGAAGGGCTTCCGCTTCCCCGAGGCCCTCAAGGCCGAACTGGCCGATGCCATGGGGGCCATGCTGAAGGTGTACCGCCAGGCCCCCATCAACTTCGACAGCCCCTTCCAGGGGGCCTTCCCCCTCCTGGCCACGGACCCGGCCCTTTCCACGGCCTGGAACGGCTGGCGGGAAGCCCTCCTGGAGCGCGCCGCCGCCGATCCGGAGGAAGGCGCGTACTGGAACTGGATCCCCACGGGCCCCGAACTGGAGCCCTTCTGGCGCCAGGCTTCCGGCCTGGAGCCGGTGCCCGGCGCCCCCTGGCCCCCCCAGGCGTTCACCCAGCTGCTGGAGGCCCGCTTCGAGGGTCAGCCCGCCCAGCTGGCCGAGGAGACGGGCCGGGCCATGGAGGCCCTCCTGACCCCGGACCTGGAAGCCCGCTACGGGCGGGTCCACCGGATCCGCACCCTGTACATGTGGGCCCCCCTGCGCATGGACGCCCTGCTCCGGACGGGGAACCTGGACGCGGCGATCACCTTCGCCGGCTGGGTGAGGGCCCGGTGCGGGGCCCCCTGGTCAGCCATCTCCCAGGTGATCGGCGAACGGTGCGCCCTGCAGGACTGGGAGGGGGGCCTGGCCCAGTGGACCCGGAAGTACAACCTGGGCGCCAAGGAGCGCGAGGCCCTGCGCCAGGCCTTGAAGGTCCCGCCCCTGGCGGAGCCCCCCGCCCCCCGGACCACGCCCCTGCGCCTGGCCGCCATCGGCCTCCGGGATCCCCTGGCCTGGGGCCGGCTGCAGATCCACCGGAACCTCAAGCCCTGGGGCCCCGAGGAACTGGTCTGGACCCCCCTGGGCCGGGACGAGGCCGAGGCCCTGGCCCGGACCCGGGACTGGCCGCCCGGGCCCCGGTGGGTCCTGCTCCGGGGCGAGGAGGTGCTGGACACGGGCACCCGCCTCACGGCCGAGGCGCTGGAATCGGCCCTCCGGGGCCAGGGGCGCCCGCGCCTGGAGGCCCTGGACGCCTTCATCCGGGAACACCCCGAGCGCCTCGACGCCCGGCGGGAACGCATGGCCTGGGTGAGGACCCGCCTGCCCGATCCGGACCTGGAGCCCCGCTTCCTGGAGGATGCCCTCGCCGGCAACTTCCCCCTGGGCAGGCTGTCCTTCAAGCCCAAGGGCGAAGCCTGGGAGAAGACGGCCGCCGCCCTGTGCACCCGTATGTCCGCCTTCCTCGAGCACTGGTACGCCACCTCGTACGTGTGGCGGGTATACACCGAGTGGTCCGCCCTCGCGCCCCGGGCCCCGGGGCCCGCCGCCCTGCTGCAGGGCACCGCCACCTGGCCCTACCTCAGGCACCAGCCCGTCCCCGGACCCGTGCCGCCGGCCATCACCAGCACCGTGCTCCAGGTGCTGGCCGACCAGGGACGCCACGCCGAGATCGACGCCTGGATGGAGGAGATCTGGGGCCGCGGCCTGCTCACCTGGCTGGAGGTTTGGGCCCGGGCGGGCAATGTCCGCCCCGTACCCGGCGGCCGGCGAAGCATGCTGGACGGCCAGATGGGCGCCATCCGCGTCTGGATGGCCCACTGGGGCAAGGCCCTGCGCACCTTCCCCGATCCCCGCCGCCTGGAGGACGCGCGCATGCGCCTGGACGCCGTGCGGCAGGGGCTGGGGGGTCTGCTTTCGGCGCCGCCCCCGCGCTGAGTTTTCCCCTGAATCCTCCCCGGCGCCTGTGGCAAAGTGGAGGCATGCGACCCCCATCCAGCCTCGTCTTTTTCTTGGCCGCGCCCTGTCTGGTGGCGCAGAATCCCTGGTCGGCGGTGGACCTGGCGGTGCGGCAGCAGTGCCGCCCCGATCAGTTCGGACTGGTGCTGGTCCAGCCGGCGGGCTCGACCTGGAGCCCCCCACCGCGCCTGCTGCTGGAACTCCAGGTCTCCAACCGCCCAAGGAGGTGCCCGGAGGTCTTCCGGCTCCCCTCAAGACCCAGGGCTGGGCCCTGTACGCCCCGGGCGGCCAGCGCCTGGCGGAAGGCCCAGGGGAGCCTCAGATCGACCAGCTCCAGGCCCTCATGGAAAAGGCGGGCTGGCGTCCCCTCATGGAACAGCTCCGGTCGTACCTGCGGGAGCATCCGGAGGACGGTGAGGCCTGGGCGAGCCTCGTGGAGGACATGAGCCGGGAGGCCTTCTTCGCCCGGGGACCGGGCACCCAGGGTCCGAAGCTCACGGAGGCCCAGAAATCCGACCTGGCCTGGGCCCTGGGCGGGTTCCACCGGGCCTGGTCCGGCAGCCCGGGCATGATCCTGAACGCCTTCGGCTTCATGCGGGCCCTGAATCCCCGGGAGGATCCCGTGCTGTCCCGGGTCTGGACGGCCTGGACCGACAGCGCCGCCGAACAGTTCGCCCGGGATCCGGCCCGCTTCGACCTCCTCGACTGGGCCCTGGACCGGACGGGGGATGCCCTCCTGCAGGACCCCCTGTACCAGCTGGCCATGGACATGGAGCCCCTGCCCGGGGTCCCCTGGCCCCCCACCTCGTACCTCCCCCTGGTGAAGCGCCGCCACGCGGACAACCCCGCGGCCCTCGCCAAGGAACTGGGCCGCATCCTGGACAGCCTCCTGGCCCCGGAATGGGTCACCCGGCTGGGACGGAACCATGTGCTCTTCACGCTGACCTCGTGGGGACCTGAATGGGTGGAGGCCTTCATCCGCAAAGGGGACCTGGAGGGCGCCCAGGAGGCCATCGCCCGCCTCCGGACCCTGTCCGGCCAGGGCTGGAAGCGGGTGTCCGCCCTGCTGAGCAACATGCGCGCGCTGGGTGCCGGCCCCGGGGCGGAGGCCGAGTGGGCGCGCATCTCGCCCCTCAACCTCAAGGACCGGGCCCCCCTCCAGAAGGCCCTGGCGGAGCCGGCCCTGCCCGATCCGGTCGTGGAGCGGATCCCCCCCCTGCGGGCGGCCGTCCTGGGTCCCGCCGATCCCCTGGCCTGGGCCAAGCTCCAGATCGATCGCCAGCTCAAGGCCTGGTCCCCGGAGGAACTGGTATGGACGCCCCTGGGCAAGGAGGAGGCCAGCGCCCTGGCCGCCACCCTGGGGGATGGCCCCCGCTGGGTGGTCCTGCGGGGGGACCGGATGCTGGCCACGGGGGTGCGCCTGACCCCCGACGACCTGGCGGCGGCCCTGCGCAGCCAGGCGGCACCGCGCCTGGAAGTCCTGGATGCCTTCATCCGCACCCATCCGGACCGCCTCGACGCCCGCCGCGCGCGCCTGGACCTGCTCCGGCCCCGCCTCCCCGACGCAGACCTGGAGGGCCGTTTCCTTGAGGACGCCCTGGCCACCCGGCGGGGCTTGGCCGGGCTCGGCTTCGAACCCAAGGGGGAGGCCTGGCGGCGCGCCGCGGCCACCCAATGCAGCCAGCTGGGCGAGGATCTCGCCCGCTGGTCCTCCAACCTCCTGCTGTGGCCCGCCTACATCCAGTGGTCGGCCCTGGACCCCGGCTCGCCCCGGGCCGCCGACCTGTTGAGGGATATGCCCACCTGGCCGTACCGCTTCGGCACGCGCCTGCCCGGCCCCATCTGGGAACCCGCCATCAGCACCGCCGTGCGGGCCCTGGGGGAGGGGAAGCGCCATGGCGAACTGGACGCCTTCATGGAGGTGGTGTGGGACCGGGGCCTCAGGGACTTCCTGGAGGCCCGGATGAAGGGACCCGAAGGCCCCGCGAGCGGGGCCCGGGCCCTCTTCAACATGCGCCTGGACTTCATCCGGCCCTGGATGGAGGCCTGGGGCAGGGCCCTCCGCGCCCTGCCCGATCCCCGCCGGCTCAAGGAGATCCAGAGCCGCCTGGAGCTCATCCAGCCGGGCCTCGCCTCCCTCCTCAGCCAGCCGGCCGGAAAGGCCTGAGCGGGGGGTTGTCGACCACGCCAGTCAGTCATTCCCGGTGAGCAAGGTCACAATTACGGACGCTTCCTTGCCCCCCCGAAACCCCCAAGGTAGCTTGGCTTCGGGGCGCAGGGCGGCATCGGGCCGCCGGATCGCCGTTGCCCCAGGGAGTGCAGGAATGAGACAGCTGCGCATCGACCTGACCAAGTGCAACCACGGACGCGACTGCGAACACGAATGCGAGTCCGCGTGCGCCACCAAGGTGTTCAAGCTCGACGACCCCGCCATGGCCGCCCTGCACATCCGCGACCACGGGGACGGCACGGGCACCACCATCCTCTGCGACCAGTGCGGGGACTGCGTGGTGGTCTGTCCCGCCGAAGCCCTGAAGCGCAACAAGCTGGGCGTGGTGATGATCAACAAGAGCCTCTGCGTGGGCTGCTACATGTGCGTGGGCTTCTGCGACAAGGAGGCCTTCGAGCGCAACCCCGGGTGGGCCGAGCCCTACAAGTGCACCTCCTGCGGCATCTGCGTGAAGGCCTGCCCCCACGCCGCCCTCGAGATCGTCGACGTCCCCGAGCCGGCCTACCGGATCGTCTAGGAGGAGCCTGACATGAGCCAACTCGTCTTCGATCCCAGCAAGGTGATGGACATCGACTACACCCTCCGCACGGAGTACCACGCGGAGCTGGAGCGGGCCCGGGCCTCCCGGACCGTCCTGAAGGAACTCGCCTACGCCCCGAGCCTCCCCGAGCGGGGCTACAACGACCGCACCCTCTACGTGAACGTGGACACCCTCCAGGTGGAGGAGAAGCCCGTCACCCGGCAGATGAAGGACGTCTTCCTGGGCGGCCGCGGCTTCGGCCTCTGGCACCTCTGGAACGCGGTGAAGCCCACCACGAAGTGGAACGACCCCGAAAACGAGATCATCATCTGCCCCGGCCCCGTCTCGGGCATCACCCAGTACTCGGGCACGGGCAAGTCCCTGGTGGTCTCCCTCTCCCCCCAGACGGGCATCCCCATCGACAGCAACGTGGGCGGCCACTTCGGCCCCTTCCTCAAGTTCAGCGGCTTCGACGCGCTCGAGCTCCAGGGCAAGGCCGAGGAGGAGGTCATCCTCTTCATCGACGGCCAGAAGGGCATCATGCGCTTCGAGCGCATCACGGACTGCCCCGAGGACAGCCACGTGCTGGCCGAGGTGCTGACCAGCCTCTACGCCGAGAACGAGGCGGACCGCGTCAACGTCTCCGTCGTCTCCAGCGGCGCCGCCGCCAGGCACAGCCTCATCGGCATGCTCAACTTCTCCTGGTTCGACCAGCGCCGCGGCTGCATCCGCCTCAAGCAGGCCGGCCGGGGCGGCATCGGCACCGTCTTCCGGGACAAGAAGATCCGCGCCCTCGTCTGCCGCGGCCCCCGCATCAAGTCCGACCTGAACCACGTGGCGGACCAGGAGACCCTGGCCCGCACCGCCATCAAGTACCACAAGGAGATCCGCGACAACGACCCCCACCAGTGCATGATGCGCCGCAACGGCACCGCGCACATCGTGGAGATCATGGACGCCTACGACCTGCTGCCCGTGCACAACTTCCAGTACGGCTCCCACCCCGACACGGTGAAGATCGATTCCGCCTACTGGCAGCAGCGCTGCACCCAGCGCACCTCCGACGGGTGCTGGTACGGCTGCTCCATGGCCTGCGCCAAGGGCGCCGACGGCGTCGTCCTGAAGACGGGCCCCTACAAGGGCCACATGGTCACCGTGGACGGCCCCGAGTACGAGAACGCCGCCGGCCTGGGCTCCAACTGCGGCGTCTTCGATCCCGACTACCTCCTCGAGCTGAACTTCTACTGCGACACCTACGGCATCTGCACCATCACCTGGGGCACCCTCTGCGCCTTCGTCATGGAGTGCTGGCAGCGCGGCATCCTGAACAAGGAGCGCACCGGCGGCCTGGAGCTCTGCTGGGGCAACGCCGAGGCCGACCTGGAGATGATGCACCAGCTGGCCCGGGGCGAGGGCTTCGGCCTCATCGCCGGCCAGGGCGTCCACGGCATGAAGCGCATCTTCGCCGAGCGCGGCTGGGGCGATCCCAGGCTCATGCAGGACATCGGCATGGAGGTGAAGGGCCTGGAGTACAGCCAGTACATGAGCAAGGAGTCCCTGGCCCAGCAGGGCGGCTACGCCCTCACCAACAAGGGACCCCAGCACGACGAGGCCTGGCTGATCTTCATGGACATGGTCAACAAGCAGCTGCCCACGTTCGAGGACAAGGCCGAGGCCCTCTACTACTTCCCCCTCTTCCGCACCTGGTTCGGCCTCAACGGCTTCTGCAAGCTGCCCTGGAACGACGTGGTCCCCAGCGACAACGCCACCACGAGCGAGCCCGCGAAGGTGCCCGAGCACGTGCAGAACTACGTGGACGTCTTCAACGCCACCACCGGCCTGAAGATCGATAAGGAGGAGATGATCCACCAGTCCGCGAAGGTCTACAACTTCCAGCGGGTCTTCAACATCCGCATGGGCAAGGGGCTGCGCGAGTTCGACGTGCCCCCCTACCGCTCGGTGGGCCCCGTCACCCGGGAGGAGTACGAGAGCCGCATGGAGCGGTACGACCAGCAGATGCGCGACGAGATCGGCGTCGATCCCGAGGGCAAGAGCCTCGAGGAGAAGATGGCCATCACCCGCGAATTCCGCATGAACCGCTACTTCAAGCTCATGGACACCGTGTACCAGCGCCGCGGCTGGACCCCCAACGGGGTGCCCACCCAGGCCCGGCTCAAGGAACTGGGCCTGGACGTCTTCCCCGAGGTGGTGGAGGTCGTCAAGAACCACGGCGGCTGAGCATGATCACCGTCAACGGGGACAGGCTGGACTGGACCGAGGGCATGACCGTCCGGGACGTGCTGAAGGCCAAGAACTACAAGTTCCCCATGCTCGTCATCAAGATCGACGAGGTCCTGGTGCAGCCCAGGGACTATGACGCGACCACCGTCCCCGACGGGGCGGTGGTCAACGTCCTCCACCTGCTCAGCGGGGGGTGAGGATCGCGGTGAGGGCGGTGTTGACGTGGTAGCTCACCCGTCCCCGCTTCTGTTTCGACATCCAGGGGAACACACATAGCAAACCGCGATTTTCCATACATGTTGAAAACGACATGTATTGAAAAGCCCGGTTTCCCATGTCGATGGGCGCGGGCGAGGCGCCGGGCCCGGAAGGATCCGGGCCCGGCGCAAAAAGTTCAGAAGTCGCCCTGATCCTTCAGGAACTGGGTGTGGTACGGCCCGGCCGGAAGGCCCCGGTGCAGCCGGTTGACGGCGGCGGCGTTGGCCATCTGGGCCAGGGGGACATAGTTGGGGGCGGCCTTGGTGATGGCGGCGGAGACGGCGGCGGCCACCAGGGCGGCGAGGGGGTTGCCCCCGCTGTTGTTGTTCGGGGTGTACTGGAAGTACTCCTTGGAGTTCCAGATCTCCTCGCCAGTCTTGCCCGACTTCAGGCTGTAGCGGAACTCCACTTCCACGGTGGTCGCGAGGACGGCGTACTTGGCGTCCCAGCGGTCGATGGTCACGTAAAGGATGGTGTCGGCCCCGAAGAGGGCGCCCAGGCGCTTGGGATCGGCCTGATGCACGAGGTTGGCGTCCGCGAGGCCGTCATCCTCCAGGATCCGCTTCACCAGGTACACGGGGTACACGTAGAAACCCCGCTCGGCCACGGGCCGGCTCACGGTGGAAAGGAAGTAGTCGGGGGCCGTCACGTCCACGGTGCGGTTCACCACGGGGACGATGAGGATGGACTTGGGGTTCTCGGCCCGGAACTTGGTGTAGTCGCTGGGCTTCACTTCGGGGGGCTTGCAGGCGGTGCCCAGGGCGAGGAGGGCGCCCAGGATCAGGAGGGCACGGATCTTCACGGCTTCACCTCCGGGGCGGGGGCCGGCGCGGGCTTGGGGGCCTCGGCGGGCTTGGGGGCGGCGGAGGCGATCATGCGGTCCATGAGGACGGCGGATTCGGGCCAGCGCTCCTTCTCCTTCCTGAAGAAGACCACGGCCTCCTCGCCGCGCTTTCGGGCCAGGAGGAAGTAGCCGTACTCGGCGTAGATGCCCGGGGGCACCTTGTTGAGGCCTTCGGCGGCGTTGATCTGGACGATCAGGTTCTCGCCGTAGCGGTCCATGGCCGTGGGATCCTTGGCGATCTTGTAGAGGGAGTCCTCGTACTTGCCCCAGTGGTACATCTCGGGCGGCTTGCAGGCGGTCCACAGCAGGGCCGGGACCGCCAGCAGGAGCAGGCGGGTCGGTTTGCGCATCTTGATCCTTGCCTAGAGGGTTAGGGTGCGGAGTTCGGGACCGCCGAAGAAGACCTTGGTCGACAGCAGGAGCTTGTCGCCCTGGCGGACCTCCACCACGTGCGTCCCCGTCTCCAGGGAAAGCACGCCGGGGTCGCCGTTGAAGAGCCGGGCCTCGCCCATGGCCTTGCCATCGACGAAGAGGACGGCGCCGGCCGGGGCGTTGGCGATGGCGAGGCGGGGGGTGGCGGTGGGCACGGTCACGGAGGACCGGGGGTTCTCGCAGCCCAGGAAAAGGAGGGCGGCCACGCCAAGGGCGAAGGGAGAAAGGATCTTCATGGCTTGCCTCCCGCGTCGGCGACGAAGAGCTTGGCGATGTCCTTGATGTCGCCGTCGAGGATCTCGCAGACGGCGCCTTCGTTGGCCTCGGAGTCCCCGAAGAGGGCCGACACCTTCACGGTGCCCACGCGCTTGGGGGGGAGGGTGACGAGGAAGCCGGTCTGCTGGCTCTTGATCTCCTCGCCCTTTTCCATGACGGCCAGGCGGTCCCCCACCTGGAGGCCCTGGCGGGCCCCCCCGCTGATGTAGAGGGTCCGGCCTTCGGCCTTCAGCACGTCCGTCCTCCAGGGGCGTTCCTGGAGCTTGTTGACGATGGTGTTCATGACATCGGACACGGCGGCGCCGATGGCCTTGTCGTTGAGGGAGGCGTCGTAGTCGGCCCGGCTCCCGAACCCGGCGATGTTGCCCGTCTCGGTGTTGGCCTCCCCCGACCCCGTGGCCGAGAAGAAGACCTGGCCCGTGCGCACATCCACCAGGCGGATCTCCACCTTGGCCTTGGCCACCTGGTTCTTGGTGGCGCTGAGGAAGCCCACCTTGCCCTCGTTCACCCGCCCGAACTCCGTCACGGCCCCCACGATGAGGGTGTCCACCCCCACCAGGTTCTCCTGGCCCGTGAGCTTCTGCTCCTTGCGGATCTTCTCCAGGTCCGGCCGCTCGAAGACGAGGAACTGATTGGAGGCCACGAGGCGGCTGTAGAACATGTCGCTCGCCTGCTTGCCCAGGGGGTCGCCGGCCCCGTCCGTGAGGAGGGTGCGCCCGTACCGGGTCTCGTTGGAAAACCGGGCGATGGCGATCTTGCGCTTGAAGACCTTGCCCTGGGGGGCGACGGCCTGGACCGGCTGGGCCGCCGGAGCGGGCGGGACCGGGGTGTACTGGGGGGTGCTCACGGTGGCGCAGCCCGTGAGAAGGGCCAGCGGGATCGCCCCAAGGGGTCCCCGGCACAGAGGTATCCTCATACGCACTCCTTGAAAAGGTTGGAATAAGACTGGAAAGCCATGATGGTTCAATGATGGCATTCCCCCTGGGGAATTCCAGGTTTTTCCAGGGGCGCGACAGACTGTGTCGCCCTATGTCGTCATCCGCCACCCTTCTGGAACCACGCCAGGAACCAGGATGCCAGGACCCGGGCCTCCGGTTCCCCCCGGCCGGATGGATCCAGTTCCACCCGGAACCGGGCCAGGCGGAGGGCCCCCAGGGCCAGGTCCGCCTCCCGGGTCCAGGCCACCCGGACGCCGGGGTCCGCCTCCAGCCGGGCGCCGTCCCCCTCCAGACGGAAGCCCGCCAGGACCAGGGTGCGGCGCAGTTCGGCCTCGGGGAGGGTCATGAGCCAGGAGGGCATGGGACCAGGATCCCCCCGGAACGGGCCTTCAGCCACCCCCCACCGGGGGCCAGATGGCCACCACGTCCCCCTCCTCCAGGGGCTCCGCCCCCAGGGCCTCCCGGTGCACGAAGGTGCCGTTGCGCAGCACCAGGGTGCAGTGTTCCAGGGGCAGTCCGGCCTGCTGGATGAGGCCCAGGACCGAGGTGCCACCGGGGGCCACCACCCGGGTCTGGCGCGAGCTTCGGTCGGCCGCCGGAAGGTGGGCGACGAGGGTGGCGAAGAGCTTCAGGGTGATGTTCATGCCTTCAGCTTGCAGGCCAGCCAGGCCTCCATGATGAGGGAGGGGTTGGCCTTGAGGCGTTCCTTCCAGGGTCCCAGGGGGACCTTGCCCTCGATGAGGCCGCGCAGGGCGCCGATGTGGTCCGTGAGGCCGATGGCGTTGGCGCCCACGAGGCGGTCGTCCTTGAACTGGAGCTTCAGGTAGCGGTAGCGGTCCTCGTCGGCCACCTCGGCGGAATCGCCCCCCTCCACCCCCTGCCAGGCCCCGAAGCTGGAGGACTTGAGGCCCAGGGTATCCAGGATGTTGAAGGGGAAGGTGCCCCGGGACACCGCGTCCCGGCCGGCCATGTTCAGCGCCGCGATGCGGCCCTGGTCCACGGCGTTGGGCTGGATGGCGTTGACGCTGCGCTCGCCGGTGATCACGTCCACGTGCTCGGCCACGTCGCCGGCGGCGTAGATGCCGTCCACCCCCGTCCACATGCGTTCGTCCACGAGGATGCCCGAATCCACCCCCACCCCCGTCCCCCGCAGGAAGTCCACGTTGGGCTTCACCCCCACGAGGCAGAGGTACATATCGGCGGGGAGGATCTCGCCGCCGGGAAGGTGGACCTGGAGGCAGCCGTCGCCCTGGGTCAGCTTTTCGGGCAGGGTGTCCACCCGGACCGTGACGCCCTTGGCCTGGCACCAGCGCCGGATGAGGGCGGCGGAAGGCGGGTTCATCATGCGCGAGACCATGCGGCCGCTTCGCACGAGCACCGTGAGATCCACCCCCAGGTGCACGAGGCCCTGGATGATGATGCACCCCACGAAGCCCGCGCCCATCTGCACGACGCGGGTGCCCGGCTTCGCCTTGGCGAGGATCAGCCGGGCGTCGGCCAGGGTCCAGCAGGTGTGGACCCCGGGCAGATCGATGCCGGGGATCCGCTGGAGGGCGGGCCGGGAGCCCGTGGCCACCAGGAGGCGGTCGTAGGGGATCACGGCGCCATCCTCCAGGGTGACCGCGCGGGCGGCGGCGTCCACGGACCGGGCCCGGCCGTGGCGCAGTCCGATGCCCAGGCCCTCGAAGTGGCCGGCCTCGGGCCGGATGCGCAGGCCCGTTTCGTCCACCTTGCCGGCCAGGAGGTAAGGGATGGCCATGCGCGCGTACGGGACCTCACCCTCCCCTTCGAGGAGGGTGATGGTGGCGTCCCGGTCGCAGCGGCGCAGGGTCTCCGCGGCGGTGACGCCGGCGGGGCCGGCGCCGATGATCAGGTGCTTCATGTCAGAGCCCCAGGCGGGTGACCGTTTCAGGCGTGGGGACGCCATCCTTGTCCCACCCGCGCACCTCGTAGTACTCGGGGAGCATCTTGCCCAGTTCGGCCACCCTGCCCTTCATGGGGCCGGTCTTGGCGGGTTCAACGAGAAGGCGCGGGGGCAGGGTGTCGTCCTTGGCGGTGAGGCCGGCCCGGAGGTTGAACCTCCGCTCCAGATTCCAGACCCGGTCCCCCAGCTCCAGCAGGTACTCCAGGGACCAGTCCCCGCCCAGGGCGGGCTGGATCATGGACTGGATATCGGGTCCGCCCCACGCGAAGGTGGTGAACAGGCAGATGCCCGCGGAGTCCACCACGGCCGTGAGGTCCTGGAAGGCCTTGAGCATGGCGGGCTTGCCCTCGGTGGCGCCGGGGTCCATCTTCACGGGGATGCCGAGCACCTCGGGGCTGACCATGTAGCCGCGCACGTGGCAGGCGCCGCGGTTGCTGGTGGCGTACTCCAGGGCCATGCCCTGCAGGGCGCGGCCGTCGTAGGCGGGGAACTCCTGGCCCTTGACGCTCATGGAGAGATCGGGGCGGCCGTACTTGGCGCAGAGGCGCCTGGAGCCCAGGGCGATGACCTTGCCGAAGCCCTCGCCCGCGGCGCACAGTTCGCCCAGCTTCACCATGGCCTCGGCGCTGCCGGTGGGCAGTTCCAGGCCCGCCTCCTCCTTGGTGATGATCCCCAGGTCGTACAGCTCCATGGCCGCGCCGATGGTGGCCCCCAGGGTGATGGGGTCCATGCCGTGCTCGTTGCACAGGAAGTTCACGTATGTGAGGGCCTCCAGGTCCGCGACGCCGTTGGCGGCGCCCAGGGCCCAGGCGGCCTCGTATTCCACGCCGCCGGAGGCGCCGTGGTACTGGGGCTTGTCCTTCACCGTGAAGTGGCCGGGATCCATCTTCGAGATGCGGCCGCAGGCGATGGTGCAGCCGAAGCACGCGCCGTTGGTGACGAGGTTGGCCTTGCCGTCCGTGGGCCGCTTCTCGTGCATCGCCTCGCCGGAGATGGCGTTGGCGCCCTCGAACTGGATGTCGCGGTGGTTGCGGGTGGGAAGCGCCCCCACCTCGTTGATGACGTTCATGAGCACCTGGGTGCCGTAGGCCGGCAGGCCCTGGCCCGTGACGCCGTTGCCCGCGAGCACGGCCTTGGCGTCGGCCACGGCCTTGAAGAAGCCCTCGGGGTCCGCGGGGGCGTAGGCGTCGGTGCGGGTGCCGCGCACGGCGATGGCCTTGAGGTTCTTGGAGCCCATGACGGCGCCCACGCCGCTGCGGCCCGCCGCGCGGTGGAGGTCGTTGACGATGGCGGCGAAGAGCACCTGGTTCTCGCCGGCGCGGCCGATGCTGGCCACGCGCATCTGCGGGTCCTGGTGGTGGTGCTTGAGGGACTCCTCGGTCTCCCAGCAGGTGCGGCCCCACAGGTGCGAGGCGTCCACGAGCTTCGCCTCGTCGTTCTCGATGAGAAGGTAGACGGGCTTCTCCGACCTCCCTTCCACGATCACCATGTCCCAGCCCGCGAACTTCAGCTCGGCCCCGAAGAAGCCGCCTGAGTTGGAGCAGGCGATGGCGCCCGTGAGGGGGCCCTTGGTGATCACCGACCAGCGGCCGCCGGTGGAGGCCGCGGTGCCCGTGAGGGGGCCGGTAGCGAAGATCAGCTTGTTGGCGGGGGAGAACGGATCGATGGCGGGATCGATCTCCTCGCACAGGTACTTGGTCGCGAGGCCGCGCTGGCCCAGGTACTGCCGCGCCCATTCCATGTTGAGGGGCTCGGCCTTGATGGCGCCGGTCTCCAGGTTCACGCGAAGGATCTGCTTGGTCCAGGTCATGGCCGCCTCCTCACACCGTCTGCGGGTTCGTGTCGGTCCTGCCGGCCCACTGGCGCATCCTGTCCAGGCCGGTCCAGTCCGCGTCCACGTACGTGATGGCGCCCGTGGGGCAGGCCTTGGCGCAAGCCGGCTGGTCGCCGCCGCACAGATCGCACTTCTGCACCTTGCCCGTGGCGGCCACGTAGTTCACGGTGCCGAAGGGGCAGGCGATGGTGCACACCTTGCAGCCCACGCACAGGTCCTCCTTCACGTACTTGGCGCCCGTCTTCGCGTCCTTGCGGATGGCTTCCACGGGGCAGGCATGGAGGCACCAGGCCTCGTCGCACTGGGTGCAGGTGTAGGGCACCTTGCGCGCCTCCGCCTCGAAGGAGAAGACCTTGATGCGGGAGCGGGAGGTGGTGAAGGTGCGGTGGTGCGTGTACGAGCACGCCATCTCGCACTGCAGGCACCCCGTGCACTTGTTGGGGTCGATCTTCAGGGACTTCTGCATGGGCTCGCCTCCTCCGGGCTTGGGAAGACTGGGTTTGGGGGAATGGCGCCCAGTATGGTCCCGGGCCTCCCGCGCCCACACGCAGAGACGGCGTATCAATTGCAAGCGGCCGTATATTAATCCTTATGAAAGAACGATGTATCTGCCGGAAGTGTCCGGAGACAAAAAAACGGCCACCCCAAAGGGTGGCCGTTTTGCCTGATTCGGCAGGGCTTACATCTGGTCCTTGAGGCCCTTGGCGGCCTTGAAGACGACCTTGCGGCCGGCGGGGATCTGGATCTTCTCGCCGGTCTTGGGGTTGCGGCCCATCTTCTCGCGGGTGGCGCGGACCTCGAAGGTGCCCAGGCCGAAGACGTTCACGCGCTTGCCGCCCAGGAGGGAGGTGACGATCTCGTCGCGGAGGCCGTCCAGCATGGCCTTGGCGCGGGCCTTGGTCAGGTCGTGGGCCTCGGCCAGGGAGGCGGAGAGTTCGGGGATGCCGATGGTTTCGGGCTTGGAGGTGGTCTTGCTCATGCTGTTCCTCTCTTGAGGCTTAGTGGGGAGCCGGGGCCCGGACACGGGTGATCCGGCTCCACGGGAAGGAAGGGACGGAGGCTACTCGGCCGCGAGGGCCGTGACCTCGATGGAGACCTTGGCGTGGACGCCGGCGTAGAGGCGGATATCGGCCTCGTACGTGCCCAGCTCCTTGACGTGGGGCAGGGTGATGGACTGCTTCTCCACCTCGAAGCCCTTGGCCTTGAGCATCTCGGCCACGTCGCCGTTGGTGACGGAGCCGAAGAGGTGGCCGTTGTCGCCGACCTTCTTGGCGACGGTGAGGGCGACGGCGGAGATCTTCTCGGCCAGGGACTTGGCGTCGGCCAGTTCCTTGGCGCGGAGCTTGATGTTGCGCTCCTTCTCGAGCTCGATCTGGCGCTTGTTGCCGGCGGTGACGGGGAGGGCCTTCTTGCGGGGGAGCAGGAAATTGCGGGCGTATCCGTCCTTCACGTTCACGACATCGCCGCGCGCGCCCAGATTGGCGACGTTCTCGATGAGCAGTACTTCCATGATGGATTCTCCGGTGCATGGCCAGCGCTCATGCGTTGTCCCCTCATCAGGTTAGGCTGGGATACGTTCCCGGCCAGGGATCTCCAAGGTGCGGAGCCCGTTCCCTCGGTGGGTTAAGGCCACTTTTTCTGTCAATATAGCCTAACCTAACCGCCCGCCCAACGGAACCCCATGGATTCGAACCTCGAACGCAGAGCGCGTACGCGCGTCGTCGCCGGCCCCGATGTGGCCGTCCAGTTCACCGCCCGGGAATCCGTCTTCCGGGACGTGAGGATCACCAACCTCAGCCAGGGCGGCTGCTTCGCCACCCTGCCCCGGCCCAGGGCCGAGGTCTTCCGCTCGGGCCTTCGCCTGCAGGGCTTTCGCTTCCAGAACCCCGATCTGGAAGGCCTGCCCTTCGAGGCCG
>DATGXY010000148.1:0-3881 GCA_035298525.1 Holophaga sp.
CCCCGCCCGCCTCGATGATGCTGAGAAGACGTTCGGCTGCGCGCGCGCCCAGTTCGGGGATGGGCGCCCGCACGGAAGTGAGGGCGGGAGTCAGATACCGCACGATGGGGATATCGTCGAAGCCGGCCAGGCTGATGTCCTCGGGCACCCGCACCCCCTGGTCCCGCAGGGCGGAGAGGGCGCCGACGGCCATGTCGTCGTTGGCGGCGAAGATGGCCGTGGGCCGGGGCTGGAGCTTGAGGAGGCGGCAGGCGGCGGCGTACCCCGACGCCTCGCTGAAATCGCCGGGGGCCTCCAGGGCCGGGTCCGGGCCTCCGGGCACGGCGGCCATGGCCTCCCGCCACCCCTCCAGGCGCTGCCGGGCGTCCATGTTGTGCTCGGGGCCCCGGATGAAGGCGATGCGCCGGTGTCCCAGGCCCAGGAGGTAGCGGGTCATGGAGAGGGCTCCACCGTGGTTGTCCACGCTGATGGCGTCAAACCGGGCGGCCTGGTTTCCGGCCACCTGGTTGAGGAAGACGGTGGGGGTCCGGCCCAGGAGGCGCAGCAGCTGCGCGTCCAGCTCCAGGTCCGAGCCCAGGAGCACCATGCCGTCCACCTTGCCGTGCATGGTGCGCAGCATGGTCTCGGCGGCGCTGGATTCGCCGTGGGTGCAGGTGACGAGGAGGGCGTAGCCCCGGCGCCGGGCCACCTGGTCCAGGCCCCGGATCAGCTCCCCGAAGAATTCGCCGAACATGTCGGGCAGCAGCACGCCCAGGGTCCGGGTCTCCTTCTTGATCAGGCTCCGGGCCCCGCTGTGGGGAATGTAGCCCAGGCGCTCCACCGCCGCCATGACCCGCTCGCTGGTGGCCCCCTTCACGGGATTGCTGCCATTGAGCACCCGGGACACCGTGGCGATGGACACGCCCGCCTCCCGGGCCACGTCGTGGATCGTCACATCGGCCGTATCGGTTCGCGCGGGGGCGTCCTGGCGGGTTTCGGGCATCGGGGGTCTCGGGCGGAAGAATGAAAACGTTTACATTGGGGGAGCAGAAAAGTAATATACCCCTGGCAATCCTCCCGCAACAAAAAAGTCGCTGAAAAATTCAAAGCCTTCAAAAACCTGGAATGCTTTCACTTGCAGCCCGCGCCCGGGTTCCCCCGCGTCCGGGCCCCTTCCTCCGGCAGGTCCCATGGTCGAATCCCGCCCCCCCCTTCCCGACGGCCGCATCCCGTACAGCCAGAAGATCGCCTACGGCATGGGCGCCATCGTGACCATCGTGGCGGTGAACTCCGTCATCCAGCTCACGGGCCTCGTGTACGTGGTGGGGCTGGGCATCAGCGCGGTGTGGATCGGCTACGCCCAGGCCCTGCCCCGGCTCTGGGACGCCCTCGTGGACCCCTTCCTGGGCAGCCTCTCGGACAACACCCGCACCCGCTACGGCCGGCGCATCCCGTACCTGGTCGTGGGGGGCGTCCTCCTGGGCATCGCCTTCTTCCTGCTGTGGACGGTGCCGCGGCACTGGAGCCCCGGGGCCATGTTCGCCTACTTCCTCTGCGCGTCGGTCTTCTTCTACACGGTGGTGCCCATCTACGCCATCCCCCACGGGGCCCTGGGCCTGGAGATGACGGAGGATCCCCACGAGAAGACGAGCCTCTTCGCCTTCGCCAGCTTCATCGGCAACATCGGCGCCTTCTGCCTGCCCTGGGTCTACTACCTGGCCAACCGGCCCGTCTTCAAGGGCGACACCATCAACGGCATCCGCTGGGTGTGCCTGGGCATGAGCGTCTTCCTCACGATCTCGGCCCTGGTCTGCGCCTTCGTGTGCAAGGAGGGCAAGTTCCAGCAGGCCAAGGAGCAGCCCCGCATCCCCGTGATGGAGGGCTTCCGGGCCACGTACCGCAACAAGACCTTCCTGCGCCTGGTGGCGGCCTTCACCCTGCTCATCGTCGGCTTCCAGGTGGTGATGGGCTTCAGCAACTTCACGACGATCTTCTACCTCTTCGGGGGCGACAAGGACGCCGCCTCAGGCCTCATGGCCCAGAACGGCACCCTCTGGGCCGCGGTGGGCATCGCCGGGGCCATGCCCATGGTGTGGATCTCCAAGGCCATCGGCAAGAAGGGCACCGTCATCCTATCCTTCGCCCTCATCGCCGTGGCCAACCTCCTGAAGCTGGCGTGCTACGACCCCGCCCACCCGCGGCTCACCTTCATCCCCACCGTGGGCCTCAGCCTGGGCATGGTGTTCTGCTTCTCCCTGGTCAACAGCATGATCGCGGACATCTGCGACGAGGAGGAGGCGCGGGAGGGCGTGCGCAAGGAGGGCGTCTACTTCGCCGTCTACAACTGGTGGTGGAAGGCCGGGGTCTCCATCGCCTCCGTGGCCGGAGGCTACCTCCTCCAGTCCACCGGCTTCGTGGAGGGCATGGCCACCCAGGCCGCGGGCGCACTGTGGCGGCTCCGGGCCTGGGAGATCGGCCTGCCCACGGCCCTGTGCGGGGCCGGGATCCTGCTGCTGATGGGCTATCCCCTGACGGAGGCCCGCAGCTACGAGGTCAAGGGCATCCTGGAGGCCCGCCGCCGGGAGGCCGCCGGGGCGTGATGGAAAGGTTTACATAAGCGGGGCTTCTTAAGTCATTTGCCCGCCCCGGTCCTTCATCCCCTTCATCAGACTGCCGTTAGTACAAGGTCTTTCCTCAGCGACCTCTGCGAACCTTTGCGTTTGGCTCTTTACCTGGTGTTTGCGGCGGCAACGAGCACAGCCGTCGAGTCTCCCGGCGTTTATCATGATGATCGTCGGGAGACCCGACACCCCCCCGGCCTCACCCCCGCATGGACCGGAGGAACCAGGCCTCCTTCTGCAGGACCTGGATGAACCCCGTGAGCAGGTCCGAGGTGCCCGGGTCGCCGGCGGCGGCCGAGGCGTCGATGCCCGCGGCCTGGGCGGCGATGACCGCCTCCAAGGCCCCCAGGGCCTCGTCCACCATCTCCCCCGCCGACAGGGGCTTCGCGGGATCGGAAGCGTCCACCAGGGAAGCGGCGATGATCTGCGCGGGAGAGGTGACGGGGACCCCGCCGATGGCCCGCACCCGCTCGCCCAGTTCATCGATCATGGGCAGCACGGCCTGGTAGAGCTCCTCGAAGCGCAGGTGGTAGTCCCGGAAGTGGGGGCCGGCGACCGTCCAGTGGTAGCGCTTGGCGTTGAGGAGGAGGATCTGGGCGGAGGCGAGCTGGGCGTTGAGCAGGTCGACGACGGCGGCGTTCATGGGCTTCTCCTGGGAAGGGCGCGTCCTTCGCGCCTGTCCCAGGATCGGTCCCGGCCGATGATCAGTCCAAGATATCGTTTGGATGGTTTCGATAGCCTCAGGCTATCTCACTTCCACCCATCCCCCCTCCCTGCCCAGGAGCAGGCCCGCTCCCAGGTAGACCAGACCCCCCAGGGCGAGGGCCGCCGTGAAGCCCCACTGGAAGGCCACGAGGAGCACGGCGGCGGAGCCCGCCACGGAGGCGGCGCCGTTGACGGCGAAGCCCCAGTCCACGCACTCGCCCACCTTGGCGGTGCCCTTGGGGAAGGGCATGCCCATGAAGAAGGCCAGGGGGGCCAGCATGGCCACGGCGGAGGCGGCCCGCAGGGCCATGGGGAGGAAGGCGAGGCGGTCCATGATGGGCCCGGCCAGGACCGCGTCCAGCGCGAGCCACCCCAGGATGCCCAGGAAGGGGGTGCGGTCCCGGAAGCGGGGCGCGGCCTGGGCTCCCAGGGCCGACCCCGCCAGGAGGGCGAAGAGGATGGCCGCCACCGTGTGGGCGGAGGCCCCGATGAAGCGGGTGTACTTCTGGATGAGCACCACCTCCACGGCCATGTAGGCGAAGCCGATGGCGAAGAAGTACCACCACCCCGCCCACC
>DATGXY010000149.1:0-11486 GCA_035298525.1 Holophaga sp.
ATCCCTCCGGAGCTCTACCCTCCGCCCAGGCAGTCGAGACGTTATCATGAGCCCGGCTCTCAGGCCCCGAGAACGCCATGTTTCTCAACCCAAACCCCCGATCCCAACTCTTCGTTTGGTTTCCAATTTGGGGGAAGACCACCATGTCGGTGGCGGTAAAATTGATTATCACATTCCCGTCGCCGCCTTGATCATAGCTGTACTGCAAAGTCCCCGTTGGACCAACGTAGGAGGCACCGATGGCTGACCCAGGAAGGGTAAGGGTCATTGGGACATCCCCTGAGTAATCAAGTGTCGACTGGACATCCTGGACAATGCCTGGGGCATCAAGGACGTAGGAGCCCGCCGGGAGACCAGTGACTGCCAGGATAGTTGTGGTGTAAGTTTTGACGAAACCGTTTATGTTGATGGTAACCGGGAACTGACTTCCGACTGCCAACTGAACTGGAACGCTGGTAACTGTTCCGTCTGAGTTGGTAACGAGGTTGTTTGCATTCAGTACAACTCGATTGTATGGATAGCCTTGAAAATCCAGGGTGTATTCTGGGGACACCGGATTGCCGGTGGACCCAACAATGCTAAAGCTAAAGCCGACCGAACCAGTGACCTTATAATTAATATGACCAGTATTTGAACCTTTCAATTCTACCGAACCGTGGATGGTGCAAGCGATGGATGCAGCCAACAGGCCGGCAATTGCTAGAACGCTATAGAGCCTGGTCGGGATACGCTGGAATCTCATTGAGTCTCCGTAGGGGTATATTTGAGCGTGGGATTTGGGAATGGAGCTATAGGATCCAATTTAATAATTAGGACACCCTGACATGGTGGGGGTGACCGCGGAAGGTGTGAAACTTGTTTTAGCTTCATGCAGCTATGACCAGATGCTGAATGGTTTTGCTGTATCCCGTAATTAATTTGACAGGAGTTGGCTTGTAACATCCTCGGTTCCTATGCCCAGTGGGATTGAGTCAACTATGGCATTTGAAAGCCTGCATTAATTGCAGAATATTCATTTGGGGGGATCGTGCAGGTTGGCTTTTTACAACACATCTAATCATCTGGTCTTTGGAAGTGCCGAAATTAAAGGGCATAGCTCGGATCAGGCTGCGTTCTCGAAAGAGAGGCGCTATCCCGGAGAAGGTGTCTTTTTATGCCGGAATTCCGCGAAAGGCGATTTTAAGGGGGCGAACGGGGGTGACCCATCACCGGAAAACGAGGCCAGCTGAGACGCTAGTTCAACACCAGAACTGGGCCTCCTGGAACGGAGCCCATCCAAGGAGGCCGTCGTGCCGGGAAGGAAGGGTCATGACGAAACGCAAATCGCCTTTGGCTCGAAGCCAGCGGAGAATGAGGTTGGGCATGTCAAGTTGTCTAGCTGCAGTTTTAAACGGCTGCTGGGCAAACAAGGACATGCTTTGATTGTTGCCAAGCAGGCTGTGCCAATCTTTCCTTGTTGGCCTGCCATTCGCGGCCATTCATTGGCCTGGTTTCAGCCATTCTTCCCTTGTTTAGCGTGCCATTCCTTTCCTATCTCCACAGCCTTTGTGTCGTTGAACCATAACCTGTCGAGAACGACAGGTTATGGTTCAAAAACCGAAGGAGCTGGAGGCTGACCTCACTGGGGGGTCGTAATACCAACAAGGCGCCACACGGCTTTACACGCTCATCCTGGCTGGTATACCAGGCAAGGCCCGACCACCCGGTCGGGCCTTTTTGTTGCTCCAAGGAAGGGCACAAAGGTGCTGGGGTGGCGGGTGACCTCGCTCGAAGCAGGCGTGTCTCGGATCTTGTGAGGTCGCCCACCATTTGAGTGAATTCTCTGGATCTCAAGCCCTAGGGTGCTCGGTGGAGCGGGAGGGCTAGGCTGCGATGTTACAGGGCGGGCATTTTCCGCCCGGATTGGTCTCCACGGAAGGCGCAGGCCCAACCTGGTTTCATAGTGCGTCCCTGGCGTAATCGGCGCATTGGATTTCGATTTCGAAGTCGGCGCCCCCCCGCAGTGACAGGGAGGGGGAGGTTCAAGCAAGTGATCCCGGAGGCCGGACCGGAACCGTGGGGGTGGTGTCTTTTGTGCTACCGAAAAAAAGGGGAGGCAAAATTCTGGGACAGCTCCAAGTTTTGGGCAGGCAGGATTGATTAATAAAATTGCCTTGAAGGAGCTTGTGGAATGATCAAAAATGTTGCAGCCAACAAATCATTTGGCTCAGGGAGTTGCAAGATGACTCAAATACAGGAAATCCAGATCCACCTTGAGGGCATTTCGACTGCGTTGAAAACTCATCGCTTCAAGGTGCCTGCGTACCAAAGGTCGTATGCTTGGGAAAAGGAAAATGTTGAGGCTCTTCTGAATGACATTCAGGATGCCATTAAGAATCGTGAAAAAGAGTATTTTTTGGGCTCAATTGTTGTGACAGGACCAAAAGATCAACGCTTTGAAGTTGTTGATGGACAGCAGCGTTTGGCGACAGTCAGCCTTCTGGTATCTGCTATAAAAGATAAATTCAGCGAGCAGCAAGATGAAGAAACGGCTCTTCAGTTGAAGAACGATTACTTGGTTAATACAGACCGTCGGAGTAAGGAGAAAGAGCCGAAGTTAATTCTGAATGAGATTGATAATGAGCTGTATCAGGAGCTCATTGAGCAGCCCACCAAAATTGATTCCAAGCGCTACCAGCGTCAGTCTCAAGAGCGTTTAATGGAAGCCTCAAGGACTGTCCGGCGCTTTCTCGATGAGATGTGCCTGAAGGCTCCTGATTCAGAGGAGGAGCTTCATACATGGATTGATTATTTGGACTCCAACCTAAAGATTATTATTGTGAAAGCACCTGATGACACAAACGCGTTTATTATATTTGAAACCCTTAATGACCGGGGCCTTGAGCTTGCCATTTCTGATTTGCTGAAAAATTACCTTTTCCATAAATCCGGTGACCGGCTAGATGAAACCAAGGCGCGGTGGTTGGCTGTGGTTGCAATGCTTGAAAGTGCTTCCGAAGATCCTTTGATTGTGACCTTCCTTCGTCATTACTCGATGTCAAAGTGGGGCTTGATCCGTGAAAAGGACCTTTTTGGTTTAATCAAGAAGAAAATTACGAGCAAGCGCCTGGCAATTCAGTTTTCAACCGAACTGCAGAATGCCGCCAGAACTTATACGGCTTTGCTTAGCTCTGAGCACGAATTTTGGAATGCCTATAATGTTAAAACGCGTGAGTCAATTTCTGCTTTGAATACCCTTGGAATGAGTCAGGTTCGACCGCTTTTGCTCGCCATTATTGATAAATTTGATCCAAAAAATGTAGCCTTGGCTGTTCAGAAGCTTGTGTCAGTTGCCGTTCGCTTTCAGATTGGAGGTACCGTTGGAAGCGGGCCTCTTGAAAGGATCTACAGTGAAACCGCAAAGGGTGTCTCAGATGGGACTCTTAAAACCCCGAATGAGATCATCAATGCTTTCACTACTCTCCCCACTGATGCCATATTTAAACAGAACTTTGCATCAGCTTTAGTGTCAAAACCGGCCCTTGCGCGGTACTATCTCAGGTGTCTTGAAGATGGTGTTCCCAAGGGAGATGGAAAAGAGCTGACGCCAAGCAAGGATACCGAAAGGGTGAACCTTGAACATGTTTTACCTTTGACGCCCTCTGCCGAGTGGCAAAGGAATTGGACGGCTGAAGATATCAAATTCCACCAGCGTCGGCTTGGGAACCTGGCCCTTATGTCTTCCAAGGCCAATAGCACCGCTGGAAATGACTCCTTCGCTGTAAAAAAGGAGGAATACAAGAAGTCCAAATTTGAACTGACCAAAAGGATTGCAGAGGAGACCCTTTGGACAAAGGCTGAAATTGAGAAGCGCCAGATCCAAATGGCCGAAATCGCAGTGAAAATTTGGCCTATTTAATTAAGCTCGCACCTCCCCCTTCGTCGGGATACCTTTTCAGCAATTGGCCAGAATCCTGCGCCGGTTTGAAATGCTCGGAAACTATATGGATAGCTGAGGCCATTGCATTTTGTTTGTCACTGTTTAGCCGCCGTGTAATGCTCCCCCGTTTGTTGGACAAGTACGAATGGGCAGTGAGGGTGGACGTCTCCGGGGATGGCAAACCGCCCTCCGGGAAGCTGCCGCGGACGTGATCTCCGTGATACGGACCAAGGTGCCTGTGGCCCAGGTTCCCTCGCACACCTTCGTGGGCCGGGCTACAAGGGACCCGGAATCCCGGAAAAACGAGGCCGGGTCCTGATAAGTGGGACCTCGGAGCTCGGGTAACCGCAAGCCTGATAAGTTCGATGCGACAGGCTATGCTTCCGGATCTGATCGTTGCGACAAAATATGATTCCGAACCGGGGAATGGCTGGTTTCTCCGATTCTCGGTTGAGCATCGAAAGCGACAAAATATGATTCCTATCCCCGACAAGGATTCCTTCACAGCACAGCCTTTGCTGTGGTTTCCCTCGCTCAGTCCAGGGCGTGCCCGCAGGTATCGCAGAACCGGGAGCCGGGCTGGAGGTCGACGCCGCAGGCGGGGCAGCGGTTGCTGACGGTGGGACGGGCAGCCGCGGCGGTGTTGCGGGCGATATCCACCAGCACCACCAGACCCTCGGCCAGGAAGTAGAAGGCCATGATCACGAAGAAGGCCATCAGCAGGAGGTAGGCCAGGAAGGCCAGGCCGATGAGGAAGTTGTTTTCGAAGCGGAGGCCCATGTGGGGGATGAGGTCGCCCAGGGGGCCCAGGAAGTAGCCCGGGAACCGGTTGGCGATCCAGATGAACCCGCAGCCGCCCAGGCCCACCAGGGTCAGGGTGAGGGCGTAGACTTCCCCGGTGCAGCGCACGAGGGTGGAGATGATGGGGATGGCCGAGTAGGCGCCGTCGGGGATCTCGAGGACGGTGTCCGATCGGATCCAGGTGATCTGGGCCGTGAGGACGGCGGCGGCCAGGACGAAGAGTGCCAGCCACAGCACGGCGAAGCTCACGTCCCCCGGGACGTTCTGGGAAAAGACCACCTTCAGCATCTGGACGAGGAGCCAGATGCCGCCCACCAGGGATCCCAGGGACGACAGGCGCAGGATGGTGGCGGTGACGTTGCGCAGGACGCTCCCCTGGTTGAGGGCGCGGAGGACGGGGGAGAAGAAGAGGGGGTTCATGGATCCTCCATGCGAGGTGGGCCCAGGAAGGGAGGGTTTCGGAGGGGGACGAAGGGCGGAACGGCGCTAGGGCTGGGCGGTCGGGGACTGGCGCAGGCGCGCCTGGGGGTCCTTGATGGCGGGCTGGTCCTTGGCGTCGACCTTGTCCTGGACGACGTCGGCGGCGCCCGGGATCACGGTGAATACGGCCATCAGCTTGTTGGATTTGAGGCCGGCGGAGGTCTGGACGTGAAGGGCGAAGGGATGGTCTCCCACCTGGGTGTTCATGAAGGAGGCCACCACGTAGGCGGTCCCCGACTTGTGGCCCAACAGGTCCGAGATGGGGAAGGACAGGCTGGATTGGACGTTCCCGGAGGTGTCCACGGCCTCCAGGACGCCCGTGGTGATATCGGCGCTGGGGGCGAGGAAATCAAAGGTCCCCTGCACGGTGGAATACCCGCCGTTGGATCCCTGGATGACGACCAGGGGGGTCTGGAACTGGAGGTTGGAGATGGAGGGGGCGGAGGGCCTCGAACTGCCGCCTCCACCGCACCCCAACAGGACCAGAAGCGCGATGGGCCAGAATTTCATGGGACCTCCTCGATGATGTGCTGCGGGACAGGATTCAAGTTGGCCGCCAGGCGCTGCGCCTGGCAGTCCAAGAGCGGGGGGCTCGCCCCGCGGCCCCGGAAAGGACGGGGACGCGGATCCGAGGACCCATCAAGCGGGCTGGGGGTGCATCCCCCGAGTCTAGCCGCTTCATCCCCTTTTGATAGCCACTTCCACGGGGAAAAAATCCAGGAGGGTCCCCGGGCCCGGCGGATCGTTCCAGGGGCTTCCTCCGGGTTCGCGGGGCTCAGGCCAGGGCCGACTCCAGTTCCCCCAGGGTGAAGGGCTTGGTGAGGAGCCGCACCCAGGGGTGGTGGGCCAGGATGCGGGGCACCCGGTCATCCACGTAGCCGGTGCAGAGGACCACCCGGAGGCCGGGGCGGAGCCGGGTGAGGCACTCGATCACCTGTGCGCCGTCCATGCCGGGCATGCTCAGATCCACGAGGGCCGTGGAGATGGCGCTGGCCTCGCCCCGGATGGGGGGCAGGCCCTCCTCCAGGTCCAGGTGGACCTCCACCTTCTTGAGGGTGGTCCGCTCCAGCAGGTCGGCTTCCGTCCGGACAAGGGCGTTGAGGTCCAGTTCGGCCCCGCCCACCAGTTCCCGGCGGCTGAAGTCGCGCAGGGATTTCACCAGGTTCCTTCCCCGGACGGAGGCCTGGACGATCAGGTCGGAGGTCCGCCGCAGATCCGGACCGGAGCCGTACTTCTCCTGGAGGACGGTGCCCAGGCTCAGGATGGCGCCCAGGATGTTGTTCATGTCGTGGGAGAGCCCGCTCACGAGCCGCCCGATGGCTTCCAGGCGCTGGAGATGGTTGACCTCCGCCTCGAGGCGGCGGCGTTCCCGGCCTTCCTCCACCTGGGCCGTGACATCGCGGGTGACGGACAGGACGTAGGGGACCCCGTCCAGTTCGATGACGCGGGCGGACATCTGGCATTGGAGGATGCTGCCGTCCTTCCGCTTGAACTCCAGGTCCAGGCCCTGGAATTCCCCGGTGGCCTTCAGGGCGGCCACCATCTTGTCGCGGTCGGACTGGCGGACCCAGATGGAGCGCTCCGGATCGAGGGTGGACCGGCCCTTCAGCTCCTCCCGGGTCCAGCCCATGGACCGGGTGAACCCGTCGTTGAAGTCCAGGTAGACGCCATCGGAAAGGCGGTTGATGAGGATGCCGTCGGGGGTGAGGTGGAAGACCCGGGCGAAGTGGCGCTGGGATGTTTCCAGGGCCTGGCGGGTGCCCCGGGCTTCCGTGATATCGGTGAGGGTGGCCGCGGCGGCCACGCCCGAGCCCTGGACGGCCACGGCGTTCAGGTGAAGCCAGCGGACTGGGCCCCCAGGCCGGCGCAGGCCCAGGGGCGCGTGGCGAAGGGGCGCCCCGGCCTCGATCACCGCCCGGATGGGATGTTCTCCGGGGGGGAAGGGCTGGCCGTCCTCCCCCATGACCTCCCACCCGTCGGGGGGCTGGAGCCAGGGACCCAGCAGGGTGGGCTGGAGCCCCAGGATGGACGCCGCCTGGGGATTGGCGAACACCGCATGCCCCTGGGGGTCGAACAGGATGAGGCCTTCATGCAGCGCTTCCAGGGCGGCCCGGAACCGGGAATGGCCTTCCCGGGCTTCGGCCTCGGCGCGCTCCCGCCGGATCACCTGGACGAGCAGAAGGAGCATCAGGCTGAAGGTGCCCGTCAGGCCCGCGATCAGGAGGGCCCGGGAGGACAGGGTTCCCCCGGGGCCGGTGGCATCCGGCCGCTGCTCGATGCGTCCCCGCGGGTCCTGGATCCGGGCGGCGAAGCTGGCGTGCGCCGCCTGGGCCTCCGAGGCCGCCGCCACCCGCCAGGCCATGAAGGTCATGCCCAGGCCTCCGGCCAGGACGACCCCTCCATACGCCAACCAAGAGGGCAGAAGGCGCCTGGGGTGGGCTGGGGATGCGGGGGATGCCGGTTGGGCCATTCGATCGGCTTAGGAGGAGGGAGGTCGACTGAACAAGAAGGGAATGGCCCTGCCACATCGGCGGTGGGGATCCAGTCCGGCCACCAGGCCGGTGACCCTGCTGCCTCGAGGCGTGATGAGAATAACATGGCCGTTTCACCCCCCCATCCCGGTTGGGACGGGGATCACAGGGGCCACGGCATCGACCGGTTACGCTGGTACCTTCCCCAGGGTTCCGATGCGTTCCACGCTCTTCATATGCGCCACCGCCTGGGCCCTCGCGGCCCAGCCCAAGCCCGATCTGGCCCTGCAGCGGAACCTGCTCCGGGCCATCGTGCAAGGGGACATGGGGGCCCTCCAGGCGGCCCTGGCGGCGGGGGCCAACCCGGCCCTGCGGGATCCCAAGGGGCTCACGCCCCTGGAACTGGCCCTGCTCTTCGGCCGGGCGGAGGCGGCGGACCGGCTCCTGGCGGCGGGGGCGACGGGGCTCAACGACCTGGCGGATTTCACGCAGGCGGGCAAGGCCCGCATGCGGCCCCTGGGCTTCGCCGCCCGCTCCGGGTTCCGGGACCTGGTGGCGGTCCTCCTCCGCCGTGGGGCGGATGTGCGGGCCCTGGACGAGGAGGGGCGGGACGCCCTGGCCTGGGCCGTGCGGGGGGGCGACCCCGGCATCGTGAGGGGCCTGCTGGAGGCGGGAGGGGATCCCGGCCGCCGGGGCCCCGATGGCCTGGGGCCGGTCTACCTGGCGGTGCTGGGGGGCAAGGTGGAGGTGGTGCGCGCCCTCCTGGATCACGGGGGAAAGGCCGACGCCCGGGAGGACCACGGGGAGACGCCCCTGATGGCCGCCGCGGAATTGGGGTACGAGGACCTGCTGGGGCTTCTCCTGGAGCGGGGGGCCCCGGTGTACCCCCTGGACGCCTGGGAGCAGGGGGCCCTGGCCAGGGCGAAGGCCTGCAGGGACGCCGCCGCCGGCCGGCGCATGGCGGAGGCCCTGAAGAAGGCGGGGGCCCGGGAGGGAGAACCCCTGCGCACCCTGGATTCCGCCTTCCTGAACGCGGTGGCGGACGGGAACCTGGTCAAGGCCAAGGCCCTCCTGGCCCAGGGGGCGGATCTGCATGCCCGGGGCCGCTTCGATGGGGAGCGCCTCCTTTCTGACGCCCTCTCCCTGTCCGTGCATGACCCCGCCCTCTGCCGCTTCCTCCTGGACGCGGGCATCAATCCCCATATGCGTTCCTCGTACGATTTCACGGCCCTGCACACCGCCGCCCGGAGCGGCGGGCCCGAGGTGATCGGGTGGCTGGTGGCGGCCGGCCTGGACCTGAATGCCCCCTCCAAGTCCGGCATGGTGCCCCTGTACATGGCCATCAACGGCCGGGCCAAGCCCGCCAACGTGGCGGCCCTGCTGCGGGCGGGGGCGGATCCCGGCGCCCGGACCCCCGGGGGCGAGTCCCTGCTCGCCTTCGCCCGGGAGCGGAAACAGACCGAGGTGGTGCGTCTCCTGGTCGCCGCGGGCGCCCGGGAGACCGGAAAGGAACGGCCATGATCCCCAACCTGCTTTGCCTGGTCCTCGCCCTGGCGCCGCCGGCCCCGGTGCCGCGCCAGCCCGCCCCGGCGGCGGAAGCCCCCCTGGACCGGCTGGCCCTGGGCGGCCTCCGCCTGGGCATGGGGGAGGCGGAACTGAAGGAGCGCTTCCCCGCCCTGGCGCTCACACCCAAGGGGGGCCTGCGGGTGGGCAAGGTCGCCCTGCCCGCGGATCCCCTGCTCAAGGAGGCCACGGAGCTCCGGGCGGACCTGAGCCTGGTGGAGGGGAGGCTGGCCCGCATGATCGTGGCCTTCACCCCGCCCTCCCGGGACTTGGCCGAGGCCGGACTCCTGGAGGGCCTGGGGCCCGCGGCCTTCGAGGAGACCCACACCTACAAGCGGGGCCAGACCGCCTTCCTCCGCCGGGAGCTGACCTGGTTCGGGCGGGAGGGCTACGCCAGCTACCGGAGCTTCAACCGCCCCGGGGACCGCCAGGCCACCCTCATGGTGTCCCTCCTGCCCCGCCAGGAAAACCGGGCGGCCTACGACACCCTCCAGGTGAACCGGAAGGCGGGCTCGGATGTGTACCTCACCCAGGGCGGGGCCTTCGTGAAGGCCGTGCAGGAGGGCGGCAAGACCGTCTTCAACCTGCGCCGGGGGCCCTTCCAGATCGGGGTGGGCCATCCCGGCCTGAAGGTGGCCCTGGCCACCCACCCCATCGGGGAGTACCGCCTGGACCTGGACCCCGCCTCCACGGACCGCTTCTCCTGTCTGGGGGCCATGTACTGCGGGGCGGTGGACGAGGCCATGGACGTGCTCTTCGTGTGCGATGGGCGCCTGGGCTGCGATTCCCTTTCCTGCCTCTCCCCGGAGTTCTGGAAGACGGCCAAGCCCCTGCCCGGGCATCGCACGGCCTACGCCATCGGCGCCCTCCACCTGGTGGACGGCGACCGCCGGGTGCCCCTGGCCGAGTTCCAGGGGCGGCTCTACGGTTTCATCTCCGTGACCCTGGAGGCGACCCGGGAGGATGGCAGCCACCTCTCCCGCACCATGCCCATCGAGCTGGTCTTCCGCTGATCAGGCCTGCTCGGGGAAGTGCTCCAGCCCCAGGATCCCCCGCTTGTCCAGGATGATGCGCACGTGCTCCCGGCTCGGGGGCCGGCCGTCCTCCGCCCGCAGCACCAGGACGGCGTTGAGGTGGTACACCTTGGGGCAGGTGCGCTCCTCCACGGCGTCGGTGCCGGGGTCGTAGGCGATGACGGCGGTCTCGGGGTCGTCGGCCCGGGCCATGAAGCGGGTCAGGTTGAAGCGGAGGATATCGTTGATCTCCTGGGGCAGGGCGCCCAGGCGCCGGATGGCGCTGGCGTCCAGGGTGATCTCCTTTTCGTACTTGAAGACCACTTCGGGCTTGCCCGCCGCCTCCAGCACCGACCGGGCCTGGCGGTGGCGCAGGGCCGCCACTTCGGCGGGCACCTGGCTGAGGGGGAGGAAGCCGAAGGCCTCCCGGCACCGGCCCAGCACGCGCCCGCCCTGGGGATCCACGATGCGCTCGGACCAGTCGGCCAAAGCTCCCGTCATGCGCCGGAAGAAATAGGTGCGCAGCCATTCCTTGGTGCGGTCCTTGACCATGTAGATGAGCACGACGGCCGCCAGGAAGGGCCAGGTGGAGCTGAGGAAGCGCTGCTGGGCCCAGATGCTGCCCAGGGTGGCGATGGCCATGGAGACGCCGGCGGCGATGGCGGCGAAGAGATCCAGGAGGCGATGGCCCTCCTCGCTGCGGGTGATCTCCAGGAAGAGCACGCCCATGACGAACTTCTTCAGTTGGCCCCGCCGGTACACGTAGAAGGACTCCCGGCCCGGCTCCAGGGTGAGGAG
Source organism: Holophaga sp. (assembly GCA_035298525.1). Lineage (GTDB taxonomy): Bacteria > Acidobacteriota > Holophagae > Holophagales > Holophagaceae > Mesoterricola. The sequence continues at coordinate 11,046 of DATGXY010000149.1, forward strand.
GCCGTGGGCGGCGCGGTACCGCTGCTCGGCGGCGATGCGTTCCGCCAGGGCGGTCCGGGCCTCCCGGAGGAGGGGCCTGGCGTCCTCGCGGGCGTCCATCTCCAGCAGGAGGCGCGTGAGGAAGTTCTCCGAGCTCACGCTCATGTACTCATCCACAAACGCGTGGGTCTCCCGGAGCAGGGCGGGGGCGGCCTGGACCTGCAGGTTCCGGAAGCGGCCGAGAACCGCCTCCACGTCCCCCACCAGGGCCAGGGTCTCCCGGGTGAAGGCTTCGCCTTCGCCGGAGGCCAGGCCATCGCATGCGCGCCGCACCTGGTCCCGCACGTGGGAGCGCACGAGGCATCCCACCAGGCGCAGATCCGCGGCCAGGGTCCGGAGCCGGAGGTTCCCGGCGCCGGCGGCGGGCAGCTCGCGCTCCAGGCGGGCCAGGGGGGAGTCCTC
>DATGXY010000150.1:0-19050 GCA_035298525.1 Holophaga sp.
CCCGCCATGCCCCGGGAACCGGCCCGGATGGCCAGGTGGCCCGCCTCACCCTTGTGGGTGTCCCAGGCCGGGCGCCTCGGCCGGGGGGCCTCCAGCAGGCGCAGGGCGCAGGGGCCCTCCTCCCGCAGGGGGATGGGCACGAGGGTGATCTCCCCGCAGAGATCCCGGGCGGGCCGGAGCCCCAGGCACACCTTGAGGCGGCCGAAGGCGGCGGTGCGGGCGGCCTTGATCACGGGGCCGGGCACCTGGGCGGAGGCGGGGTCCAGGCCCGAGGGCAGATCCAGGGCCAGGATCCGGGGATGGTCCGCCAGGGCCTCGGCCCAGACGGCCGCGGCCCCCCGGAGGGGCGGCTTGGCGCCCAGCCCGAAGAGCCCGTCCACCACCCACCCGCCGAAGGCCGCCACGGCGGCCCGGGGGTGTTCGGCGACCCGGTACGTGCCGCCCAGGCCCTCCCAGAGCCGGGCCTGGAGGGCCGCGTCGCCCATCCACGCGGGGACGCCGTCCAGCACCCACACCTCCACCTCCCGACCCCGGAGGCGGGCCAGCCGGGCCAGGGCCAGGGCGTCGCCCCCGTTGTTGCCGGGGCCCGCCAGCACGTGCAGGGGGCCCTCGGCGGGCAGCAGGGCCAGGGCGCCCAGGGCCGCGTGCTCCTGGAGCACGAGGGAGGGCACGCCCCAGCCTTCGATGGCGTCGCGTTCCAGGTCCCTCATGTCCTGGGCTGTGAGAAGCGGGATCATGGGCGTCTCCGGACTCGGCTAGGATAATACGTCCCCCCCGGAGCATGTGATGCGCAAACTTCTGCTCGCCCTCACCCTGGCCCTTCCCGCGCTGGCGGGCAATCCGAAGGTGGAGATCACCACCAGCATGGGCGCCTTCACCGTGGAACTGGCCCCCGACGCGGCCCCCGAGACCGTGAAGAACTTCCTGGGCTACGTGCGCAACGGCACCTACGCCGGCACCGTCTTCCACCGCGTGGTGCGGGGCTCCATCGCCGTCATCCAGGGCGGCCAGCACCTGCCCGACCTCTCCAAGAAGAACGTGGGATCCTCCATCCGCAACGAGGCGGAGACGGCCAAGGCCAAGAAGCTCCTCAACACCAAGGGCACCATCGCCATGGCCCGGGAGAGCCTGCCCGACAGCGCCAAGGCCCAGTTCTTCATCAACGTGAAGGCCAACCCCTCCCTGGACCACAAGGCCCGCACCCTGGCCGACTTCGGCTACTGCCCCTTCGGGAAGGTGGTCAAGGGCATGGACGTGGTGGAGAAGATCGCCAGGGTCCCCACCTCCGAGCAGAAGGGCATGAAGGACGTGCCCAAGGCCCCGGTGACCATCGTATCCGTGAAGGAAGTGCCGTAATCGGTCACAACTGATCCCGGGCCTGGGCGGAAGGCATCTATAATCCGGGCATAGCCTGGAGTCGCCCATGTCCGAATCCCCCATCCGCGTGATCATCGCCAAGCCCGGGCTGGACGGCCATGACCGCGGGGCCAAGGTCGTGGCGCGCGCCCTGCGGGACGCGGGCATGGAGGTGATCTACACCGGCCTGCGCCAGACCCCGGCGCAGATCGTGGCCGCCGTGGAGCAGGAGGACGCCCAGGTGCTGGGCATGTCCATCCTCAGCGGCGCCCACAACCAGATCTTCCCCGAGGTGATGCGCCTCATGAAGGAGAAGGGCATCGACGACGTGCTCGTCTTCGCCGGCGGCATCATCCCCGACGAGGACATCCCCGGCCTCCAGGCCGCGGGCATCCGCGCCGTCTTCCAGCCCGGCACCAACACCGACGACGTGGTGGCCTACATCCGCAAGGAACTCAAGGCCTGATCCAGGTCGTCCCGGCGGGGGCCTTGAAGGTGAAGATCCCCTGGGGGAAGGCCTTGGCTGGCACCGTGGGCCGTTCCAGCACGAGCAGCTGCTTCGCCCCCGTGGGATCGGTCCAGGCGAGGCTCAGGGGCATGCCCCCCTTCCCCGTGATCACCACCGCGGGCAGGCCCTTGGAGCGGGGCTCCAGGGTGAAGGCCTCGGGGCCCGGCCCCGCCTTGGCGGCGTAGACCCGCTCCAGCTGCCCGGGATCCATGAGCACGGCCAGGAGCGGCGCGTCCTTGACGGCCCCGGCCAGTTCCACCTTCTGGGCCGTGCGGGTGGAGGCGTCGTACTGGGCCAGGGCCTTGCCGTCGGCCACCAGGAGGAGGCCCTTGTCGTACTCCACGCGCAGGAGCCCGCCCTTGGCGATGCGCAGGAGGCCCTGGCGGGTCAGCTTGCCGAAGACGGCGCTGTCCCCGGTCTGGGTGAAGCGGGCCTCGACCCGGGGGGACTGGGCGAAGGCCTTCCACCAGGTGGGCACCTGGGCGAAGGCCGGGCCCGCCGCGAGGAGGGCGATGAGGGGAACGGCGGGGCGCATATCAGGACCTCTTCAGCTCGAGGATCAGGTGGTCCGCCCCGCCATGGCCGGGGGTGCGGCGCAGCAGCACCGTGCGGCCCACCTCGGCGCCGCCCTGGCGCACGGTGACGACCACTTCCAGCTCGCCATCCCGCACGTTCCCATCCAGTTCCAGGCGCAGGTCCGAGGGGACCCGGGCGGTGCCGGGGCGGGGCGGAAGGGGCACGGGGAGGGGCCTGAGGCCCGGGGCCGTGCCCTTGGGCGAGGGGGGCCGGACGACCACCTTGGGCACCGGAAGCGCGGCCTTGGGGGAGACCTTCACCCGCAGGGGGGCCATCACCTGCACGCCGCCGGGCCGGGAGGGGCTCGTGGCCCGTTCCGGGGTCACAGCCAGCAGGCCGGAGGAGGTATCGGCGTTGCCCATGGGATCGGGACCGGCGGGCAGGCCCTGGGTCTCGGTGGCGTCGGACAGGGCCCGGGGCGTATGGAAGTCCGCGGGCACCTCCACGTCCGAGAGATCAAGGGGCGCTGGCACCGGCGCGGGCACCGGCGCGGGCACCGGCGCGGGCACCGGGGCCTTGCCGGCATCGGCCAGGTGCAGGGCCTTGATCTGGGCCAGGGCCAGCTTGGTGATGGCCCGCAGGGTCTCGAAGACCCCCGTGCCGTCCGATGCGATGGCCTGGTAGCTCTGGCGGCCATCGGGATTCAGTTCCGCCTCCAGGGTTTCCACGGGGACGATGCCCCTCAGGTCCCGCTTGTTCCATTGGAAGACGAGGGGGATGTCCGCCAGGTCCAGGCCCAGTTCCCGCAGGTTGTCCCGCAGGTTCTGAAGGCTCTCCTTGTTGGCGTCCAGCATGGGCAGCTGGCTGTCGGCGACGAACACGATGCCGTCCACCCCCTTGAGCACGAGCTTGCGGGTGGAGTTGTAGAAGACCTGGCCCGGCACCGTGTACAGCTGCAGCTTGGTGCGGAACCCGCCCACCATGCCCACGTCCATGGGCAGCAGATCGAAGAACAGGGTGCGGTCCGTCTCGGTGTTGAGGGACACCATCTCGCCCCGGGCCTTCTGGGAGGTGCGGCCGTAGATGGTGTTGAGGTTGGTGGTCTTGCCGCACAGGCCCGGGCCGTAGTAGACGATCTTCGTCGTCATCTGACGCGTCGCGTGGTTGAAGAACACCATTCCCCGGCACTCCTGATGCAGACGAGTCTATCGGCATCCACGATTCATCACCATTCATTTAGGAAAATGAATAGGACCCCTCGAAAAAAAACCGCCCCCGGGCAAGCGGGGGCGGGCAGGACGCGGGGGGTCCTCAGCAGCTGCGCATGACGCCGACGAGCACGCCCTGGATGGCGATGCGGTCGGGGGCGAAGCACTTGGGGGAGAGATCGGGATTGTGGGGGATGAGCCAGACGCCCTGGGGGTCCTTGCGGAATTCCTTGAGGGTGGCCTCCTCGCCATCGATGAGGGCCACGACCCGGTCGCCGTTTCGGTAGTCGCCCCGGCGCTGCAGAACCACCAGGTCCCCGTCCAGGATGGAGTCCTCCACCATGGAATCGCCCCGCACCCGCAGGACGAAGAGCTCCTGCCGGTCCCGGTGGATGCAATTGGGCACCTCCAGGGGGATGGCCCGGGATTCGGGGAGAAGGGGCGTGCCGGCGGCCACGTCGCCGCAGAAGGGCACGGAGCGGCCGCGCTTGCCGTCGTCCTGGCTCCAGGTGGCGGGTTCGCGGGCCGGGGCGCTTTCCTGGGCGAGGACGATGTTGTTGCCCTTCCCGTGGCTCCGGTCCAGGAATCCCTTATCCATCAGATGCTGGACGTGTTTATGAATGGTACTTACCGCGCTGGAGCCCACCCCTTCGGCAATCTCCTTCAACGTGGGGCTTCGCCCCTCCGTTTCGAGAAACTTACGAATGAACTGGAGCACGGCCAGCTGCCGTTTGGTGAGATCCATGGGCTTCATACCGGATAAGATAGACGAAAAAGAGAGGGGGGTCAATCCCTTTTTTTTCGCCTCACCCCTGAAAAAAAAAGCCGTTCGGGCCGTGGTCCTAATCCGACCAATCTGGTAATGTTTCCCCGGGCGTCCCGCCGAAATTTGAACGCGCGCGCCCCAAGCCCGGCGTCACAATACCTTTCCCCATGGGAGGCCGAACCATGCTCACGCAAGCATCCACCTCTGAATCCGTCGGCGGCGCCACGCTCGTCAACGATTTCTCCATCGAGGTGGCCACCGTCAATGGTTCGGGCTCCCAGACGGCCAACACCGTGCTGATGCGCACGATCTTCCAGATGGGCGTGCCTGTCACGGGCAAGAACCTCTTCCCGTCGAACATCGCCGGCCTGCCCACCTGGTTTCAGATCCGGGCCAATCACAAGGGCTACAAGGCCCGCAAGGCCGGCATCGATCTCATGATCTGCATGAATCCCGAGACGGCCAAGGAAGACGTGGCCAAGGTGGCGCCCGGCACCGTGCTCATCTACGACGAACCTCTCAAGCTGAACGCCCTGCGCAGCGACCTGGCCTTCTGCCCGGTGCCCTTCCAGAAGCTGGTGGCCGCCAGCTGTCCCGAGCCCAAGCTGCACAAACTGGTGAAGAACATGGTCTACGTGGGCGTGGCCGCCCAGATGATCGGCCTGGACATGATTGAAGTGAAGTCCGCCATCGCCAAGCAGCTGAACGGCAAGCAGAAGGCCATCGATCTTAACCAGGCTGCCGTGCAGGCCGGCTTCGACTGGGCCGCCGCCGAGGCCCCCCGCCAGGACCACCTGCGCATCGAGCGCCTGGACAAGACGAAGGGCCAGATCATCATCGACGGCAACACGGCCTGCGCCCTCGGCGCCATGTTCGCCGGGGTCACCGTGGTGGCCTGGTATCCCATCACCCCCAGTTCCTCCGTCATTGAACAGCTCATCGACTACGCCAAGGAGTACCGGCGCGATCCCGCGACGGGCAAGCTCAACGTGGCCATCGTGCAGATGGAGGACGAGATCGCCAGCGCCGGCGTGGTGGTGGGCGCGGGCTGGGCCGGCGCCCGCTCCATGACCGCCACCTCGGGCCCCGGCATCAGCCTCATGAGCGAGTTCATCGGCCTGGGCTACTTCGCCGAATGCCCGGGCGTCTTCGTCAACGTCACCCGCATGGGCCCCTCCACGGGCCTGCCCACCCGCACCAGCCAGGGTGACGTGGAGCTCTGCGCCAAGTGCAGCCACGGCGACACCCTGCACATCTGCCTCTACCCCGGGAACATGGAGGAGTGCTTCCAGTTCACCTACCAGGCCTTCGATCTCGCGGAGCGCTACCAGACGCCGGTCTTCGTCGTCACCGACCTGGACCTGGGCATGCAGAACTGGGCCAGCGAGCCCTTCGCCTACCCCGCCACCGCCTTCGACCGGGGCAAGGTGCTGGACGAGGCCCAGCTCAGGGAGATCCAGGACTGGGGCCGCTACAAGGACGTGGACGGCGACGGCGTCTGCTACCGCACCCTGCCCGGCACCCCCGGCGGCAAGGGCGCCTACTTCACCCGCGGCACCGGCCACAACCCCTACGCCCTCTACTCCGAGAAGCCCGACGAGTTCAAGGCCACCGTGGACCGCCTGAAGCGCAAGTTCATGACGGCCCGGACCCACGTGCCTAAGCCCGTCATCCAGGGCCCCGGCGTCTCCCGCGGCATCCTGGCCTACGGTTCCTCGGACCCGGCGGTGGCGGAGGCCCGGGACCTGCTCAAGGACCTCCACGGCAAGGACACCGACTACCTGCGGGTCCGCGCCCTGCCCTTCACCCAGGAGCTGGAGGCCTGGATCGACGGCCACGAGGTGGTGTACGTGGTGGAGCAGAACCGGGACGGCCAGATGGCGGGCCTCCTGAAGGAGGCCTACCCGCAGTGGGCCTTGAAGCTCCGCAACGTGCTGCACTACGATTCCACGGCCATCACGGCCCAGACCATCGTCGACCAGATCAACGCTTTCGAAGCCTAGAGGGAACGGACCATGACCACCACCGCCACCGCCCCCGTCCCCACCAACAAGCTCGGCCTCACCAAGCAGGACTACGTGGGCGCCAAGTCCACCCTCTGTCCCGGCTGCGGCCACGACGCCATCACCGCCCAGATCATCCAGGCCGCCTGGGAGATGAACCTGGAGCCCCACAACGTCGCCAAGCTCAGCGGCATCGGGTGCTCCTCCAAGACCCCCACGTACTTCATGAGCCAGGCCTGGGGCTTCAACAGCGTCCACGGCCGCGCCGCCGCCGTCTGCACCGGCGCGGCCCTGGCCAACCGCAAGCTGCTCAACATCGTCACCTCCGGCGACGGCGATTCCATGTCCATCGGCATGGGCCAGCTGGTGCACATGATCCGGCGCAACGTGCCGGTGGTCTACATCATCGAGGACAACGGCGTCTACGGCCTCACCAAGGGCCAGTTCAGCGCCACCGCCGACGTGGGCTCCACCCTCAAGCACGGCGACGTGAACGAGATCCAGCCCATCGATCCCTGCACCCTGGCCATGGAGCTGGGCTGCGGCTTCGTCGCCCGTTCCTTCAGCGGCAACCCCAAGCAGCTGAGCACCATCCTCAAGGCCGCCCTGGCCTACGAGGGCACGGCGCTCATCGATGTCATCAGCCCCTGCGTGACCTTCAACAACCACGACAGTTCCACCAAGAGCTACAAGAACGCCAAGGACCGGGAGATGCCCCTCCAGGAACTGGGCTTCATCCCCTACTACGACCACGAGGAGATGGAACTGGCCGACGGCCAGGCCATGGAAGTGGGCCTCCCCGACGGCTCCCGCCTCACCTTCCGCAGCGTGGGCAAGGACTTCGACGTCACCGACCGCCTGAAGGCCATGAAGGAGATCCACGAGGCCCACGACCGGGGCGAGTTCCTCACGGGCATCTTCCACATCGAGACCGGCAAGCCCGTCATCCACGACTTCACCCACGCCATCGACGAGGTGCTGGCCACGATCCCCCAGGAGCGGGTGAAGCCCGGTCCCGAGGTGCTCGAGGCCTGCATGCGGGAGTTGATGTAGGGGCGCTTTTGGGGTTAGACTGGACGACCCGGGCCTGTAGCTCAGCTGGGAGAGCGCCTCGTTCGCAATGAGGAGGTCGACAGTTCGATCCTGTTCAGGTCCACCAAACGAAAGGCCGCCTTCGGGCGGCCTTTTCCGTGGGGGCCCCCGGGGCTCAGCCCCCGCTCAAGAGCCGGCGGACGGCTGCGAGGAACTCGGCGGTGCGCCAGGGCTTGGCCAGGATGCCCGCCATGCCCCGGGCCCGGAGGGCCTCCGCCTTGCCCGGGTCCAGGAAGCCCGTGCACAGGAGGAAGGGAGGGCGCCCGCCCTTCTCCCCCATGCGCAGGAAGACCTCCTCCCCGCTGATGCCGGGCAGGCCGTAGTCGCACACAACCAGGCTGACGCCCGGGCCCAGCAGATCCAGACCCCGCTCCCCGTCGGGGGCCGCCAGGACCTGGTAGCCCTTGGCCGCCAGCAGCTCGGCCATGGCCTCCAGGAGCAGGGGCTCGTCCTCGATGAGGAGGATCCGCTCGCCGCCGCCCCCCGATGGGGTCTCCACCGCGGCCGGGGCCGGCGGAGGGGCCGCTTCCGTGACGGGCAGGTGGAGGGTGAAGGTGGATCCCCGTCCCGGTTCGCTGGCGGCCTCCAGCACGCCCCCGTGGCTGCGCAGGATGCCCCGCGCCACGGCCAGGCCCAGGCCCGTGCCCTTGCCGTGGCCCTTGGTGGTGAAGAAGGGATCGAAGATCTGCTCCAGGGTGCGGGCGTCCATGCCCATCCCCGTGTCCTGGATATCCAGGCGCAGGTAACGGGCCTCGGGGCGGTCCGGCACCCGCCCCTGGAGGCCTTCGCCCGGCACGACCCGGCCCCGGAAGGATAGCCGTCCCCCCCCGGGCATGGCGTCCCGGGCGTTGAGGCTGATATTGAGGAGCACCTGGTGGATCTGCCCCGGATCCACGGCCAGGAGCGGCAGGTCCGGGTCCAGGTCGGCGGCGAGGGCCACCGAGGCGGGGAAGGTCTCCCTGAGCAGGTGGATCGTCTCCCCCACCAAGTCGGGAAGGGAGGTGGCCTCCTTGCGCACGGGCGTCTGGCGGCCCAGGGCCAGGAGCTGGCGCACGACCCCCGCGGCCCGGTCGGCCACGGTGCGGATGGCCTGGGTGTGGGCCCGCACCGCCTCCGGGTCGTCGGCCTTGCCTTCCAGGAGCCCGGCCCGGGCCTGGATGATGCCCAGGATATTGTTGAAATCGTGGGCGATGCCCGAGGCCAGGGTGCCGATGGCCTCGAATCGCTGGGCCTGCACGAGCTGGTCCTGCATCTCCAGGCGGGCGGCCTCAGCCCGCTCCCGCTCGGCGATCTCCCGGCGGGCCCCTTCGAAGAGCTGGGCGTTCTCGATGGTCATGGCCGCCTGGTTGGCCATCGTCAGGAAGAGATCGATCTCCGCCGGGGTGAAGGCGCGGCTCCGCCCGGTGGTGCCCATGATCAGGACCCCCACGGCCCGCACATCGATGTGCAGGGGCACGTAGAGGAGGGTGCGCAGGCACCTGGCCTCGATGATGGTGCGTTCGGCCTCCGACAGTTCCGCCGCGCGGGTATCCGGCACCAGGACGGGCCGCCCCGTGCGCAGGGCCTCCCCGATGCGGGGATGGTCCGCCACGGCGGCGCGCCGGAAGGCGTCGGGGAAGGCCGCGGGCAGGGGCGGCGTGGTGGCCCCCAGGTACAGCGCCTCCCCCCGGGCCAAGTAGATGGCCCCCGAGTCCAGTTCCAGCAGCTCCGTGGCGCTGTTCACCACCATCTGGAGCACGGAGCGCATGTCCAGGGTCCGGGCCAGCACGTGGCTGATGCGCAGCAGGGTCTCCAGCTCCCGGTTCTTGCGCTCCACATCGGCCCGGATGCGCCGGTCCTCGGTGATGTCCCGCCACACGCACAGGTAGGCCTCCCGCCCCGGCGCCCCGCCCCACAGGGCGGTGACCCGCACGTTGCGCAGCTCCCCCTGCCGGGTGCGGTGCAGGGTCTCGAAGGTGGCCCTCCCCTCCCGCCTCACCTGGGCGATGCGGGCCCGGGTCTCCTCCAGGTTCTCGGAGGCCTCGATGGCGTGGATGTCCAGGCCGGCGAACTCCTCCCGGGTGTAGCCCAGCTGCCGGTGGGCGGCCTCGTTGAAGTCCAGGAACCGGGCCGTCTCCGGATCGACGACGATGAGGCCGTCCGGCGCCAGGTCGAAGATGAGCGGCTTCCGGGCGTGATCGTCCTCCAGGTTCGGCGCGGGGCATTCCGGGTCGATCAAGGGCGCCTCCAGGTGCGGGAACGGGCCCGCATGGCCGGATCCGGGGGGAAAGGGACGATGGAGGTTTGTATCACGGCATCCGGGCCCTGGAAAGGCTCAGACGGAGGCGAGAACGGAATCCGCCCGCTCCGCTGGAGGCGCCGGGCAACCTGGTCAGGTCAGCAAGCCACTCGGCGCCCCGGCCACAGGCAGAGCACCACCCCCGCCAGGATCAGCGCCCCTCCCGCCACCATGGCCGGGCCCAGCCGCTCCCCGAAGACCAGGGCCGCCAGGAGCCCCGCGCACACGGGCTCCAGGAGGGTCGTGAAGGCCACGGTCACGGCCGGGATCCGCCGCACGGCGGCGTTGAGCAGGGAATGCCCCCCCATCTGGGAGACGAGGGCCATGCCCAGGATGCCCATCCAGGCCGGGCGGTCCCCCAGGGCCGGCGGGGGGCTGCCCGCCAGGGCCGCCGCCCCCACGAGGCCCAGGGCCGCCCAGGCGTAGGTGCGGGCCACGATGCCCAGGGTGGGGACGCCTCCCGCCCGCCTGTCCAGTTTCTGCACGAGCACCAGGTAGGCGGCCATGGCCATGCCCCCGGCCGTGGCCAGGGCGCAGCCCCGGATCCAGGCGGGGTTGGCCGTCCCCCGGGAGGGGCCGGAGCACACGAGGCCCAGCCCCGCCAGGGCCAGGAGGGAGGCCCCCCAGAACCGGGCGCCGGGCCGGCGGCCCTCCGCCACCCGGTCGTACAGGGTGTTCCACACCGGGGCCGTGCACACCAGGAGGGTGGAGATGGCCACGGGGATGGCCCCCAGGGAGGCGATCCAGGTGACGAAGTGCAGGGCCAGCAGCGCCCCGGCGGCGGCGAAGCCCGCCTCCAGGGAACGGTCCAGGCGCTTCAGGCGGCGCCTCGCCAGGGCCCAGGCCAGGAGGGGCCCCCCCGCCAGGGCCAGCCGGAGGGCGGAGACGGCGAGGGCATCCGCCCCCGTCAGGGCGAAGCGGGCGAAGATGGCCGCGGCCCCCACCAGCACCTGGGCCAGCAGCAGCAGCCCGAACCACCTTCCCTCCCCCCCCATGGCGCCTCCCCCCCCCAGGGTGGGGAAAAAGGGGCCGCCGGGGAACGGGTGAATTGTGCCTTCCATCCCAGACCCCGCCCTTCCCCCCGTGAGAGAATCGCCTCAGCCAAAGGATCCACGCCATGACCCAAGCCAGCGAAGCCCCCGTCGTCCGCGCCCCCCACGGCACCCACCTGCACTGCAAGGGTTGGGTGCAGGAAGCCGCCCTGCGCATGCTCATGAACAACCTGGACCCGGACGTGGCCGAGCGCCCGGAGGACCTCATCGTCTACGGCGGCCTGGGCAAGGCCGCGCGCAACTGGGACGCCTTCAACGCCATCGTCAAGGAGCTCAAGCACCTGGGCGACGACGAAACCCTGCTCGTGCAGAGCGGCAAGCCCGTGGGCGTGGTGAGGACCCACCCGGACGCCCCCCGGGTCCTCATCGCCAATTCCAACCTGGTGCCCCGCTGGGCCACCTGGGAGCACTTCCGGGAACTGGACCGCAAGGGCCTGATGATGTACGGCCAGATGACGGCCGGGAGCTGGATCTACATCGGGAGCCAGGGCATCGTCCAGGGCACGTACGAGACCTTCGCCGAGGCCGCGCGCCAGCACTTCGGCGGCACCCTGGCCGGCACCTGGACCCTCACGGCGGGCCTGGGCGGCATGGGCGGGGCCCAGCCCCTCTCCGTGACCATGAACGGCGGCGTGGCCCTCTGCGTGGAGGTGGACCGCACCCGCATCGAGAAGCGCCTCCAGACCCGCTACCTGGACGAGTGGACCGATTCCCTGGACGAGGCCATGGCGAGGGTCGAGCGCTACGTGGCCGAGAAGAAGGCCGTGTCCATCGGCCTCCTGGGCAACGCCGCCGAGGTGCTGCCCGAACTGGTCCGGCGCGGCGCGAGGCCCCACCTGGTCACGGACCAGACCTCGGCCCACGACGAGTACAACGGCTACATCCCCGCCGGGCTCAGCCTGGAGGCCGCGGCCCTCCTGCGCAAGGAGGACCCCGAGGCCTACGTGAAGCGGGCCCTGGACAGCATGCGCGCCCACGTGGAGGCCATGCTGGCCTTCCAGAAGGCGGGCTCGGTCACCTTCGACTACGGCAACAACATCCGCGCCCAGGCCCAGCGCGCCGGCTGCGCGGACGCCTTCGCCTTCCCCGGCTTCGTCCCCGCCTTCATCCGGCCCCTCTTCTGCAAGGGCATCGGCCCCTTCCGCTGGGCGGCCCTCTCCGGCGACCCGGAGGACATCGCCGTCACCGACCGGGCCATGATGGAGCTCTTCCCCGAAAACGAGGGCATGATCCGCTGGATCAAGGCCGCCGGCGAGAAGATCGCCTTCCAGGGCCTGCCCGCGCGCATCTGCTGGATCGGCGCCGGGGAGCGCCACCTGGCCGGCCTGAAGTTCAACGAGCTGGTCCGCGAAGGGAAGGTCAAGGCCCCCATCGTCATCGGCCGGGACCACCTGGATTCGGGCAGCGTGGCCAGCCCCAACCGCGAGACCGAGGCCATGAAGGACGGCTCCGACGCCGTCTCCGACTGGCCCCTCCTCAACGCCATGACCGCCTGCAGCGGCGGGGCCTCCTGGGTGAGTCTCCACCACGGCGGCGGCGTGGGCATGGGCTTCAGCCAGCACTCCGGCGTCGTCATCGTGGCCGACGGCACCGAGCGCGCCGACCGCTGCCTCAAGCGGGTGCTGTGGAACGATCCCGCCATGGGCGTCTTCCGCCACGCCGACGCGGGCTACGACTCCGCCCGCGAGCACGCGGAGAAGATCGGCCTCCACATCCCCCTGCCCCGGTGATCATCCCCGACCTGGACGACCTGCGCCTCGAGGACGACGACGCGTCGGGCCTCGAGGAGCTGGGCCGGCGCGTCCTCAGCCGCGGGCCCTGGGCCACGGTGGCGTACCTGGTGCGGACCCGCGGCCCGGAAGGGCCCTGGGAGGGCCCCTTCCTGTGGCTGCACCGCTACCAGAGGGTGGCCCAGGGCTGGAAGCTGGTGAGCCGGTTCCGCACCACGGAGCCGGAGCAGCTGGAGGCCCTCCTGGGGGCCCTGGACGCGTGGCGGGAGCACCTGCCGGGGATCTGAAGGGGGATTCCCCCGCGCCGGCGGGTAGACTGGAGGGTCAGGAGTCTGCATGCCCGTCGCCCTCAGTCTGGTCAAGGTCACCAAGCGCTTCGGCGCCCAGCCGATCCTGGAGGATCTCAGCTTCGGGCTCATGACGGGCGAGAAGGTGGGCCTCATCGGCCGCAACGGGGCGGGCAAATCCACCCTCTTCAAGCTCCTGGCCGGGGAGGACACCCCCGATTCCGGCGAAGTGGTGGTCACCCAGGGCCTGCGCATCGCCCGGCTCAGCCAGGACCCCCACTTCCCCGCGGACGCCACGGTGCGCACGGCCCTGGAGTGGGCCCTCGCGGACCACCGGGAACTGATCCGCCGCCATGCGGCCATTCACGAGGAACTGCAGGGGGCCACCCCCGACCAGGCCGAGAAGCTCCACCAGGAGCTGGACGGGGTGGAGCACCACCTCCACCACATGGGCTGGGACCTGGAGCCCCGGCTCAAGGAGGCCGTGACCACCTGGGGCCTGGTGGACCTGGAGGCCACGGTGGAATCCCTCTCCGGCGGCTGGCGCAAGCGGGTGGCCCTGGCCCAGGCCTGGCTCAAGGATCCCGACGTGCTCGTGCTGGACGAGCCCACCAACCACCTGGACCCCGAGCAGGTGGAGAAGCTGGAGGCCTGGCTCCAGGCCTTCGCCGGGGCCCTCCTCCTCATCACCCACGACCGCCACCTGCTGGACGCGGTGGTGGACCGCATGCTGGAGCTGGAGGGGGGCGCGGTCACCAGCTACGACGGGTCCTACTCCGACTACCTGCTGGAGAAGTCCGACCGGGAGTTCCGGGAATCGAGGCTCACCGAGCACATGCAGAACCGCCTGCGCCGGGAACTGGCCTGGCTCCGCCGCGGCGCCAAGGCGAGGACCCGCAAGTCCAAGCTCCGCATCCAGGACGTGCTGGACCTCAAGGAGGACGTCAAGGACCGCACCCGGGTGGAGGAGCGGGTCTCCATGGCCTTCGCCGGGGGCTCCAACCGCAGCGACAGCCTGCTCCAGGCCGAGGGCCTGCGCTTCGCCTACCCGGGCACGGCCCTGGACCTGGCCGGGGGCCTGGACCTGGTGCTGCAGCGGGGCATGCGCATCGCCCTGCTGGGCCCCAACGGCTGCGGCAAGTCCACCGTGCTCAAGCTCCTCCTGGGGGAGCTGGAACCCACGGGAGGGGCCGTCTCCCGCCATCCGCGCATGTCGGTCTCCGCCATCAGCCAGGGCCGGGGGGAGCTGCGGGGGGATCTCTCCGTGGCCGACAACATCGCCGAGCGCGCCTCCATGGTGAAGGTGGGCGGCGGCGAAATGCTCGTCCTCGTCTACCTCTCCCGCTTCGGCTTCCCCGCCGACCAGCAGAAGCGCGCCGCGGGCACCCTCTCCGGCGGGGAGCGCAACCGGCTCCTCCTGGCCAAGGCCATGCTCCAGCCCGCGGATCTGCTGGTGCTGGACGAGCCCACCAACGACCTGGACATCCCCACCCTCCAGAACCTGGAGGAGGCCCTGCTGGACTACCCCGGCGTCCTCCTGCTGGTGAGCCACGACCGGTTCTTCCTGGACCAGGTGGCCACCCACACCCTGGCCTTCAACCCCGAGGGCGGGCCCCGGTGGGAGCTGTACGAGGGCAACCCCGCCTCCGTGAAGCGCCTGCGGGCGGAACGGGCCGCGGAGGCCCCGAAGGCCGCGGCCCCGGCCAAGGCCGCCAAGGCCGAGACCCGGGAGGCCTCCAAGCGCAAGCCCGGCCTCTCCCAGAAGGAGGCCCGGCGCCTGGCCGAGGTGGAAACGGCCATGGCCGGCCTCCAGGAACGCATCGGGGCCCTGGAGGCCCTCATGGCCGATCCCTCCGCCTTCATCTCCGCCGAGGCTCCGGGCCACCAGGCCATGAAGGACAAGGAGGCGGCCCAGGGGGAATTGGACGCCCTGGAAATGGAATGGCTGGAGCTGGAGGAAAAGCGGTCGGAGCAAGCCTGAACCATGGACGGCGCCCGGCCCAGCTCCCGCAACCCCGGCATCGACCTGCTCCGGGGCCTCTCCATCCTCCTGGTGGTGCTCCACCACGTGGGCATGCGGGTGCCCTTCAAGGGGTCGGCCCTGGGGGCCGTGCTGCCCACCTGGTTCCTGTCCGCCCTGGCCTGGAGCGGCTATGAGGCCGTCTTCATCTTCTTCGTGATCTCCGGCTTCCTCATCGCCACCAACGCCCGGGAGCGCTGGGGGGCCCTGGGGGCCATCAAGCTCCGGGCCTTCTACGTCCGGCGGGCCTCCCGCATCCTCCCCTGTCTCCTGGTCCTGGTGGCCGTCCTGGCGGCCCTGCACGGGGCCGGGGCCTCCGATTACGTGATCAGCCGCCCCGGCCAGTCCCTGGGACGGGCCGTCCTGTCGGCCCTGGGCCTGCACCTGAACTGGTACGAGGGGCTCACGGGGTACCTGCCCGGCAACTGGGATGTGCTCTGGTCCCTGTCCATCGAGGAGGTCTTCTACCTGGGCTTCCCCCTGCTCTGCCTCACGGTTCGCCGGGAGCGGACCCTGGCCGTGCTGCTTGCCCTTCTGGCCCTTTCCCTGCCCTGGACCCATGCGGCCCTGAAGGGCCGGCCCATCTGGCAGGAGAAGGCTTACCTGCCCGGCATGGCCGCCATCGCCACGGGGGTCCTGGCCTCCCTGGTGCGGGGGGACCCCGGGGCGGGCGCGCGCCGGCTCATGACCTGGGCCGGGGCCGCGGGGCTCTTCGCGTCCATCTTCCTGCAGAAGTGGCTCTGGCCCGTGCTGCGGGAGGGGAACCTGCTCCTCCTCACGGGCTCGGCGGCCCTGCTCGTGCTGGCCCTGCACCGGCGGGGGGACGCGCCCCTCCCCTTCACGGGCTGGCTCCGGTCCATGGGCCGGCTCAGCTACGAGATCTACCTGACCCACATGTTCATCGTGTGGCCCATCGTGCGCCTGGCCAAGGCCCGGCCGGGCCCCTGGGCCTTCCTGTGGCACGTGCCCGCGGTCCTGGCCGCCTGGGGACTGGGCTGGATCGTGGCCCGGCTCCTATCCCAGCCGGCGGAACGGGCGCTCAGGGCCCGGCTGGGCGAAGCCTAGTGTAGGCCGCCAGAAGAACAGGTAACACTTTGCCTCGCCCCCTTCGGCCCAGATCCAGATGAGTCTTCGCCCCAATGCCGGCCCAAGGGTTCCCCCTTCGGGGCTGAAGTGCGCTCAACCATGACGGGGTGCTCAGGCCAGAATCTTTTCCTCGGAAACCTCGGCCTTCTCGGCGTCTCGGCGATGGTTTTTTCTATCGGCTGCCGACGCAAAAATGACCCGCGCCGAAACACCCATCGAAAAGCCCATCGCCGAGGCGCCGAGAAGGCCGAGGATTCCGAGGAAAAGAAAAAATAGGTTCTCGCCTGCCACCTGGATGCGCCGGACTGAAATGGCGTTACACGTATTTCTGGCGGCCTACACTAGGACGACTGGGACGGGATGTGGAAGGCCCGAGCGGTTCAGGCCGCGGGCCGCCAGGGCAGTTCTCCCTCCACGAGGATCTCGGCGCCGGCCTCCCGGACCGTGCGGCAGAACCCGATGAGCGTTCCCAGGTCCCAATCGGCGGCCACCCAGCGCACCGGGTGCTCCCCGCCCCCCTCCGCGGCCTGGATCCGGGCCGATACCACGAGGCGCGGCCGCCTCCGCCCCCGGTGCCGGGAAAGGGCCATGAGGCTCAGGAGGAAGTCCCCGGACACCGCCCGGGCCTCGAAGACCAGCCAGGCCCGCCCCTCCCCGTCGTCGTCCCGCCGCCCGGACCAATCCTCCGCGAAGAGGGCCTCCCGCTCGCCCAGGTCCGGGTGCACGAAGCTCAGGGAGGCCAGGAAGCGGGCCTCCGGATGCTCCCGGGCCAGGCGGGAGGCCTGGTCCGCGTCCAGGGGCACCCGCAGGGCCAGGCTCCGTTCCGCCCGGGCGCCCTGGTCTCCGTCCGGTTCCCCCAGGTAGTGGAGAAAGCTGAAGGTCCAGGAGGGGGGAAGGGATCGCACGGGGCACTCCGGAGGGCACCCCAATAATGATTAATTTATTCAGTCGCGCAAGCCCTGGGGACCTACCGCCCGCAGGGCCGGGTCCCGGATCCGTTCCCCACGTAGGCGCAGGCGTCCTCGTCGCAGCAGGTCTTGCACACCCGCTTGCACACCCGGAATTCCAGGAGCTCCACCCGGGGGGTGAGGAAGCCGGGCCTCGCGGGCTCCTCCCGCATGAGGTCCGTGCTCAGGTACTTCTTGTTGTCGTCGGAGAAGATGGTGGCCACGACGGCGTCCGGGCCCAGTTCCTCCTGCACCTTCAGGGCCCCCAGCAGGTTGGCGCCGCTGGAGATGCCCACGCCCAGGCCCAGGCGGGAGGCCAGCATCTGGGCCATGAGGATGGCGTCCCCGTCGTCCACGGCCACCACGGGGGCCAGATCGTCCAGCTTGACGATGGCGGGGATGAATTCGTCGGAGATGCCCTGGATGCGGTGCTTGCCCACCTTGTGGCCCGTGGAGAGGGTGGGGGAGTTGGCGGGTTCCAGGGGGTGCAGGCGCACATCCGGGTTCATCTCCCGCAGGAAGGCCCCCACGCCCATGATGGTGCCGCCCGTGCCCACCCCGGCGATGAAGGCGTCCGGACGCAGGCCCTGGAACGCGAGCTGCCACCAGAGTTCGGGGCCGGTGGTGGCCTGGTGGGCGGCCACGTTGTCCTCGTTGGAGAACTGGCAGGGCAGGAAGCATCCGGGGGTGGAGGCCGCCAGTTCCTCGGAGAGGCGGATGCTGCCCAGGAAGCCGCCCTCCTCCCGGCTCACCAGGCGGATGGTGGCGCCCAGGCTGCGGATGAGGTCCTTGCGCTCCTGGCTCATCCAGTCGGGCATGAAGATGGTCACCGGGTGTCCCAGGGCCCGGCCCAGGGCCGAGAAGGCGATGCCCGTGTTGCCGCTGGTGGCCTCGGCGATGGGGGCCCCGGGGGCCAGGACGCCGCGTTCGTAGGCCCGGCGGAGCACGTGCAGGGCCATGCGGTCCTTGATGCTCCCCGTCATGTTGAGGTTCTCGGCCTTGGCGAAGATGCGCCGGGGCTTTCCGTCGAAGGCCAGGCGGATCTCCAGGAGGGGCGTGTTCCCCACCAGATGGCCCAGATCGTGGATGCGGCGCGCGGTCTCGGGGGTCATGGCGGCTCCTCGGCTGGAGTTTTTCATGAATGCAATCGGGATTGTGATGCACACAATCCGGCCGCCCCGGAGGGCCCCCACGCCCTTTCGCCTTTCACCACCGGGACGGACTTGTTCATTCCACGGAAAACCACGGAATGTGGGTGTTCCCCGGAAAAATTTACCGCTTTTCTTTCGCTTTTTTTGCGCCATATTGGAGCGCTCGGAGGTCGAGCGTGCTGGCGATGTGGGTTCCCGAAATGCCGTTCCAGATGGCCTGCCAGGTGGACGCGGGCCTGAAGGATCGTCCCCTGGCCTTCCTGGCCGCGGGCGCCGCCCGCACCCCCTGCCTGTGGCTGGTGAACCGGGCGGCGCGGGCCGAGGGCCTGGCCCCCGGGGAGCCCATGGACCAGGCCCTGCGCCGGGTCCCCGGCCTGCGGGTGCTGGATCCCGCCCCCCAGACCTGGTGGGAGGCCCAGGCCACCCTGGGGGAGTTCCTCCAGCACTGGTCCCCCCAGGGCCTCCTGGGGCGCATGGGCGAAGCCCTGGTGGAACTGCACGGCACGGCCCGGCTCCACGGGGGCCCCTTGGACGCGGCCGCCCGCATGCAGCGGGATCTGCGGGAGGCCCACGGCTGGACGAGCAACGGCGGCCTTTCCCTCAGCGCCACCGCCGCCCGCATCGCCACCCGAGTATCCGAGGGGACCGGCCTCCACCTGGAGCAGGTGCCCGAGGGCTCGGAGCGGGTCTTCCTGGCCCCGCACCCCCTCATCCGCCTGCCGGATATCAGTCCCCGGGTGCGCTACCGCTTCCGGCGCCTGGGCCTCCAGCGCCTGGGGGACCTGCAGCCCGTGCCCCTGCCCACCCTCAGCCAGATCATGCCCGAGGCCGACGCCCGCACGGCCCTCGCCCGGGCCCGGGGGGAGGACCGCCCCCGCCTGCCCATGCTGGCCGACCCCCTGGGCGAGTCCCGCCACCCCTGGCGCCTGGAGCCCCCCTGCCTGCCCCAGGAGGTGCCCCTGGCCATGTGGTGCCTGGAGCGCTTCTGGAACGACGGCCGCACCCCCCGCCAGCTCACCCTGCGCTGGTGGGACGTGGACGGGGAGGCCC
>DATGXY010000151.1:0-8291 GCA_035298525.1 Holophaga sp.
CACCCGGCAGGGTGCCCTTTCCTTTTTGCGCGATGGGGTCGAACCACCGATCGGCGATGGCGCGCAGGTAGGGAAAGGCGGGGCACGGAAGGCCGGCTCCCAAATGGCTCCCCCGGGGAGAAAGCCTTCAGTCATTCGATACGAACGCAGTATTCGGCCTTTCCTCATCCCCGCCGAGGCTAAGCGTCCGCCCAAGGAGGCAGCTCGTACTCCGTCTCCGCGACACCCAGGCATTCCCGCTCGACCCAGTTGAGGTTCTCCGCGTAGCGCGTGAGGTGCTGCGCGCGGGCGTCCATGGAAAAGACGTCGGCCGCCGACAGGAACCGTTCCACCAAATAGGCGTGATCCACCAAGTTCCGATCCGTCATGGCCTTGATGTCCGCCTTGTCATTGTCGTGGAAGCGCTTCAGCTTGCTGACGACCACATCCGGGATGTCCAGCGCCAGGACCTCGAATGACAGCAGCCTCGCATTCAGTTCCCTGACCTGGTTCCATTTGGGCGGATGAGGCAGGAATGGGACCCCGGAGCCGACCACGTCAAGGTATACGTGATGCTTCCGATGCAGGGCCGTGTCCTTCCCCGCCAAGGCGAGCAGATCCTGCGCCACCTTCCCGATGATCGGATCGACGCCGAGGACATCGCTGTCCTTCGTGCCTCGGATGTAGGCCGTCTGGAGCATAAGGGCGGTCGAACCCAGCACCCGGAAGGGGATCCGGGGCTCGGTCGCAGGCCATTGTTCATCGATGGCCTGGAGAAATCGTTCAATGGGCGTCGGGGACATGGCTTTCCTGGATGGCCGCGGCGAAATCCGTGACCTGGATCGTGGTGAGAATGTTCCAGGCCTCCGAAATCGCGGAGCGTTTCCGGAGGACCTCCTGCTTCGTCTTGGGACTCGCAAAGGGCAGCCCCAGGTAGTCCTCGAAGGGGGCCTCCAGGAAGCGCCCCTCTCCAAAAAACC
The DNA here is from genome assembly GCA_035298525.1 of Holophaga sp. GTDB lineage: Bacteria > Acidobacteriota > Holophagae > Holophagales > Holophagaceae > Mesoterricola. The sequence goes on from DATGXY010000151.1 coordinate 960, forward strand.
GATCCCGGTGGCTTCTCAGGACCATTGCGGCCTTGGTCAATGCCAGGGCCTCCTTCCGAGGGGGAGCACCCCCGAGGGTGAGGTCGATGGCGGACAAAACGTTGTCGAGCAGCCACCCGTACCGGTTCTCCAAGTGGTAGTCCTTGAACTGGACGAACAGCTTGGGCAGGTTTATCTGGCCGATATTGCGGATGACGACCGGGGCGAGAGCCGTCAGGGCCCTGGGATTCTCCCCGGAGACAAGGGCCTCCCGAAGGATCGAATCCACGCGGGTCAGGTTTTCGCTGGGAAGCAGGTTGGGATCCTCCGCCAGGTGGTTCGCGCCGTGGGCGGCCAAGGCCTTCTGGATCGCCCCCCCGGTGTCGCCAGGGGTGGGATCAAAATGGCTGGCCGGGACATTGAAGAACTTGAGCACCAGGATGAACTGCTCTGCGGACAGTGAGCTCTGTCCAAGCTCAACCTCAGAAATGGCGCTCTGGGAGAGGCCAAGGATCCGGCCGAGCTCCCCCTGAGACAAACTCCGTCCCTTCCGGAGGTCGCGGAGCTTCCGGCCGATCAGAGCTCTGGACGGGAGTAGCGTAGCAGATGTAAGCACGGTATTCATTTTGCCTACCACCTATGCACAGGATGTTCAACCTGAAATTCGGTAGATATACCTGATATCCGGTAAATATAGGATCCAAGCAAGGGTAAGTCAAGACTCGACCGGCCTCCCCCATGCGTATCCGCCCTATCGAAGATCGATCCGGTGGGGCGTACCAACCACGCCACCCCGCCCTGACAGGCCACCCGCCAGGGTGCTCTTCCACCTTGCTCGCTGGCCAGGGTATGCCTTGAGGCTGAGGCCGCGCAACACCGCGCAGGTGATGTCCGCCGTCTATACTGGGGGCCACCTCCCATCTCCAGGTCGACGGCGAAAGATGCATCTTCGGGCCCTGCCCCCCATTTACGCTTCAAGCGCCCTCCTGTCGGCCCCTTGGGCCGGACCAGCGGCAATCCCGGAAGTACAGCCCCGAATCCAGTGGCCTGAGGCTGGGGGTTATTGCGGGGAGACATCCATCCAGACGCTCGCACTCCTCCACGGGATGTGGATTTCCCAGGGCGAAGTGCGGCGCATCGCCGGAGGGGAGGTCCTGCTGGGCCAAAATGCTGCCCGCGCCCTCCGGCGACTCCATCTCCGGTCCGAATCCTGGTCGCCCCATGGGCCGGTGGAAACCCGGCTTCAAAGGTTTCTCACATGGCTGTCCAGCCACCTCCGCGCAGGGAGGGCTGGCATGGTCGCGGTCTATCTCGCCGGGGGCAGCCATTCCGAGTACGACCATATCGTGCCGGTACTGGGCATCCGGAAGGGACCGGCCCAGGGGCAGGCGGAGTCCGAGGCGGATGATTGGATCCTCTTCCACACCTTGGTCACGGAGCATCCAGTCTGGAAGCCTGTGAGGGACCTGGGCACCGACCGTCCCCGTTGCACCCAGGGACTGGAGGTCGCGGGGAACGTTCCCCGGGCGACGCCCTTCGGCCTCGTGATCACCGGTATCGGGGGGGATGGCAACCGGGGCGCCCCCGTCCTGCTCGGAGTGGACCGCCGGACCGAGCCGGACCCGCACCGGGGGCAGGCTCCTGCCAGCCTCAAGGGCACCATATCGATCACGGGCCTGATCCCGGGACGGACGTACCTGATTCAACGGGAGGACCGCCCCCCTGGTGGCGCCGGGCCCACAACCTCCTTCACCACCCGCCACGCGTTCCTGGCCGTCCGATCCACCGAAACCTGGACAGACCCCACCCCCATTCCCTCCAATGGAACGACCCGGTACCGATGCCTGCCCGGAAAGGAGAGGCCATGAAGCCCTGGGTCCCCATCCTGGCCATCGCCTGCCTTTTCCCCGCCAGCGCCGCCAGGGCGGAACGACCTTCGGAAGCGGCGCTCATGGGAATGATCCAGGCGCTGAAACCCATTCATCACCCGCTCGGAAAGCCCCGGCCGGGAGATTGGCTCTCCTATCATCGGGAGGATGGCCAGACCTTCAAAGCATACCTGGCGAGTTCCCCCGTCCTTCCCCTGGCGCCCCGGAGAACGATCTACATCCAGCCCATCGGGACGTTCTCTCCGGGCCAGCGCCGTATCCTGGACCTGGTGATCGAGGGGATGAAGGTCTACCTCTGCCTTCCCGTCGCGGCCCTGCCACCCCTGCCGGTCTCGGCCATCCCCGCCCGGGCCCGGCGCATGGCGTCAGGAACCGGCCACCGGCAGCTGCTGACGCCCTTCATTCTCCACGAGGTCCTCGAGCCCAGGCTCCCGAAGGACGGAGCGGCCCTCCTGGCCCTCACCGCCGAAGACCTCTACCCGGGCCAGGGCTGGCAATTCGTGTTCGGGCAAGCTTCCATCCGGGACCGGGTCGGGGTGTGGTCCATCGCCAGGCTGGGGAACCCCGATGGGGATCAGGAGACGTTCCGGCTCTGCCTCGTTCGAGCCCTGGGCACCGCCGTCCACGAGACATGCCACATGTTCAGCATGCTCCATTGCACCGCCTACGAATGCTGCATGTGCGGCAGCAATTCTTTGGAGGAGGCGGACCAGCTTCCCCTCTGGCTCTGTCCCGAATGCGCCGCCAAACTCTGCCATGCAGCCGAGGCTGATCCCATGGCCAGGTACCTGGGTATGGAGGCTTATTGCCGCAGGAACGGGCTACAACGGGAGGCGGCGTTCTACAAACGTTCCGCGGAAGTGCTCGCCCGCGCTTCCGGGATGGCGGCCAAGCCAGGGCCCCGAGGCGCTATCATCCCTTCCATGACCAAGCTCCCGCCCATCATCCTCCCCAACGGCGTCCAGGTGCCCGCCCTCGGCTTCGGCACCTGGCAGATCCCCGAGGGCCCCGTGGCCCGGAAGGCCGTGGCCTGCGCCCTGGAGGCGGGCTACCGCCACGTGGACACCGCCCGGGGCTACGGCAACGAGAAGAGCGTGGGCCGGGCCATCCGGGAAAGCGGCATTCCCCGGGAGGAGATCTTCGTCACCTCCAAGCTGCCCGCGGAGGAGAAGGATCCCGGCCGGGTCCGGGCCAGTTTCGAACGGACCATGGAGGCCCTCGGCCTGGAGGTGCTGGACCTCTACCTCATCCACGCCCCCTGGCCCTGGGAGCGCATCGGCCTGGACTGCATGGCTCAGAACAAGGCCATCTGGAAGGTGTTCGAGGCCCTGTACCGGGAGGGCCGGGTGCGGGCCATCGGGGTCTCCAACTTCAACGCGGGGGAGCTGGCCCAGATCCTGGAGGTGGCCGAGGTGCCGCCCATGGCGGACCAGATCCGCTTCTGGATCGGGGACACCCAGCCGGAGGTGACGGCCTTCTGCCGGGACGCGGGCATCGCGGTGGAAGCCTATTCGCCCCTGGCCACGGGCCGCCTCCTGGGCAGCCCCCAGCTGGCGGCGATGGCGGAACGGCTGGGGGTCTCCCCCGCCCAGGTGTGCATCCGCTATGTCCTGCAGAAGGGCCACGTGGCCCTGCCCAAATCCGTGACCCCCGAGCGCATCCGCCAGAACCTGGCCATGGACTTCACCCTGGACCTGGCGGACATGGTCATGCTGGACCGGCTGCCCAACGCCGTCCGCTGATCAGCGGAGTTCCACCGTCAGGTGGACGATCTCCTCGTGCACGCCCACGGCCCGGTGCACATCCTCGGGCCGCAGGCCGGGGGCCGTGCCCTCCAGGGCCAGGATGCAGGCGAAGCGGCCCTTCCCCACCCGCCACACGTGCAGGTCGGCCACCCGGCGTCCCTCCCCCCATTCCCCATGGTCGGCCACCACATCCCGGATCTCCCCGGCGACGGGGTGATCGTTCTCCGCGTCCAGGAGCACCCGGGAGGTGTCCCGCAGGAGCCCCCGGGCCCACAGGGCCACGAGGACGGCCCCGGCCAGGCCCATGGCGGGATCCAGCCAGCGCCAGCCGAACCAGAGACCGCCCAGGAGGGCGAGGATGGCGATGATGGAGGTGGCCGCGTCCGCCAGCACGTGCAGGTAGGCGGAGCGGAGGTTCAGGTCGGCGTGATGGCCGTGGTCGTGGTCGTGGTCATGGGAATCGCCCAGGATCCAGGCGCAGGCCAGGTTCACCAGGAGGCCGAGCACCGCCACGGCGATGGCCTGGCGGTAGGCGATGGGCCGGGGATCCAGGAGCCGCTCCACGCTGCCCCCCACCATGAGGGCGGCCACCCCCAGGAGGAAGAGGGCGCTGGCGAAGCCGCCCAGCACCTCGATCTTCCAGGTGCCGAAGGCATAACGGCCGCTTCCCGCCCGGTGCCGGGCCAGGCGGTAGGCGAGGGCGCTCACCCCGATGGCCACCGCGTGGGAGCTCATGTGCCAGCCGTCCGCCAGCAGGGCCATGGAATTGAAGGCCCAGCCCGCCCCGATCTCCAGGGCCATGGTGGCCAGGGTGATGACGAGGACGAGGCGGGTCCCCCGCTCGCCGGCAGCGTTGCCGGTATCGAAGGCGTGGGAGTGGAGGGGGGGATCGTTGGGCGCGAGGCTCATCCCCCGATCATGAAGTCCCCGGGGGTCCCCTGGCCAGGGGTGGACGGCCCCCGCCCCCGGGGTGAGAATGTTAAACCCAACCCCGCCCAGGAGATGACATGGCCCGGAAGATGCTGGCCGCCGCGTTCCCGATCGTCTACGGTTGCCTCATGGCCCAGGCTCCCGTCCCCCCCGCCGCCCCTCAGATCGAGCACATCTCCGTGTGGCACGGGGAGAAGGTGAACGATCCCTGGTTCTGGCTGCGGGAGAAGACGAACCCCAAGGTGGTGGCCCACCTGGAGGCGGAGAACGCCTACACCGCCGCCATGACCCGGGACCTGGCCCCCTTCGCCGACGCCCTCTACCAGGAGATGCTGGGGCGCATCAAGCAGACGGACCTGTCCGTGCCCCAGCGGGACCGGGGCTGGTACTACTACCAGCGCACGGAGGAGGGGAAGCAGTACCCCATCCGCTGCCGGCGCCGGGCGGGCAAGGACGGGGCCTACGATGCCGCCGCCCCGGAGCAGGCGCTCCTGGACATGAACAAGCTGGCCGAGGGCCTCAAGTTCCTGGGGGTGGGCGCCATGGCCGTCAGCGACGACGGGTACCGCCTGGCCTACACCACCGACACCACCGGCTTCCGCCAGTACACCCTCTTCATCAAGGATCTGCGCACGGGCCAGGTGAGCAAGCCCCTGGCCGAACGGGTCACCAGCCTGGCCTGGGCTTCGGACGGCCGGCACATCTTCTACGCCACCGAGGACCCCGTCACCAAGCGCTCCGACCACGTGTGGCGCCTGGATCCCGGGGCCAAGGCCCCCGTGGTCGTGCACCACGAGACCGACGAGCTCTTCGCCACGGGCGTGGGCCGCACCCGGGACGGCCAGTGGCTGACGGTGCGTTCCGGCAGCACGGACACCTGGGATGTGCGCATCCTCCGCGCCGACCGTCCCAAGGGGACCTTCAAGGCCGTCCTCCCCCGGGAGAAGGGCCACAAGTACGATCTGGACCACCGGGCCGGGACCTTCTGGCTCCGCACCAACAAGGGCGCCCGGGACTTCCGGCTCGTGACGTTCCAGGCCGGGAACCCCCGCCGCTGGAAGGAGGTCCTGCCGGGCCGGGACGGCGTGCTGCTCCAGGACGTGGACTGCTTCAAGGACCACGTGGTGGTGCAGGAGAAATCCGAGGGCCTCGTGCGCTTCCGCTTCCTGGACCCCGCCAGGGGAACCTGGAGCGAAGCGGGCTTCCCCGAGCAGGCCTACGCGGCCTCCGCCGCGGGCAACCCGGACTTCGCCTCCCGGGCCTACCGCATCTCGTACCAGTCCCTGGTCACCCCCCAGAGCGTCTACGACGTGGACATGGCCAGCGGCAAGCGGACCCTCCTGAAGGAGACCGAGGTCCTGGGCGGCTACGACCGCACCCGCTACGCCACCGAGCGCCTCTGGGCCCCGGCCCGGGACGGGAAGCGGATCCCCCTTTCCATCGTCTACCGCAAGGGCACGCCCCGGGACGGCTCGGCCCCCCTGCTCCTCTACGGCTACGGGTCGTACGGGTTCGGCATGGTGGCCTCCTTCCAGAGCCAGCGCCTGAGCCTGCTGGACCGGGGCGCCGTGTTCTGCGTCGCCCACATCCGGGGCGGGGACGAGATGGGCGAGGGCTGGCACCACGACGGCATGCTGATGAAGAAAATGAACACCTTCACCGACTTCATCGATTCCGCCGAGTACCTGGTCAAGGAGAAGTGGACCTCCAGCGCCCGCCTCGCCATCGAGGGCGGCAGCGCCGGCGGGCTCCTCATGGGCGCCGTCACCAACCTGCGGCCGGACCTCTTCAAGGCCGTGCACGCCTCCGTGCCCTTCATGGACGTCATGAACACCATGATGGACGCCACCCTGCCCCTCACCGTGGGCGAGTACCTGGAGTGGGGCAATCCCAACGAGAAGGCCGCCTTCGACTGCATGCGGGCCTACAGCCCCTACGACAACCTGGAGCGCAAGGCCTACCCGTCCATCCTCGTCACCACCAGCTTCAACGACAGCCAGGTGATGTACTGGGAGCCCGCCAAGTACGTGGCCCGGCTTCGCACCCTCAAGACGGACGCGAACCCGCTCCTCCTGAAGGTCCGCATGGAGCCCGCCGGCCACGGCGGGGCCTCGGGCCGCTACGACGCCCTCCGGGACCGCGCCTTCCAGCTGGCCTGGATCCTCACCCAGCTGGGCGTCACCCGCTGAGGTAGTCCTTCGCCTCCCGCACCACGCGGGCCAGCTCCGCCTCGAATTCCGCCAAGGCCCGGGCCTCGTCCGGGCCCTCGGTGAGGGCCCGCTCCAGGGCTCTCGCCAGCTCCGCCAGGCGGCGGGCGCCGATGGTGCCGGCCACGGCGATCATGCTGTGGGCGGTGCGGCGCGCGGCCTCGCCGTCGCCGGCGTCCAGGGCCTCCCGCAGCTCCCGGTCGACCCCGGCCCGCAGTTCCAGGAACCGGCCCAGGACGGTCCCGTAGCGCTCGGGCTTGCCCCCCACGAAGAGGAGCCCCTCCCGCGCATCCAGGCCGGAGCCTCCGGACCGGGCCGGCCCGGGGGCCTCCGGGGGCGCGGCGCGGCGGGCCAGGTGGGCCTCCAGGGTGGTGTAGAGCCGTTCGGGGTCGATGGGCTTGGCCAGGTAGGCGTCCATGCCCGCCTCCCGGCACCGGTGCTGCTCCTGGCCCAGGGCGTGGGCCGTCATGGCGATGATGGGGAGGCCCGCCAGGGCCGGATCCGCCCGGAGGCGCCGGGTGGCCTCCAGGCCGTCCAGGACGGGCATCTGCAGGTCCATGAGGACGGCGTCGAAGGCGCCGG
>DATGXY010000152.1:0-7553 GCA_035298525.1 Holophaga sp.
GAGCTCCTCACCCCCGCCCCCGGCACCCACAGCCTCACCCCCGACCCCGCCTTCACCCTGGCCGTGGACCGCTGGAGCGACATCGACACCCCGCCCCAGGACCTCCTCCTGGACGCCCGGGGCGCCGTCCTGTTCCGGGAGACCTCGAAAGTCTCCCCCGCCTGGGAGGCCGAGGCCAAGGGCCGGGTCCTCTTCCCCAAGGTGACCGCCCGGGACGGCTTCCCCCTGGAGGCCATGCTGGTGCTCCCCGTGGGCTTCGATCCCTCCCGCAAGTACCCCGTCTTCCAGTACGTGTACGGCGGCCCCAACAGCCCCCAGGTGCGCAACGCCTGGAACCGGAACATGGCCTGGTACCAGTTCCTGGCCCAGCAGGGCATCGCCACCTTCATCTGCGACAACCGCAGCGCCGCCGCCAAGGGCACCACGGCCCACCGGGTGAGGGGGAACCTGGGGGCCCTGGAGCTGGAGGACCTGCTGGACGGCCTCGCCTGGCTCAGGGGCCAGGGCTGGGCGGACATGGACCGCATCGCCCTGGACGGCTACAGCTACGGCGGGTTCATGACCGCCTACGCCCTCACCCGCAGCCGGGCCTGGAAGATCGGGATCGTGGGGGCCCCCGTCACCGACTGGCGCCTGTACGACTGCTACTACACGGAGCGCTACATGGGCCTCCCCCGGGATAACCCCGAGGGTTACGAAGCGTCAAGCTGCCTGAAGGCCGCCGCCGGCCTCCAGGCCAAGGTGCTCCTGGTGCACGGGACCCTGGACACCAACGTCCACCTCCAGAACAGCGTCATGTTCCTGGACGCCCTCCAGAAGGCCGGCAAGGACGCCCAGGTGACGCTCCTGCCCGGGTCGGATCACAGCCCCCGGGCGGCCCGGCACGCCTACGCCCTGCATCAGGCCACCTGGGCGTTCCTGAAGGCGAACCTCTGAAGGTCAGTTGGTCTCGCCGTCCACGTAGGCCCAGCGCCCCTCCTCCCGGACGAACCGGCTGCGCTCCCGGTGGAGCATGCGCCGGCCGTTGATCTGGAGCTTGGCGTGAAAGGTGACCACGCCGGCCTCATCCCCCGGACCCCCGGCTTCCGTGGACAAGACCTTCAGACTGATGCACTTGACGCTCCGCACGTAGCGGCCGAGTTCATCCAGGTCCAGCTTGGCCCGTTCCTCGGCGGCGGTGGTGGCCGCCAGGTAGTCGGCCTTGCCCAGGGCATAGGCCGTGAACCGGCTCCGCATGAGCTTTTCAGCCGTCTCCGGAACCGCCCGTCCGGTAACAAAAGGCTCACAGCATTTGTCATACGTCTTTGCGGACGCGCAGGGGCAGGGTCGGGACATGGGAACCTCCAATAACGAATCGTCAGGGACCAGGGTAGCGCAGGCAGGCCCGATGCGGTTCTGCGGCCTCCCGGACCGTCAACCCCGCATTGACATCGAAGGGCGGAGTGGTAGCCTGAGGCCGAATAACTTCCCCCATGACACCTCGAAAACCCGAGCCTCAAGGCCCCCGGTCCCATGGACCGGCTTTCGTTTCACTACCTTTTTTTCAAGGAGTCTCCATGCTGCATGCCTGGATGGACAAACTCAGGGTGACCCCCCTGACACGCCGGATATACCTGGCGATCATGATGTGCGTTTTCGCCGTGGCCTACGCCTGGGGCCAGGTCGCGGCCCCCGCCGCCGTCGCCGCGGAGACCGAGGGCAAGAAGTTCGAGTACTTCGCCCTGTTCAACCGGGTCAGCAACGAGTTCACCAGCGCCGAGCGCATCGGCCTGCTGTTCGTGCTCGCCATCGCCGTGGTGGGCCTCCTCTACGCCCTCCTGCTCATGAAGCAGGTCAACAAGGCCGACGAGGGCACCAGGAAGATGCAGGAAGTGGCCGCGGCCGTGCGTGAGGGCTCCAACGCCTACCTCGCCGCCCAGTTCAAGAAGATCGGGCCCCTGATCGTCATCATCACCGTCATCCTCTGGTTCACGGTCGCCGATCCCCACTTCGCCTTCGGCCGCGCCGGCTCCTTCCTCATGGGCAGCCTCTTCAGCTGGGCCGTGGGCTTCGTGGGCATGCGCCTGGCCACCACCGGCAACCTGCGCGTCGCCGCCGCCGCCCGCCACAGCTACGGCGAGGCCATGCAGCTCGGCTACCGCACCGGCACCGTCACCGGCATGCTCACGGACGGCCTCGGCCTCCTGGGCGGCACGATGATCTTCATCGTCTACGGCGTGCACGCCTACGAGGCCCTGCTGGGCTTCGGCTTCGGCGGCACCCTGCTGGCCCTGTTCATGCGCGTGGGCGGCGGCATCTACACCAAGGCCGCCGACGTGGGCGCCGACCTCGTGGGCAAGATCGAGAAGGACATCCCCGAGGACGATCCCCGGAACGCCGCCACCATCGCCGACAACGTGGGCGACAACGTGGGCGACTGCGCCGGCATGGCCGCGGACATCTTCGAGAGCTACGAGGTGACGATCGTCGCCGCCATGATCCTGGGCATGGCCTCCTTCGGCCACAAGGGCGTCATCTTCCCCCTGCTGGTGCGCGGCATCGGCGTGCTCGGCTCCATCATCTCCACCTACACCGTCAAGGCCGGACCCGAGGACACCTCGGACACCGCCCTGAAGAGCGTTCACCGCGGCTTCTGGATCGGCTCCCTGATCTCCGTGGCCGGCTTCTTCATCCTCGGCTATTTCTACCTGCACTTCACGCCGGACTACCTGGCCCACAACCCCCTGGCCGCCGCCGGCTTCCCCGGCAACGACCCCACGAAGCTGGCCGCCTGGTTCAACTTCGGGGTGCCCGGCCTGGACATGCGCCCGGCCATCACCTGCCTCATCGGCGTGTTCCTGGCCGTGGCCCTGAACAAGGTCACCAGCTACTACACCCACACCACCCACGCCCCGGTCAAGGGCCTGGCCCGCGCCTGCACCACCGGCCACGCCACCAACATCATCGAGGGCTTCGCCCTGGGCTATGAGAGCACCGTGGCCATGATGGTCGTCATCGTCGTCGCCATCTTCCTCTCCGTGCTCACCTACCACGGCGCGCCGCCCATGTTCGTGGCCTACGGCGTCGCCATGACCGGCATCGGCATGCTGACCCTGACCGGCAACACCATCTCCATGGACGTCTTCGGCCCCGTCGCCGACAACGCCAACGGCATCGGCGAGATGGGCTACGACAAGGACGAGATGGAGAAGGAGAAGCCCGGCTCCTACAAGCGCGCCCGGCAGATCCTGGCCGACCTCGACGCCGTGGGCAACACCACGAAGGCCGAGACCAAGGGCATCGCCATCGGCTCCGCCGTCATCGCCGCCGTCAGCCTCTTCTCCAGCTTCATCGCGGTCATCGCGGTGGGCTCCGAGGCCAACATCAGCAAGATGACCCTGGCCCAGTACCACGACCAGGCCGGCTTCCTCTCCGTGGCCGAGCCCAAGGTCTTCATCGGCCTCCTCATCGGCGGCTGCGTGCCGTTCCTCTTCAGCAGCCAGCTGATCCGCGCCGTGGGCCGCGCCGCCTACCACATCGTCATCGAGTGCCGCGCGCAGTTCCGCGACGCCGCCATCTGGGCCGGCACCAAGAAGCCCGACTACGGCCGCGTGGTGGACATCTGCACCAACACCGCCCAGAAGGAGCTGGTGGGCCCCGGCCTGCTGGCCATCACGGCCCCCATCCTGGTCGGCCTGCTCCTGGGCCCCTACGCCCTGGGCGGCTTCCTGGCGGGCATGATCCTGGTCGGCCAGCTGCTGGCGGTCTTCATGGCCAATGCCGGCGGCGCCTGGGACAACGCCAAGAAGATGATCGAGGACGGCCTCTTCGGCGGCAAGGGCAGCGAGGCCCACAAGGCTTCCGTCACGGGCGACACCGTGGGCGATCCCCTCAAGGACACCGCCGGCCCGGCCATCAACCCCCTGATCAAGGTCATGAACATGGTCAGCCTGCTCACCCTGGGCGTGCTGATGAAGTTCACCCTGTTCCCCGTCGCCGGCCAGCTCGACGGCAACAAGGTGGGCGGCATCATCGGCGCCGCGATCTGCGTCGCCGCCATCGTGTGGTCCATCATCAAGAGCAAGCAGGAAACCCCCGGCCTCATCGCCGACGAGGACATGAAGTAGGTCCCGCCCCACCCTGCAGGAAGGCGCCGCCCCCCGGGGCGGCGCTTTTCGTTCCGCCCCCCCCGGGAAGGGACCGGAGGGCGTTCCGGATTCGAGGTAAAAAGATCGATTAAAGATTGAAAAACAAGGCAAATAACCGCCCCCGGCCGATCCCCGAGACTTGGAAATTGCCATTCGGAAATCCACGCGCATAATGGGGTCCATCCATTTGTCCCACGACCCCTTGTCATCGCGTTCACCCCAACCATCACCGGATGCGGGCGCATCCGTCATCGCGGAAGGAAGGAGCATCCATGTCCGTCGCTGAAACCAGCCCAGGCTTCCTGGACACATCGGTCGGCAAGAAGGTGGTGATGGCCGTCACCGGCATCGTCCTCTTCGGGTTCGTCACCGTCCACATGCTGGGCAACCTCCAGGCCTACATGGGCCGGGAGGCCCTCAACCACTACGCCGTGTTCCTGCACACCATGATCCACGGCATGGGCATCTGGGTCTTCCGGGGCGTGATGCTCGCGGCCGTGGTCCTCCACGGCTGGGCCGCCCTGAGCCTGACCCTGGCCAACCGGGCCGCCCGGCCCGTGGGCTACCGCGCCCAGCAGCTGCAGGCCGCCACCTTCTCCAGCCGCACCATGCGCTGGACGGGCGTGTTCCTGGGCCTCTTCATCGTCTACCACCTGATGCACCTGACCGTGGGCGCCTGCCACCCCAGCTTCGATCACGCGGACCCCTACCACAACTTCGTGACGGGCTTCCAGCGGCCCCTGGCCGCCGCCATCTACGTCGTCGCGCAGCTCTGCCTGGGCATCCACATGTGGCACGGCGTCTGGAGCATGACCCAGACCCTGGGCCTCTCCCACCCGCGCTACGACAAGTGCCGCAAGCGTTTCGCCTACGCGATGGCGATCCTCGTCGCCGGCGTCAACATCTCCTTCCCCGTCGCCGTCCTGGCCGGCGTCATCCACCTGTAGGAGGGGCTAGAACATGGAACTGAAATCGAACTGCCCCTCCGGCCCCATCGACAAGCAGTGGGAGAAGCACAAGTTCGACCTGAAGCTCGTCAATCCCACGAACAAGCGGAAGTACAAGATCATCGTCGTGGGCTCCGGCCTCGCCGGCGGCGCCGCCGCGGCCTCCCTGGCCGAGCTCGGCTACGACGTGCACTGCTTCTGCTACCAGGACAGCCCCCGCCGCGCCCACTCCATCGCGGCCCAGGGCGGCATCAACGCCTCCAAGAACTACCGCAACGACGGCGACAGCACCTTCCGGCTCTTCTACGACACGGTCAAGGGCGGCGACTTCCGCGCCCGGGAATCCAACGTCCACCGCCTGGCCGAGGTGAGCTGCAACATCATCGACCAGTGCGTGGCCCAGGGCGTGCCCTTCGCCCGGGAATACGGCGGCCTCCTGGACAACCGCAGCTTCGGCGGCGCCCAGGTCAGCCGCACCTTCTACGCCCGTGGGCAGACGGGGCAGCAGCTCCTCCTGGGGGCCTACCAGGCCCTGGAGCGCCAGATCGGCCTGGGCGCCGTGAAGATGTACACCCGGCATGAGATGCAGGAGGTCATCGTCGTCGACGGCGTGGCCAAGGGCATCGTCACCCGCAACATGGTCACCGGCGAGATCGACAGCCACGTGGCCGACGCGGTGCTGATCTGCACGGGCGGCTACGGCAACGTCTTCTACCTGGCCACCTACGCCAAGGGCTGCAACGCCACCGCCATCTGGCGCGCCTACAAGAAGGGCGCGGCCTTCGCGAACCCCTGCTACACCCAGATCCACCCCACCTGCATCCCCGTCACCGGCGACCACCAGTCCAAGCTGACCCTGATGTCCGAGAGCCTGCGCAACGACGGCCGCATCTGGGTGCCCAAGAACAAGGGCGACAAGCGCGCCCCCGCCGATATCCCCGAGGAGGACCGGGACTACTACCTGGAGCGCAAGTACCCCTCGTACGGCAACCTCGCCCCCCGGGATATCTCCAGCCGCGCCGCCAAGCAGGTCTGCGACGAGGGCCGGGGCGTGGGCACGGGCTTCGGCGTCTACCTGGACTTCGCGGACGCCATTCGGCGCCTGGGCGCCGCCAAGATCGGCGAGAAGTACGGCAACCTCTTCGAGATGTACGAGCGCATCACGGCCGAGGACCCCTACAAGGTGCCCATGCGCATCTACCCCGCCAGCCACTACACCATGGGCGGCCTGTGGGTGGACTACAACCTCATGACCACCGTCCCCGGCCTCTTCTGCCTGGGCGAGGCCAACTTCTCCGATCACGGCGCCAACCGCCTGGGGGCCTCCGCCCTCATGCAGGGCCTGGCCGACGGCTACTTCGTGATCCCCTACACGGTGGGCGGCTACCTGGCCGGCATCAAGCCCGGCACCCGCATCTCCAAGGACCACCCGGCCGTGAAGGAGGCCGAGGCCGCCGTGGCCGCCTCCAACAACCGCCTCCTGGCCATCAACGGCAAGGAGACCCCCACCGAGTTCCACCGCGCCCTGGGCAAGCTCATGTGGGAATACTGCGGCATGGGCCGCAACGAAGCCGGCCTGAAGAAGGCCCTGCAGGAAATCCCCGCCCTGCGGCAGCGCTTCTGGGAGAACGTCAAGGTGCCCGGCTCGGGCGCGGATATCAACCAGAGCCTGGAGCTCGCCGGACGCGTCGCCGACTTCCTGGAACTGGGCGAACTGATGTGCCTGGACGCCCTCGAGCGCAGGGAATCCTGCGGCGGCCACTTCCGCGAGGAATGGCAGACCGAGGAAGGCGAAGCCAAGCGCGATGACGAGAACTTCTGCCACGTGGCGGGCTGGGAGTACAAGGGCGAGGGGGCCACCCCCGTGCGCCACGTGGAGCCCCTGTCCTTCGAGAACGTCCACCTCGCGACCCGCAGCTACAAGTAAGGAACGGACCATGGAAAAGCACATCAACGTGAAGCTGCACGTCTGGCGCCAGGCCAACCGCCAGGACCAGGGCCGGTTCGTGACCTACGAAGCCAAGGGCGTCTCGACGGAGATGTCCTTCCTCGAAATGCTGGACGTGGTGAACGAGGGCCTCATCCGATCGGGCGAGGACCCCATCGTCATCGACCACGACTGCCGCGAGGGCATCTGCGGGGCCTGCAACCTGGTCATCAACGGCCGCCCCCACGGCCCCAAGGAGCGCACCACCACCTGCCAGCTGCACATGCGCAGCTTCGAGGACGGCCAGGAGATCACCATCGAGCCCGTGCGGGCCGAGGCCTTCCCCGTGCTCAAGGACCTGATGGTGGACCGCTCCGCCTTCGACCGCATCATCGCCGCCGGCGGCTTCATCAGCGCCCCCACCGGCTGCGCCTGCGACGCCAACGCCACCCCCGTGGAAAAGCAGAAGGCCGACATGGCCTTCGACGCGGCCGCCTGCATCGGCTGCGGAGCCTGCGTGGCTGCCTGCCCCAACGCCAGCGCCATGCTCTT
>DATGXY010000153.1:0-15313 GCA_035298525.1 Holophaga sp.
GGGTGTGGGTGGTGGGTGTGGGTGGGTGTGGGTGTGTGTGGGTGTGTGTGGGTGTGTGTGCGCGCATGAATGGGGGTGTGCTGGGTGATTCTGTCAAACCGGCAAGGCCCTGGCGAACCTCCGCGCGCGCCTGGCCCGCCCCGGCGATCTGCGCCTGGGCCCCGGCCCCGGGGGCCACACCGCCACCTTCACCTACCCCCTCTCCCAGGGGGCCCCGTGATCCGGATCCTGGTGGTGGAGGACGAGCCCCTGGCCCGCCGCCACCTGGCGGACATGCTGGAGGAACTGCCCGGGGTCCAGGTGGCCGGCGAGGCCGCCAACGGGGAGGAGGCCCTGGCCCTCGCCGCGCGGCTCCGGCCCGACGCCGTGTTCCTGGATATCCGCATGCCGGGCATGGACGGCCTCGAACTCATGCGCCGGCTCCCGGCGCCCCGCCCCGCCCTGGTCTTCGCCACCGCCCACCGGGACCACGCCCTGGAGGCCTTCGACGGGGGCGCGGTCCACTACCTCCTCAAGCCCATCGGCCGGACCGCGGTGGCCGCCGCCGTCTCCCGCATCCGGCCCCTGCACGACCCCTTCCAGCGGGACTGGCTGCGGATCCCCGTGCGCACGCGGGATGCCCGGCGCCTCCTCCCCCCCGGGGAGGTGGACGCCCTCGTGGCCGACCTGGGCGACTGCCTCGCCTGGACCCGGGAGGGCGTCCTGCGGGTGGAGGGGACCCTGGCCCACTGGGAGGAGCGCCTGGCCCCCCACGGCTTCCTGCGCATCCACCGCAACGCCCTGGCGCGCCTGGAGGCGGTGCGGGGCCTGGGGGCGGACGACGCCCTGCTGCTCCCGGGCGGAAGCCTGCCCGTCGCCAAGCGGCGCCTGGACGAGGTCAAGCGGAGGCTGGGCCTCGGTTCTCCCGAAAGTTCATGAACAGCCCCTACCCCTTGCACGGTTTCCCCTGACCCGGAAGCGTTCCGCATGAACAGCTTGTCCCCGCGCCCCGGGCCGCCGGAGCCCGGGTTGCGGGGAGCCCCGGGCTGTCGTACGCTTCCCCTTGCACAAGGGGAGGCCGTGCTGCGGCCTGAGAGTTCCGCCGGAAGCGGAAGACCCTCGACCTGATCCGGATCATGCCGGCGTAGGGATGTGGAAGCGGACTCCGCCTTGTGCCATTCACAGGGGAGGCGGGCCATGGCGGAAACGGAGCACGGGAACCCCGGCGGCGGGACGGTGACCATCCGGGTCAACGGCCGCGACGCGCAGGTGCCCCGGGACGCCACCCTCCTGGCGGTGGTGGAGGCCCTGGACCTGCCGTCCCGGGGCCTGGTGTGCGAATGGAACGGCGAAGTGATCCCCGGAGCGGCCTGGGCCAGCCGCCGGGTCGCGGCGGGGGACCGCCTGGAACTGGTCCGTTTCGTGGGAGGAGGCTGACATGCAGGACGCGTGGATCATCGACGGGGTGCCCGTCACCAACCGGCTCTTCCTGGGCACGGGGAAGTTCGGCAGCGCCGCGCTCACGGCCCGGGTGCTGGGGGCCGCCGGCACCCAGGTCACCACCGTGGCCCTGCGCCGGGTGGAGCCGGGTTCGGGCGGCGAGGACCTGCTCTCGGCCCTGCCGGAAGGCTGCAGGGTCATGATCAACACCTCCGGGGCCCGGGACGGCGAGGAGGCCCTGCGCATCGCCCGCCTGGCCAGGGCCGCGGGCGCCGGCACCTGGATCAAGGTGGAGGTGATCCCCGACCAGCGACATCTCCTGCCCGACAACCTGGAGACGCTGCGGGTGACGGAAACCCTGGTCAAGGAAGGCTTCGTCGTCTTCCCCTACATGAGCCCCGATCTGGCCATGGGCCGCCGCATGGCCGAGGCCGGGGCCGCGGCCGTGATGCCCCTGGGCGCGCCCATCGGCTCCAACCGCGGCCTGCGGACCCGGGAGCTGGTGGAGATCATGGTGCGGGAGATCCAGGCCCCCATCGTCGTGGACGCGGGCCTGGGCTCCCCCAGCGCGGCCTGCGAGTGCATGGAGCTGGGCTGCGCCGCGGTGCTCGTGAACACGGCGGTGGCCGTGGCGCCCGATCCCGAGACCCTGGCGGTGGCCTTCGCCCGGGCCGTGGAGGCGGGGCGCCTGGCCTTCCGGGCGGGGCTGCCCCCCGTGCGGGAGGCGGAGGCCTCCTCGCCCCTCACGGGCTTCCTGGGGACCCCCTGATGGCGGGCCTCGCCGAACACCTGGAGGCGGCCCGGGCCCGGGCCTGGCCCGAGCCGGCCCCCGGCCGGGTGGAGCAGGTCCTGGCCCGGGGCGCCGGCACCGAGGAGGACCTGCGGGTCCTCCTCTCCCCGGCGGCGGCCCCCCACCTGGAGGCCATGGCCCGGGCCGCCCAGGCCCTCACCCTGCGCCACTTCGGGCGCACCATCCAGCTCTACGCCCCCCTCTACGTCTCCGACGCCTGCGAGAACACCTGCCTCTACTGCGGCTACAGCGCCCGGAACCCCGTGCCCCGGCGGACCCTGGGCCTGGACGAGGTGGAGCGGGAGGCCGAGGCCCTCGCCGCCACGGGCATCCGGCACGTGCTCCTGCTCAGCGGCGAATCCGCCGCGGCCTGCCCCGAGTCCCACCTGGCGGCGGCGGTGCGGCGCATGGCGCCCCGCTTCCGGAGCATCGGCCTGGAGGTGCAGCCCCTGGGCGAGGAGGGCTACCGCACCCTGCTGGAGGCCGGCGCCGATGCCCTCACCGTGTACCAGGAGACCTACGACCCGGCCCTCTACGCCAAGGTGCACCCCTCCGGGCCCAAGCGCGACTTCCCCTTCCGCCTGGAGACCCCGGAGCGGGGGGCCCGGGCCGGCCTGCGCCAGGTGAACCTGGGGGCCCTGCTGGGCCTGGGGGACTGGCGCCGGGAGGCGCTCTGCCTGGCCCTCCACGCGCGCTGGCTCCAGGACCGGCACCCGGCCCTGGAGGTGGGGGTCTCCCTGCCGCGCCTGCGTCCCCACGCCGGCGGAAGCCGGCCCCCCGCCCCCGTGGGGGACCGGGAGCTGGTGCAGATCCTCACGGCCCTGCGGCTCTTCCTGCCCCGCCTGGGCATCGCCGTCTCCACCCGGGAGAGCGCGGCCCTGCGGGACAACCTGGTGGGCCTGGGCGTCACGAAGATGTCGGCGGGGGTCTCCGCCCGCGTCGGGGGCTACGCCGAACCCGGCGCCGAGGTGCCCCAGTTCGAGATCTCGGACCCCCGCTCCGTGGCGGAGATCCAGGCCATGCTCCGGGCCCGGGGCTACGATCCCGTCATGGCGGACTGGCCCTTCCCGCCCGGGGATTCAGCCCTGGCGGACGCGGCGGTCCGGGGAAGCTGAAGCCGGGGCCCTTCAGGACCGGACGGCGGATTCCCCGGTGCCGGCCGCCGCACGGAAGGCCCGGAAGCGCTCCATGGCCTCCATCATCCGCGGGAAACCGGCGGTGGGGGCCACGAGCAGGATGGCGTGCTCCAGCTCCTCCGGCGCGCAGCCCGCGTCCAGGGCCTTGGTCATGTGGGTGATCTGGGCCTTCTCCAGGCCCAGGGCCGCCGATGTGGCCACCTTCACCAGCCAGCGGGTCCGCTCGTCCAGGGGGCCGCCCAGCGTGTGGACAGCCTTCCCGTAGGCGGCGTAGGCGTCGTAGATCTCCGGATGCCGCTCGATCATGGCATCGAGGTTCTCCCTGATCTTCATGGCTCCTCCTGGGTTGGCCGCTGGCCCACGATACCCGGGGACGGGGCGGGTTTGGAGTCAGGATTCGTCCGGGCGCCCCGCCACCAGGTACCCCAGGGGACCGAAGGACCCCGCACCCAGGGTCACGAGCACCCAGGGCCAGGCGGAGCGGCCCCGGGCGTCCCGGATCATCCAGGCACAGCCCAGGAGGCAGAGGATCGTCAGGTCCGCCAGCACCTGGAGGGAGGCCCAGGAGGCGAACTGCAGGCGCCAGATGCCGACGTACCCGTGCGCCGCCAGGGCCCGGGCCGTGAGGACCCCGAAGGCCGCCGCCAGGGCCGCCGCCCCGGGCCGGAGCCACCGGGGCGCCGGTTCCTGGGCCCCGGCCTCCGTCCCGTGCAAGGCCAGGTAGGCCAGGGGCCCGAAGGACCCCGCCGCCAGGGTGAGCGCCACGAAGGGCCAGGCCCGCAGGCCCCGCCGGCGCCCGTCGGCGATCATCCACGCGCAGGCCAGGAGGGCCATGATCACCAGGTCCGCGAAGACCTGCAGGCCCGCCCAGGACCGGTGATGCCGGTAGAAGCCCCCCAGGCCCCCTTCCAGGAGGGCCAGGATGGTGAGGACGGCGAGGGGGATGGCCAGGGCGACGTAGGGGATCCGGCGGGACATGGGGCCTCCAGGGGCCCGCCCAGACTGGGGGCACCCGGGGAGGCGCCGCAATGACGTCCCAGGTCATTGAACCGGTCCCCCAACGGGGGGAGACTTGGACGTCCCATGGCCTCCTCCTCCGCTCCCGCGGGATTCCCCGCCCACCTGCGCGCCTGGCGCCGGAGGGAGCGCGTGTCCCAGCTGGCCCTCTCCCTGCACGCGGGCGTGTCCCAGCGCCACCTGAGCCACCTGGAATCGGGGCGCTCCCAGCCCAGCCGGGCCATGGTGCTCCTCCTGGGCCAGGCCCTGCGCGCCCCGCTCCGGGAGCGGAACGAGGCCCTGCTGGCCGCGGGCTACGCCCCGGCCTTCCGGGCCACGGAACTGGACCACCCGGCCATGGCCCCCGTGCTGGAGGCCGTGGAGCGGGTGCTGGGCCACCACGCCCCCTACCCCGCCGTGGCCGTGGACCGGGAATGGACGGTGCGCCGGGCCAACGCCCCCTTCCAGCGCCTGGTGGATCTCCTCATGCCCGGGGAGCCCGCCCCCCTGAACCTGATGCGCCTGTTCTTCCGCAAGGACGGCCTCCGCCCCCATGTGGCCAACTGGGATGTGGCCGCCCCCCTGCTCTGGCAGCGCGCCTGCCGGGAGGCCGAGGCCGATGGCACGGGCCGGGTGCGGGCCATCCTCCAGGAACTGGACCCGGGGACGGAGGCCTGGGCCACGGCCCCGCGGGTGGACCTGGTGCCCGTCCTGCCCCTCGTCCTGGAGGTGGGGGGCCGGCGCTGCGCCCTCTTTTCCGTCATCGCCACCTTCGGCACGGCCCAGGACATCACCACGGACGAACTGCGCCTGGAGAGCTTCTTCCCCGCGGACGAGGCGACCCGGGACCTGTTCCTGGAACTGGCGGGGGCCTGAGCGTCGAGGCTCCTCAAAAGGCCTCGGCCACCGGCAGGAGGGGCACCCGGCGGGAGAGGGCGGAGAGGGCGATGAGGTGCACCGCCTCGCTGACGGAGGCGCAGGCGTCGGGCAGGACCGTCCAGGCGTAGGCCTCCGCGGCCTTGGAAAGCACGGTGTGGGTGACGCAGTTCTGGGTCATCATGCCGCAGACCAGCAGCCCGTCCACCTCCAGGTCCCGGAGCAGGCCCCCCAGGGAGGTGCCGTCGAAGCTGTCGGCGAAGCGCTTCACCACCACCGGCGCGTCCGGGGCGGCGGCGAGGATCCGGGGGTGGAGGGCCACCCCCTCCGTCCCTTCGTTGAAGAAGGGCGCCGGTCCCCGGGAGGGATCCGCCACGTGCTGCACGAGGATCACGGGCATCCCCTGGGCCCGGGCGGCCCCGACGGCCCCCTCGGCGGCGGCCAGGGCCCCCTCCGGATTCCACAGGGGGAACCGCCCGCCGGAGAAGTAGTCGTTCTGGATATCGATGACGAGCAGGGCCTTGCGCATGGTCGCTCCTTCCGGTCCGGAACCAGGATCGCGCAGCCCGGCCCCAAGTCCCAGGGGCGGAAGCGCCCTTTTTCCGGCGGCGTGCCGGCGCCTTCCGGAAGGGGTTCGTCCGCATCCCGGGGTTGACGCCGGCCGGGGCCCGGCTCAGACGGGGCAGTAGGCCAGTTCCCCGCGCGGGGAGGGTTCCTGGCCGGCCAGGAGCGGACAGAGCGTCGCCGGCCATTCCCCGTGGCACGCCTTCCATTCGATGCACCCGGGGACCCCGCGCAGCCTCCACCGCGCCTCCCACATGGCCTGGAGGCCCTGCCGGCCCTCCAGGTCCCGGTCGTTCCGGGAAAGGAGTGCGCTGTATTCCTTGAGGTTGACCATGACCTGCTCCCTGGTCTCTTCCCGCTGGGGGGCAGCGCATCGGATTGTCGAATGATCGGGGTCCGCCCAGGGCTTCAACCAACCTGATCCTGCGCCTGAAGGGGGGAATCCCCTAGGCAATTCGCCGCCCCTTCCCAGGGGGCGCGGGGAGGTGGGGATCCAGGACGGCCAGGGCCCAAGCAGGGGAGCAGCCCCGGCGGTGGGGATGGGCGGCCGGCCGACCAACCGGTCCAGCGCCCGCGCCCCGATCCCGGGACCCGGCAACCGGCCTGGTCACGGGGCCGCCCCCTTCCCCTTCGACCGGGGCCTGGAGATCCGGCCGTAGCTCCGCAGCTTCCGGTAGAGGGTGGCCGTGCTGATCTCCAGCTGGAGGGCCGAGCGGCCCTGGTTCCCCTGGTTCAGGGCCAACACGCCCAGGATGTATTCCCGCTCCACCTCGGAAAGGGGCTTCACGGATCCGGGGCTGGCCACGGGCATCGAGAAGGCGTTCCGGACCTCCTCTCCCGGAGGGCCGGCACGCGCAGTTCCACCACGTTGAGGCGGTAGTACAGATCCTGGCGGAAATTCCCCCGCCGCCACCCCCGAGGCCAGATCCCGGTTCGTCGCGGCGATGGCGCGCACATTGACCTTCCGGCTCCGGTTCTCCCCCACCCGGCGCACCTCCCGCTCCTGGAGCACCCGCAGGAGCGATGGAACTCCCGCGCCACAGTCCAAAGCAATGTATTTCAGCATTTATTGCCAGCACCAAGGGGGCAGGGGCCCGGAATCGATCAGAAAGATGGGGCCCCCTTCGGGAATTGACCGATCCATCGCCAGGGCCGGAGGGAGGCGGCTGGCCGCAAGGCCGGTGTGGGTCCAGACTTGGAGGAATCCTTTGTCGGGCCCTCCGCGCATCCGGGCCGGCGCTGCCCAGCGTCTGACATGCACAGCGGAATCCGGGGGCAGTTTCGCCCGACCCAGCCCAAGCGCCGCTCGTCAGACGGGGCCGGGGCGGTTACTGACGTCTCTCTGGCCTCTCCGGGAGCCGCCCCTCGCCCTCCGGGCCTGATGGCTTCGGGTCAGGAAATCGTATATGACCCGTTCGTGGAGATTGGCCTCCGACCGAAGGAGGCGGTTCAGGTGCATATGGCAGAGGCTCAGGGCGATATCCGCCAAGGGCGTCGCGAGGCCCCCGCCCCGGTCCTCGTTCGCCAGCACCGCCAGGGTGCCCCGCCAAGCCCGGGACCGCTCTTCCATTACTTGAAGGGCTGGCCGGAGGCCCGGGGGCGCGAGGCCTTCCAGCAGGAAGGGATCGAGGACCTTCCGCATCTCGCGGTACTTCCTCCCAAGCACCGGGTCGGCGCCCTCCCCAGATTTCGCACGCTGGGCGCCGGTCGCCCGGAGCAGGAGGGTATATTTCTCCTCGGCCGAGAAGCCGAAATCCTCCAGGAGGACATCAACCCCCACGAGGCCCGCCAGCCAGAGCCATTGCCGGCCCAGGTCACCTGGATAGCCCTGGAGAAGGCGGATCACGGCCCGGCTGTCCTGATGGAATAGCTCCTCGCACAGGGGCATGCCGGCGGATCCACCATAGCGCGCACGTTCCGGCAGGTAGGTATCCGTCTGGAGACGCCAGATGCCGCCCGAGTCCAGGAAGGGGGCCAGGAATCCCCGAAGACGCGGCAGGAGGATCCCCTCCAGATCCCGGGGCCGGCCGTGAAAGCGGAGACGCAGGTGATTCTCTGGATCGTCGTAGCGGATGAAGAACCACCGGTCGAAGATATCCAGGTTGGCGTCCAGCCATTCCGGCATGCCCGCCAGGATCCGGTCCGCCGTGGCAGGGTCCATGTATAGCTTTAGGTATAGCCACTCGCTCCCCGGGCCAAAAGAGACGGGCGGTTCTCCGGGGAAGGGCATCCCCTGGGGCCGCGGAC
The DNA here is from genome assembly GCA_035298525.1 of Holophaga sp. GTDB lineage: Bacteria > Acidobacteriota > Holophagae > Holophagales > Holophagaceae > Mesoterricola. Next base: position 8,029 of record DATGXY010000153.1, read on the forward strand.
AGGGCACCCCCAGGAAGGGGACCACCAGTTCGTGGAGGTACCGTTGCCCCCGGGCCCCGGCCAGGGGTTTCCCCCATAGAGGCTGGGCCTCGCGCAGAACGAAGCTGGGTCGCTCCGCGACCAGGTGGAGGAAGGTGTCCACCAACCGGGGCTCCCGGATGTCCACGGTCAGTTCGTTGTCACCGTCGGCCAGAGTCACCCGGTCCGGAATTCCCCGCCTCTGGGCAAAGGCCTGGAAGGCCGCCCCCCTCCCTTTCGGGGGCAGGGTCAGGACGCCCTTCAGCTCGGTCCGGTCCACGCACCACCTGGCTCGCTGGAGCACGATGGCCCCCCGCCTGACCTGCGGCAGCCAGGGCATGGCCTCCAAGGCCCCCCAGGTCCATCCCCAGGACCCACCGTCCTGGTCCTGGATGGCCCCCAGGAACCGGTAGAGGCCGAGGCCCCTGGCGTAGTTGTGGGCGGAGGACAGGCGTGGGATCACCTGTCTGCCCAGCTTTCGGGATCCTAGGACCACCCGCCCGTCACGCACGGCGACCCAGAGGTCCGCCAGGGGAATCTGTTCGGATTCCGGTACGCCGCTTCCCCCCATCACGGGCACCTCGGCCCGGCGGAGTGCAGGACGACAGACCACATTGCCCATGCGCCCTTCCGGCAGATGGGCGATCTCCGCGAAGACACACGCGGGCTGCCGTTCCTCCTCCGCCCCAAGATGGTCCTTTACCGCCTCAGCCAGGGCGGGATCCCCGTGGCAAAACCTACCGAGCAGCCTCGCACCAGAAGGTCCGTTGAAACCTTCGAGCAGGAGCCCAAAGCCGCCCGCGTCCAAATCTTCCTCACGATCAGCCAATAGCACGGCCATACACGCGAAGGCCTCCGGCAAGTCCCGCGGCGCGGGCTCCGCCAGCTTAGCCAGGTCCTCGTCCGTGAGGTCCCATATCTGGCCGGGACCCATGGCATGGATCCGGCGCAACATATAGGCCTCGCGGTCGCCCATAGGATTCCCGGGTGGGGGCCAAGGCACCGGAAGCAACCCCTCCACCAGCGGGGAGAGGCCCGTCCCGGCGGAGGGACCTCCCAGGTCCCCGGCCTCGTCCAAGGCCACCAGCAGCGGCACCCAGCCATCCCCGTACCGCGCCTCGAATCCCTTGGCGAAGGCCTCCAGGGGCCGGCCTGGGTCCGGGTCGGGCAGCCTCCGGAGCAGATCCACCCCTTCCAGCAGGGCCGCTCGCACTCGGGGCCCCAGGGAAATCCCGGGCGCATTCCGGAAGAGATCGACCTGCATAAGACGCTCGGGGTCCAGGGGCGCAGGGAGTTCCGCCAGTTCCTCCGCCAGGGCGCGATAGGTGCCAAGGGACCTTCCCGGCGGCTCCTGGTCCAAACGGGCCAGGCGCTCTTGCGCGGTGCGCAGCCGGTCTAGATAGGACGCGGCTTCTGGCAGCTTTTGGAGGCCGTCCAAGATCCCCTTGAGCGGTTCCGGGCCCGTGACATTCAGTTGGAAGACGGGGACGAGGATCTGCTCGTCGATGAGTTCCCGCACATAACCTTCAGCTTCTTCCAGGAGTACCTCCGGACCCGTCAGAGACGCCGCCAACTCCGGTGGACGCTTGCCCCCCTCCGCCCCCTCGAGCACGAAGCGCAGGGCCGGGTCGTCACCGTCCATGAACCCAAGGAGGGCAAGGCCCACCCCCGCCGCCCCCGTCAAGAACCCAGGGCAGGGGGCGGGGACCTTCAGGCCCAGGATCCCTTCTTCCCCCTCGCGCTGGATGAGGGTTGAGAATCCGGCACAGCCCCCTTCCGGGGTCCGGAACCGAAGCGTCTGGTCAAGATAGGCCAACGCCGCCTTCCGGAACCGGTCGTCGCCCGTCATCTGGAACCATCGGTTGAAGAGATGGGCATTGCCGGCCGCCCCATGGCAGATGCCCGCGTCTTCGACCCCCGAATCCGCCATGGGGCGGACGGCCGCCTCGGAAGCCATGCGGTGGGCCAATGCCCGCCAAGCGCCGTTTCCGGTGCTACAGGCAGCCTGGGCTACGGCGAAGGAGGCGCCCAACCTGCCATAGCACCAGGCGACCCGCTCCTCGTCAAGGTCGGCCCCAGTCACACCCCCGGCGCCAGCCCAGGCCCCGAGGCCACCACCCTTGATTTCCATGCGCCAAATGAGGGTCCGAGTCCCCCCCTCCAGGAGCCGCAGGCATCGTGCGGGCTCGACACCGGCCGCGGCCATCCTGCCCAGAAGGGCCACCACGCCCGGCAGGCCGTGAGCCATGCCCAGATTGAAGGTCCCCCCGGGCGCGAGGGCCGCCTGCCACGCGGGAAGCTGATCCGGGGCCGTGATCCAGGCCAGTCCTGGCCCGAAGGGCACCGCCAGAGCCTCCAGGTGCGCCAGAACCTTGGTCAGCAGGGAACCGCCCGCCCGGGGAAGCCGCTCCAGGCCGTACATGCCCAGACCCACCAGCCCGTCAATCAGGTCATAGGGGCCCCGCCAGGGCCCCTTATTCAGGCGCTGGAGCATCAGCGCCTCCAGGTCCGCGCCCGGGTCGCCCTCCATGGCGGGAATCCTGCGCCTCCCCAGATTCTCCATGCACCAAGCGATGCCAGGATACCCGCCGAAGCATCCCAGCGACGGAACCTCCGCCAGGACCTCCAGGGCCCGTTCCAGCATGTCGAAGGCCTGTTCCAGCCGTTCGGGGCTCCCTTCGTAGCGACCCAGGTAGCCAAGGAACAGCGCGCCCCCAGCGAGCCCCGAGGCGAGGCTGGGATCTGCGGTGTCCCGCCTCGCCCACAGGGCGGCGGCGATGTCCTCCAGAACCGGCACCAGGCGCCGCACCAGGGCAGCGTCAGCCAGCGCAGCCCAGGCCAGGGTGGGTTCAGTGGCCATGTCTGCCTCCCCGGGAAGACTCCTGCCCGCTTGCTATGTCCGCCAGAGGCAAGGAAGCGTGCGTGTCCCGCACGAAGATCAGGAAGTCATAGGCTGCCCCGGCCCGCTCGGCGAGCAGGTACTGCGGATCCTGCCCCTGGGCGAAGACGGCGCCGATGCTCCAGGTTCGCTGTGGGGTGGCCAGCCACGCCCCCGCAGGTCCGGCCTCCGGCAGCGCCCGCAGATCCAGGGCGAGGAAAGGTTCGCCCGCCCCCGCGAGCCAGGCATCGAGGGTTCCTAGCGGGTTCGCAGCCAGGTGGAATGGCCTCACGCGCCCCGGAGGGGGCTCAAAGGTAAATGCGCGGAACCAACCCGCCTGGAAAGCGAAACCGATGGCCCGGTATGCGTCCCCCCAGGCTTGGCGCGCAAGGAATCCAAGGCTCAGGGGATGGGTCAGGCTTTCGCGGTGGAAACTGGCGTGGCCGTTGTGCGTCCAGACGGCGATCCTGGCTTCCGGGTCCCTTCCCCTGAGCCACTGCAGATTGGCGGCCATCCCCGTGTCCCGATAACGAACGGGGTCCTCCGGGTGGGCCTTCACAGAGGCCCATTGGGCCAGCAGTTCCAGGCTGTGGATGGGTACCTCCGCCGGCATGCCGGAAGGCACCTCCCGGCGCTTGTCCGCCGCCAGGGCCCGCAGGTCCTGGGCAAGTTCCAGCCAGCCTTTGGCGCCTCCCCTGGGATCCAACCTCCGCATGCGCCGCCGGAGCGCCCGGAGACGGGTGCCACGCTTGGTATCCGTCCGGTCAAGCCAAGCCTGGGCCCGCAGCCAGGCCGGATCATCGAACTGCATGTCCAACCCATGGAATGACAGCTTCCGAGGGTGGGCCGGGTCCTCGTTGTACGCCCTCATCCACCGCACCAGCGCCAGGACTTCCTGGGTCTCCCAGGTCCAGAAGCCCAAGCCCGCAAGGGCCTTGGCGGGATCCCCGACGCCGGTTCGAACGTATGCGTCCACGGCTTCCGCCTCCAGCACGCCGGCCTCCATGGCCAGCGACGTGAACCCCAGGTCCTCCACCAGGAGCCTGAAGAGCCGATGCTTGAGCTGGAAAAACTCCCGGGTGCCGTGGGTGGCCTCTCCCATCCCCACGACCTGGGCGCCCCGGAGCCCCGCCGCGATGGGCCGCAAGTCCTCCAGGCCCAGGGTGGGATCCGAGCCCGCCAGGGGGATGGCGTGGCGAGTGAGCCACGCCGCCACCTCTGGCCCCGCAGGGCTGGGGCGTCGGACCACCGGGATCTCCACCACGTTCCCTGACTCCACGGCGGTGAAGCGGAGCGCCCCCCCACACCCTTCCGATTCCGTGATGGCCAGCCAGTCGCCTGGCCGGAGGGAGGTTTCGAAGCGCCCCGACCGGACCTCCTCCAGGATGATCCTTCCGGCCCCCCCGCCGCCCTCGACAAAGCCGATGACCCCTTCCAGGGCGCAGGCCGGCCCCTGAACGACCAGCCGTCCCTTCACTGGGCACCCGCCAGGCGCCAACCGGATCTGGAGCCCCGTCCCTACCCGGCCCGGCGCAAGCACCACCTTGCGGTGAACGGGGACATGACCAGCAGCGGTGACGGACAGCCAATAGGTCCCGGCAGGGGTGTCCAATTCGAACCGGCCCTCGGCCCCGGTCCGGATCCGGGGCATGTCCAACAGGGACGCGGCCGCCCCCCCCAGGGGGGCCAGGGAGACGAAGGCGCCGTTGACGGGTGCCCGCCCAGCACCAACGATCATGCCCTGGAAGTGGACGAGCGTGTGCGCCGCGGCCATTGGCCCGGCAAGGAGCATCAAAGAAGGCAGGAATCTCATGCGCGACAACCATGTGGACCGGCGCGGACGGAAGGGCCCGCGCAGGTCCACCTTCAGCCGCCTAGCGGCGACAGGTCCCGCGGGGACACGTGAAGACAGACTGCGGAGAGGGGCATCCGCAGGTGCCAAGCCGGCACGTGAAGTAGGTGCGGTTCTCCGCCCCACCGTGGACGCTATCAAGACCCTCGGTCGAGAGCACAGCGAGGGTTTCCTTCTTCAGTGCGAGACGCTTCATGCCTTCCTCCATTCAGGGCCAGCGGGTCTGCCGTGGCAGTCCCGGGATGGAGCCTGTCCGGGATCGGTTCCCGGCAACCTGGTACGGTCCTATGGGCGCCATGAATGACGCAGGGCTTGGCAGATGCCAAGCCCTTCGATTGGTACCGGGGGCAGGATTTGAACCTGCGACCTTTGGGTTATGAGCGCGAAGGTTTTACCGGTAGGAGAGCCGCGTCACGACTGCGTTCCAGGTCGCGCCCGGCGAGGGCCGTTACACTTTTGGGCACCCCCCCTCCCTCTTGAGGCCCCATTGTGATCCTGGGTCAGGTGCCGGAGTAGCAGACCATCTTCAGACCCAGGGGCTCCTGCATCCAGGCGAAGTCCTTGCCGTTGTCGGTCACCAAGGGGAGGCCGTGGGCGAGGGCGCACGCCGCGATCCAGGTGTCGTTCAACTGCGCTTCACGCTTGGGGTTCCCGCTGTCCCTGACATGCAGGACCGCCGCCTCCTCACCAGCGGCTATGATCCGCGCCCACTGGTGAGCAACGACAGCAGTGCCATCGATGAGTCCGGTCTGATCCAGGACCTCCTGCACCCCCTGGGCGTACTTGTCCTTCCGGTCATCCTCCGGCAGCCGCTGAAGCCACACATGCAGCTCCGCTTCGGTGGGGAAGGCCCGGATCATGTCCTGCCCCTGCAGGTAGGTCTCGTAGCGTTTGGCGCGTTCCGCGTCCTTGCGGAGCTTGCCGTGCTTCAACTTGACCAACAGGGAGATCAGGTTCGTGTCCACCACTACCATGGCCATGGTCAATCCCCTTCGAAGTCGCGGAGGAAGGCCCCAAGGCTCTCACCGGCAGCCGCATCCAGGCTGGGGGCGAACTGATCCAGGTGGAACCCACCCACCATCGGACGCTTCGGGGGGTGGATCCCGGCCGGGTAGCTCTCGGCGATCAGTTCCTGGGGCTGGGCGGCCAGGATCACGTTTTCACAGGCTTCGGCCCTCCAGGTCCCCTGCTTCGGCCGGGGTCGGCACCGCACCTTGGCGTGAACCAGCTTCCGGGCCATTCCATCAAACCGGTCTTCGGTGTAGTCGCCGGGGAAATCGCAGACCATTGCCCCATGGGACGTGTGGACCTCGAAAGTGCGGTCCTTGTAGTCGATCTCTAGCAACCGGCCCTTGATCTCCTTCCACTCGGGTTCGGCAGCGATGAGCATCGAGAACTTCTGGAAGTCCTTCCGGTCGAACTTGGCCTTGAAGGGAGTCTCGTTGGAGTGGGAGGGGGGCACATGGACGCCGAGGGAGCAGCCACGCGAGGTCAAACGACCCAGGGCGGCTCGTTGCGGCCTAGCCCACGTCCATCCCTCCTCCGGCACAAACCCGCCATTCTGGAAGTAGCATCGGGCCGCTTGTCTAGCTGGTCGGATGTCCCCCAGACCCTCCGGTTCAGGGGCGATGAAGCCGACCACCGCGCTCCCGGCCTTGATGGCCCCCGTCATCTGGATGTTCCGCAGGGACGGGTCGAAGCTCTTCAGGCCCTTCATGAGATCCGCAAGGTCCTCCAGGTCCTCCGGGGTCAAGGCACCCTTCAGGGCACCCTTGCCGCCGATCGAAAGCACCAGATCCAGGTCCTTCTTCATTCTGGTCATGGCGGCCTCCGGGAGTGAACCCCTCCATTCTGGCTCGTGGTGCACTCCGGGTCGAGTACGGGGCCAAAGTGGTTAGCATCTTCAACCCATAGAAGGGTTGTCCCCGCCAACATGGCCCCCCCCCAGTCCCCCCGCACTTGGGGCCATGGTCCCCCAAGCAGCCGGGGCCGCCCCCTTACGAGAACGGCCCCTCAACTCCTGCCCCACATGGTGGCCGAGCTTGATCCAGTGTAGGTGTACAAGGCCGTCAAGCCCATGGAGAACCTACCCCTGGTCCCGTCCAGGACCACACTGAGCCCCAGGCGTGTCCACTCCCATACCTCGCATCCGATCGAGAGCTGCCATGGCGTCACCATGGTCCTCAGCCTCCTCCACGTAGCCCATGGTCGTGACGATGTGCTTGTGGCCGGCCATCCTCTGGGCCTGGGGAAGTGGCACCCTGGCCTCCAGAACCAGCGAGGTCACGAAGGAAGCCCGGAGCCGGTGCGGGGTCAGCCCAGGAAGACCTATCGGGTTCCAGGGCCAGAAGGAGGAGCGGTGAAAGAGGGGGCCTGAATCAACTACCTGGAATTTTCGTAAGCGTTCAGGCCCCCTTGCGGGGGCCTGACGCTTTCATACGTTCCCGATGTGGCGTTGTGGCTCAGGCGAGTGTGGGGGCCGGAGCACCGTCCAGGTCGGCCTGGATGGCCCGGGTAAGCCAGGAAAGAAGGTCGAT
>DATGXY010000154.1:0-26120 GCA_035298525.1 Holophaga sp.
GATGCCCTCCCCCATGGCGGAAAGCAGGGTCCGGAACCGGGACTCGCTCTCCCACAGGGCCCTTTCCGCCGTCTTGCGGTCGGTGATGTCCTGGACGACGCCCGCCATCCGCCGGGGGGAGCGCTCCGCTCCCGCATCCGATCCGCCCGCGACCCGGATCCAGCGCACGGCCTTGTCGGTGCGGCGGACGATGCGGCATTCGATATCCCACGGCCGCCCCTCCTCCGTGGCCGTCCTGGTCTCCCGGGCGACCCATTCCCGGTCCTCGGGATGCACCCGCTCCAGGAAGGTCGCATAGGACCACGAGCCCTCGCCGTCGGGATCCCCGAAGATCCGGGCATGCTCCTGGCTCCGGTAGGCCTCGCCGGTGACCGGGTCGAAGGCCCAGGCCCCGGTGCGGCTCAGGGACAGGGCGGTCTCCAGGCGCTCCTCGCTTTCGGCCCTGCGCAGTTCAGCCTCCTTGCGGGCCGTGATGTCCAGGGAGAGCCCCGCGAGGCGTCCCGATCCGGAGCCCCGGCCCGGCTCCAGGGCGCCCCGGGACAGGACCCACCGGTACCCTCCGCCGGGGACCAGGACCCGGTACTCGTTCTCGTAGGCCCGCCCCTTCTCGACGGAGCCCCCCAGGCCCCTCAGGACCCGCTCCGCGTCCCCCGGGTGCACCACCGTGCGCCACAGGGCCAGGGAGGGCTCCATGCCGGGGTCGAGGCCGAGGAGCGCGTAGAACTCCGGGGACCAGAAGAGCCTGCCGGAGGCCACGTCCATCTCCCAGGTGCAGGCGCCGGCGCCGGCCTGGACCCGCCGCAGCCGGTCCTCCCGGTCCGCCAGGGCCTCCTGGGTGCGGAGGATCTCCGTGGAGTCCACGAAGGTCACCACCACGCCCCTCACCTCCTGCTGGAGGTTGCGGTAGGGGAGGATCCGGACGACGTACCACCGCTCCCCGTCCAGGCTCCGCACCTGGCGCTCCCGGGGGAGGGCGTCCGCCAGCACGGCCCGGGATTCCGACGGCAGGTCCAGCCCCGAGAAGCGGGGGGAGAGGTCCTGGATGGGCCGCCCCGTGTCCGTGGGCAGCAGTCCGAACAGGGCCGTGCCCGCGGGGGTGAACCGGGTCAGGCGCAGGGAGGTGTCCAGGAACAGGGTGGCGATGTCGGTCGCGGAAAAGAGGTTCTGGAGGTCGGCGTTGGCCTCGTGCAGGGCCTGGACCTTGTCCTGCAGCTCCCGGTTGATGGCCACGAGCTCCTCGTTGACGCTCTGCAGCTCCTCCTGGGAGGTCTGCAGTTCCTCGTTGGAACTCCGCAGCTCCTCGTTGGCGGATTCCAGGTCCTCCACCGTCATCTGGAGCTCGGCCCGGGTCGCGCGCAGCTCGATGTCCAGCTGGTCCAGCAGCGGCGCGTCCGCGATGTCCGGCCCCGGGCCCCGTTCCCCCGCGGGGGCCTCCCCCGCCGGCGCCAGCACGACGGCGAAGGTGCCCGAGGTCCGGCCCATGCCCGGCAGGGACCGGACCATGACGCGCAGGCGCTCGCGCCCCTGGGCCCCGTCGTGTTCGACGACCCCCTGGGCCGATCCCGAAGGATCCCCCGCGGCCCGGTGGATGAGGCCCCGGAGGACCGTCTGCAGCGCCCCCCCGCCCTGGAGGAGGTTCCCCGAGGGATAGCCCGCGGCCGGCAGGAGGAAGCGGCCCACGCCCCCGGCCCCGTAGAGCACGTCCCCCGCGGCGTTCACGATGGCGGAGGGGGGGACGAATTCCTGCAGGAGCATCTTCTCGAAGAGCCCCACCGCCCCCTGGGCCGTTGCGGGAGCCCGGTGCGGGACCTGGGCGGCCCCGCCCGGGAAGCGCATGGGGGAGGCCAGGTCCAGCGTCGGCCTGCGGGCCACCTCCCGGCGCCGGTAGATGCGGTGCACGGGATCCAGCGGCTCGAACAGGTCCCCCAGGGCCCCGATGCCGTCGGAGGGCCCCAGGAACAGGAGGCCCCCGGGCCGGAGGGCGAAATGGAGCATGGGCACGACCCGCTGCTGGATCTCCGGCAGCAGGTAGATGAACAGGTTCCGGCAGCTCACCAGGTCCAGGGACGAGAAGGGCGGGTCCTGGAGCAGGTTGTGGTAGGAGAAGAGGCAGGCCTCCTGGAGGTCCTTGCGCACCCGCAGGCCCTCGGGCTCCTCGTGGAACCACCGCAGGCGCCGCTCCTGCGCGACCCCCTTGAGCGCATCGGGCCCGTAGAGGCCCTGCTTGGCCCGCATGAGGGCCTGCACGTCGATATCCGAGGCGAAGACCTTCAGGCGCGCGGCGCCGGGGCCCCGTTCCAGGCGCTCCCGCAGCAGGATGGCCACGGAGTAGGCCTCCTCCCCGGTGGCGCACCCGGGCACCCAGGCCCGGAAGCCCTCCGGGTCCCGGGCGGCTCCCGAGGCCTCCAGGGCGAGGCCCAAAGCCTCGAAGGCCTCGGCATCCCGGAAGAACTCGGTGACCCCGATGAGGAGATCCGCCAGGAGGGCCTCCCCCTCCGCGGAGTTGCGGGCCAGGATCCCCGCGTATTCCTGGAGGGACCGGCTGTTGCAGGCCCGCATGCGCCGATGGACCCGGCGCAGCAGGGTGCCCTGCTTGTAGCCGTGGAAGTCGTGGCCGGTGAGGCGGGCCAGGGTGGCGCACACCTCCCGCAGGCCGCTGGCCCATTCCTTCCCGTCCAGTTGCCGGTCCCGGGCCAGGAGGGCCTCCGCCATCTCCTCCGCGGCGAGGATGCGGTCCGCCACCCCGGCCTCGATGGCCTGGCGGGGCATGCCCTCATAGGCGGCCGTGGCGGGTGCCTGTACGAGGGTCCTGCCCCCGGCGTCCCGGATGGCCCGGAGTCCCTCCACCCCGTCCCGGCCCGTGCCCGAAAGGACCACGGCGGTGGCCAGGGGCCCCGCCAGGGCGGCCACGGACCGGAGCAGGTGATCCCCCGGCAGGTCCTGGGTGGCCAGGGCCTGGGGCCGCACGAGGACGGGGCCCTCCGCCGAGGCCTCGATGCCCATGCCCCCGCTCAGGACGTGGATCGTATCCGGACGGAGCGGGTCCCCCGGACGCCCCATCTGGATGGGCAGGTTCGCCGTTCCGGCCAGGAGTTCAGGCAGATGGCTGACCCGGTCCTCGGGGAAGTGCTGCAGGACGAGCACCGCGGCGCCCAGGCCCGGCCTCAGGCCCCCCACCAGGGTCTTCAGGGGCTCCAGGCCCCCGGCGGAGGCCAGGATGCAGACGATCCTCAGGCCGGGCTCGGGGCGGAAGGGGGGCTCGGGGGACACCGGGGATTCGTGCATCACGTCCGCGGCCAGAAAATGTGAATATGCGCATGAACTGAAAGATTGCCAATAATTTACGCTTGGAGCCCAGGCCTGTCAAGCCTCCGCGGGATCCGGCGCCGGGCGGGTGAGGAAGGCGATGGCCTCCTGGGCCACCCGCAGCCCGAAGACAGCCGGCATGTAGGAGACGGTGCCGATGGGCGTGCGCACCCGCCCCGTGCCGAAGTGCTCGCCCCGGTCCTGGGGCTGGAAGGGCGTGGTGTTCCGGGCCGGCTCCACCGAGTAGACACAGGGGATGCCCCCCGCCACGCCCCGGCGCCGCAGGCGCAGGCGCACCACCCGCGCCAGGGGGCAGATGGTGGTCTCGGCCAGGTCCCCGAAGCGCACCTGGGCCATGTCCACGCGGCCCCCGGCCCCCATGCTGCTGACGATGGGGATGCCCCGGCGCCAGGCGGCCTCCAGGAGGGTGACCTTGGAATTGAGGCTGTCGATGGCGTCGATCACCAGATCCGGGACGGGATCCAGGAAGCCCTCCACCGTCTCGGCGTTCACGAAGCCGGGCCGGGCGTCCACGCGGCATTCCGGGTTGATGTCCAGCGCCCGCGCCGAGGCCAGGTCCGTCTTGCGGGCGCCCACGGAGGAGTGGAGGGCCAGGAGCTGGCGGTTGATGTTGCTTTCGTCCACGGTGCCGTAGTCCACGAGGCGCAGTCCGCCCACGCCGGCCCGGGCCAGGGCCTCCACGGCGAAGGAGCCCACGCCCCCCAGCCCGAAGACCGCCACCGTCGAGGCCGCGAGCCGCTCGCAGGCCTGGGCCCCCAGCAGCTGTTCCGTGCGCGCGTACCATCTCATGCCAGCCACCTTCCGAAGCGTTTCCGGGCGTTCTCCGCGGCCGCGGCCCCGGCGTCCTCCCCCCGGATGCGGGAGGCCGCCTCGGCCACCAGGGCCAGGTGCGCGGGCTCGCAGGGGCCCGTGACGCCCTCGGGGGCCAGGTCCGGGGCGTCCGTCTCCAGCAGGTAGCGGTCCCCCGGCACGTAGGCCAGGGAGGCCGCGGCCCGCTTCGCCCCCGGCCGGGTCACGGCCCCGCCGAAGGAGAGGTGGAGCCCCAGGTCCAGGAAGGTCCGCGCCGCCTCCGGCGCGCCGGAAAAGGCGTGCACGTAGCCCCCGGCGGGGCCCAGGCCCGTTTCCCGGATCACCGCCGCCAGCCGCTCCGTGGCCTTCACGCAGTGGAGGGCGACGGGCAGGTTCCGCGCCGCCGCGCGCCGCAGCTGCGCGGCGAGGGCGGCCTCCTGGGCCTCCCGGGCGGGCCTTCCCTCCGAGAAGTCCAGCCCGCACTCCCCCGCGGCCGCGCCCGCGTCGAAGGCGGCCTCCAGGGCTTCCTCCCAGCCGGGCCCCGCCCCGTCCACGTGCCAGGGGTGCAGCCCCGCCAGGGGGACCACCCCGGCCCGGGTCCGGGCCAGCTCCAGCACCGCCGCCCAGTCCGCGGGCCTCGTGCCGCAGCAGAGGAAGGCGCCCACCCCCGCCGCCCGGGCCCGGGCCAACACCCCCTCCAGGTCCCCGGCGAGCCGGGGGTCCTGGAGGTGGCAGTGGGCGTCGACCAGCACTAGTAGCGGTAGTGCTCGGGCTTGTACGGCCCTTCCACGGGGACGTTGATGTACTTGGCCTGGCTTTCGGAAAGCCGCGTGAGCTGGGCGTTCAGCTTCTTCAGCTGGAGCCGGGCCACGTGCTCGTCCAGGTGCTTGGGCAGGGTGTAGACGCCGATGGCGTACTGGCCCTGCTTCGTCCACAGCTCGATCTGGGCCAGGGTCTGGTTGGCGAAGCTGGAGCTCATCACGTACGAGGGGTGGCCCGTGCCGCAGCCCAGGTTCACCAGGCGGCCCTTGGCCAGCAGGATGATGCGCTTGCCGTCGGGGAAGATCACGTGGTCCACCTGGGGCTTGATCTCCTCCCAGGCGCAGGTCTCCAGCCCGGCGACGTCGATCTCGCTGTCGAAGTGGCCGATGTTGCAGACGATGGCCTGGTCCTTCATGGCGGCCATGTGGTCGCGGGTGATCACGTGGTGGTTGCCGGTGGCGGTGACGAAGATGTCGCCCTTGTCGGCGGCCCAGTCCATGGTCACGACCCGGTAGCCCTCCATGGCGGCCTGCAGGGCGCAGATGGGATCGATCTCGGTGACCCACACCTGGGCCGAGAGGGCCCGCATGGCCTGGGCGCAGCCCTTGCCCACGTCGCCGTAGCCGCAGATGACGGCCACCTTGCCGGCGATCATGACGTCGGTGGCGCGCTTGATGCCGTCCACCAGGGACTCGCGGCAGCCGTAGAGGTTGTCGAACTTGCTCTTGGTGACGGAGTCGTTGACGTTGATGGCGGGGAACTTCAGCTCGCCGCGCTCCGCCATCTGGTAGAGGCGGTGCACGCCCGTGGTGGTCTCCTCCGTGACGCCCTTGATGGCGGCCAGCTGGCGCGCGTACCAGGAGGGATCGGAGGCCAGGCGCGCGCGGATGGCGCCGTACAGGGCCCGCTCCTCCTCGTTCTGGGGCGCGTCGAGGAGGGAGGCGTCCTGGGCGGCCCGGGCCCCCAGGTGCAGGAGCAGGGTGGCGTCGCCGCCGTCGTCCAGGATCATGTTGGCCGTGCCTTCGGAGAACTCGAAGATCCGGTGGGTGAAGGCCCAGTAGTCGTCCAGGCTCTCGCCCTTGTAGGCGAACACGGGCGTGCCCCCGTCGGCGATGGCGGCGGCGGCGTGGTCCTGGGTGCTGAAGATGTTGCAGGAGGCCCAGCGGACCTCGGCGCCCAGGGCCTTCAGGGTCTCGATGAGCACCGCGGTCTGGATGGTCATGTGCAGGGACCCGGCGATGCGGGCCCCGGCCAGGGGCTTCGATCCGGCGTACTCCTCCCGGATGGCCATGAGACCGGGCATCTCCGTCTCGGCGATGGCGATCTCCCGGCGTCCCCAGGCGGCCAGGGACAGGTCCGCGACCTGGTGTTCGGAGGCGAGGGTGGTCATGATGGGCTCCTTGGACGACGGCCGGGAGCCTGGATGGGCGGCGCTCCCGCGCCTTACCCGCTTAACCCGGCAGAGGTTGTGAGGTAAGCGCCGTTGGGAGGGACCGGGGAAACCGGCTTCCGAGCCTGGGACATGGGATGCCTTGCAGCGCCTCTCGGAAGGAACAATGATATTCCGTCTCATCGGCCGTCGCCAGCTATCCTTGAATGGAAATGGAAGGCGCGGCCCCCACCTATGACACCCTCATCCGGCGCGCCCGGATCCTGGACGGCACCGGCGCGCCGGCCTGGACGGGGGACCTGGGCATCCGCGGGGATCGCATCGCCGCCCTGGGGGACCTGACGGGGGCACAGGCGAGCAACGAGGTGGACGCCGCGGGCCTCTGCGCCGCCCCCGGTTTCGTGGACACCCACACCCACGACGACCTGGCCGTGTTCTCCCGGGAGGCCATGGAGGCCAAGCTGAGCCAGGGCGTCACCACCGTGGTGGTGGGCAACTGCGGCATCAGCCCGGCCCCCCTGCGCCTTCGCGGGGCCCCGCCCCCGCCCCTCAACCTCCTGGGCGGCCCCGAGGCCTTCCGGTTCCCGTCCTTCGCCGACTACGCCCGGGCCCTGCGGGAGGCCCCGCTCGGCGTGAACGTGGCGGCCCTGGTGGGCCACGGGGCCCTGCGGGTGGCCCGCATGGAGGACTGGACCCGGCCCGCCGGGAAGCGCGAACTGGACGCCATGCGCGCCGATCTGGAGGCCGCCATGGCCGAAGGCGCCGCGGGCCTCAGCACGGGCCTGGCCTACCCCACCAACTGCGGCGCCCCCCCCGGCGAGGTGGAGGTGCTGGCCCGGGCCGCCGCCGAAGCCGGAGGCCGCCTCTGCATGCACGTGCGGGACGAGTTCGACGGCGTCATGGAGGCCACCCGGGAGGCCTTCGCCATCGCCCGGAAGGCCGGAGCCTTCCTCGTCCTGAGCCACCAGAAGGTGGCCGGCACCCGCAACCGGGGCCGCGCCCGGGAGCTGCTCGCCCTCTACGGCGGCGCCGGCGTCCCCTTCGCCCTGGACGCCTACCCCTACGAGGCCGGCTCCACCGTCCTGGACCCGGCCTTCGCCGCCCAGTCCACCGAAGTGCGCATCCCCTGGTCCGACCCCCACCCCGAGATGGCGGGCCGCACCCTGGCGGAGGCCGCGGCGGCCTGGGGCGTCCCCGAGCGGGAGGCCCTGGACCGCCTCCAGCCCGGGGGCGGCATCTACTTCCACATGGACCCCGCCGACGTGGACGCCATCCTGGCCCACCCCCGCTGCATGGTGGGCTCCGACGGCCTCCCCCACGACCGCCATCCCCATCCCCGCCTCTGGGGCACCTTCCCCCGCTACCTGCGCCGCATGGCCCTGGACCGCCCCAGCCTGTCCCTGGAGGAGGCCGTGCGCAGGATCACCGCCCTGCCCGCGGAGACCTTCGCCCTGGCCGGCCGGGGCCGCCTCGCGCCGGGCTGCGCCGCGGACCTCGTCCTCTTCGACCCCGCGGAACTGCGGGACCGGGCCACGTACGAGGAGCCCAGGCGCCCCTCCGAAGGCATCCGCGAGGTCTACGTCAACGGGGTGCCCTTCCGGCAGGGCGCCGGCGGACGCTACCTCGGCGCCTGAAGGGGCCCTCAGGGCCGAAGGGGCAGGTAGAACTGCCCGCCCAGGCCCTTCAACGCCGGATCCCCCGGAAGGACGCGGACCCCCACGACGGGCACCGCCTCCAGGCCCCCTTCGACGGGCCGGGAAAGGTAGCACAGGCCCAGGTTGACGAGGCGGGCCCCCTTCGGGACGTCCTCCGGCTTCACCTCGCGGGAGATCCATTCGTCCAGGTCCAGGTGGGCGAAGTCCTCCACCCGGGCCGGGCGGTGGAAGGCGGGGGCCCAGTCGGCGTGCACCCGTTCCAGGGTGCCCTCCGGGCCCACGGTGACCAGGATGCTGGTCCCAGGGCCGTAGACGGGCACCCCGTCCAGGATGCGGCGGTAGAGGAAGGACCGGGAAACCAGGACGTGGCGGCCGCCCTGGAAACTATCGATGGCATCGGCATGGTTCTGGAAGCGCCAGCTCCCCTCGGGGAGGTTCATCGCCTCCACGGCCCTGTCGGCCACTTCGCGGAGGGCATCCCGCCGGCCCCGCGGCCCGTCGGCGGAATCGGCGGATGGGACAGCCGTTTTCGGCGCGGGGTTCACGGGGATGCGTGGGGGATCCGCCGCGGCGGCCTCGGGGGAGGACCCCCGGCAACCGACCTGGGCGGCAGCGACCAGGACGCATGCGGTGGGAAGCGCAAGCCTGCGGGCGGCCATGGGATCCTCCTAGAACTCAGGGGTGCCGTATATCTGGCTGCGGCATTTGAAACTCAACACATACCCGTCCCCCAGGCGCCCCGGACTGGGGAACGGGGCGTGGAAGGACTCGTGGTAGTAGTCCAGGACCGGGCTTCCGTCCTCCCGGCCTTCCGCGCGATAGGCCAGCACCGCGGGCATGGAGCCCGGGATGCCCGTCATCCGGAACTGGAAATCCACGCAGAACATCCAGAGATCCCCATGCCCCTGGGAAGGCCCTGGGCTTCCAGGGTCGTGTCCGAGCCCATCAGGGCCTTGATGAACAGGTAGGCCGGGTAATCCTCCCAGCGCCTGTCGAGCCTGCGTTCGAAGATGGCGGGCCTCTGCGGGGCCTGGCCGGACTGCCTGGAATCCGGGTTGAACCAGGAAATGGACTTGTAGCCGAAGATGGCGTGGAGCCTGTCCTTGTCGGCCGAATCCTTGCCCATGGGTTTCCCCCAGCCGCCCAACGGGGGGACGCTGTTCCCGTCCCGGTCCCTGCCCTGGTTTCCTTCGACCAGGAGGTCCACGTCCGGCGTCAGGGCACCCCGGCCATCGGACAGCCCCAGGCAGGACGCATTGATGAACCACTTGGCCCGGCCCCCGGACCAGGCGTAGTTGGCGGGCGCCATCCCGGGTCCGGCCTGTCCCCACCCGAGGAAAGGCCCCGTCTCCGAACCGTGGCCGATGAACAGGACCAGGTCGCTTTCCCGGAAGGCCCGGGGATGGGCGCCCGTGAATTCGGCGGCGGTCACCCGCTCGTCCAGGAGCACCTCCACCCTCGGGGCCAGGAGCAGGGAGGCTCCCTGCTCCTGCTTCCAGGCCTGGGCGATGGCCTCGGCGCAGGCCCGGACACCTCGGTGGGTAGGTTGCTGGCCCCCTCTCGCTTGGTAATCCTCGATGGCGAGGACCGTCAGATCGAACGGGTAACCGTTCCCGAAGGCGCCCGCGTCCTGGGGCCTGGCCCCTCCCCAGGTCTCCAGGTCCCTGGAAGGCGCTCGGCGAGGCGCCACCAGGTCCTTCATGAAGGAGCCGAGGTAGGGGTTGCCGGCCGGGATCCAGGGATCGCTGACCGCGACCCCGCCGCAGAAGCTGGAGGGCAGGGTGAGCTTCCCCAGGCCTTCGGCGAGGCTGCGCACCAGGCTCGCGGGATCCATGGCGATCGCGGGCGCCGCCGCGTGCGGATTCTTCGAGGGCGCCTTCTCCTCGGGCGCGGGCTGGGCCAGCGCCGGAACGGCGAGGAGGAGGAGGCCGGCGAGGCGCGTCCGTGCACCCCCCAGCCGGCGTGAACGGCATCGCGGTTCCATCATGGAAGCTCCCTTCGAGCCCCTGGGTGGTCCGGGATCCGCCTTGGTTCCCCCTCAGCGCCGGAACACCCACCGCTCCGGCCCCGAGGCGCCGGCCTCGAAGCGGTACCCTTCCAGGTCGAAGCCCTTGAGCGCCTCCGCGTCCCCGATCCGTCCCCGGATGGCGTAGCGGCACATGAGGCCCCGGGCGCGCTTGGCGTGGAAGCTCACCACCCGGTACGTCCCCCGCTGCGGATCCTCGAACACCGGCGTCACCACCCGGCGGCCGAGGCCCCCCGGGTCCACCGCCCCGAAGGACTCTCCGCTGGCCAGGTTCACCAGGGGTCCGCCGTCCGCCTTCAGGGCCTTGGCCAGGTCCTTGGTGAGCTTCTCCCGCCAGAAGGCGTAGAGGTCGGCTCCTGCCGGGTTGGCCAGGCGCGCGCCCATCTCCAGGCGGTAGGGGCGGATGAGATCCAGGGGCCGCAGCAGGCCGTAGAGGCCGGAAACGATGCGCAGGCGGTCCTGGGCCCAGGCCAGATCCTCCGGCCCCAGGCTCCAGGCGTCCAGCCCCTGGTAGGCGTCTCCCGCGTAGGCCAGGGCGGCGGGCCGGGCCTCGGGAGCGGCGTGGGCGGGCCGCCAGGCCTGGTAGCGGCCCGCGGTGAGGGCGGCCAGGTCCTCGCTCAGGGCCATCAAGTCCGCCAGCTCCCCCAGATCCAGGCGCTTGAGGATGCCCGCCAGGACGGCGCTCTCCTTTAACCGGGCGGGCTTGGTGCCGGGCAGTTCCGGGATCTTCTTGGCGAAATCAAGTTTCTTCGCGGAGGAAATCAAGAGAATCACAAAGGCTCCGATGCGTATAATTCAACACCTTCACTCGGCCGCACCTTCCCAGCCTATAGGAGAAATCCATGAACTGGCGCACCCTCTGCCTTGCTGTCCTGGCTTCCCTGGCCCTCCAGGCCCAGGCGGAGATCCGCCTGGCCACGGGGATCACCCCGGCCCTGAACATCTTCAACCGCGTCAAGCCCGCCTTCGAGAAGGCCACGGGCATCAAGCTCTGGCTGCGGGACGCCCGCAGCGCCGAGGCCTGGGGCCTCCTGGACAAGGGCGAGGCCGACGCGGCCGCCGGCGGCCTCACGTGGGAGGACTGGAAGGCCTCCATCAAGGCCAAGAAGCTGCGCATGCCCTCCGAGGAGGAGATCACCCGGATCCAGATCGGCACGGACACGATCCAGGTGCTCACCACCGCCGACGTGCTCCTCCTCACCCTCAGCAAGGAGGACCTGGCGGGCATCTTCACGGGCAAGGTGAAGAGCTGGAAGGAGATCGGCGGCCCCGACGCCCCCATCTTCGTGCTCCTGGACCCCGATCAGGCCGCCACCAACGACACCTTCCGGTCCCAGATCATGGACGGCCAGGCCTTCGGCAAGTTCACCTGGGGCTTCCCCAAGGGCGTCACCGTCGTCCAGGCCCTGGAGAACTCCACCTTCGCCATCTGCTTCGCCCCCAAGGCCGCCCAGGAGGCGATCCAGGTGAACAGCCCCGTGACCCCCAATATCACCCGGCCCATCTTCCTGGTGACCAAGGGCAAGCCCTCCGCCCCCGTCCAGAAGCTCCTGGACTGGCTGAAGACCCCCGAGGCCAAGGCCCTCATCGTGGAATAGCGGTCCCCAGCCGGGACCCCAGGAAGGCGCCGGGACCCTCCCCCCGGGCCAGGGCGGCCACGAGCGCGGAGCCCACGACGGGGGTCGCCCCCAGGCGCCGCACCGCGTCCAGGCTGGCCGGGTCGTCCAGGCCGAAGCCCACGGCCAGGGGCCTGTCCGTGTGGGCCCGCAGTTCGGCGACCCGCGCCGCCACGGGTTCCAGGTCCACCCCTCCCCCCGTGCCCGTCACCCCCAGGCGCGCCACCACGTACGCGAAGCGCCTGGCGAAGCAGGCCCCGCCCGGATCGGGGCGGGCCTCCAGGAGGGCCCGGGCCCGCCCCGGCCCCGTGGTGGGGGCCAGCAGGGGCACCAGGGGGTACCCCGCCGCCCGCAGGCGGTCCTCCCAGGCCGGCTCCTGCCCCGGGGGCAGGTCCACCACCAGGAGGCTCCGCACGGGGGTGGCCGCCAGCAGGGGCAGGAGATCGTCCCCCAGCTGCAGCAGGGGGTTGAAGTACGTGAAGAGCACCACATCGGGCCCCGGCACCCCGGCCAGGGCCTCCAGCACCCGGCGGGGCGTGGCCCCGGCCCGCAGGGCCCGGCCCGCGGCGGCCTGGAGCACGGGACCGTCGGCGACGGGATCGGAGTGGGGCAGGCCCACCTCCACGGTGCCCACGCCCAGGTCCCGCAGTTCCGCCAGCAGGGGGCGGAGGCGGTCCAGGTCCGGGTCCCCGGCGGTGATGAAGGGCAGGATGGCTTCCATGTCAGGCTCCCAGGGACTGGTAGGTGGAAAGGTCCTTGTCGCCGCGCCCCGAGAGGCCCAGCAGCACGCTGCGCGCGCCCAGGCGCCCCAGGACGGCCAGGGCGTGGCTGGATTCCAGGGCGGGCAGGATGCCCTCGGTCCGGCACAGGCGCCGCGCGCCCTCCAGGGCCTCGGCGTCCGTGGCCCGGAGGGCCTCGACCCGGCCGTCCAGGCAGAGCGCGGCCAGCTCGGGCCCCAGGGAGGGGTAGTCCAGCCCCGCGCTGACGCTGGCGGTCTCCGAGGTCCAGCCGTGGGCGTCCTGGAGCAGGAGGCTCCGGCAGCCGTGGAGGACCCCGATGCGCCCCGGGCCCACCCGGGCCGCGTGCTCCCCCTCCCCTTCCCCATGGCCCCCGGCCTCCACGGCCACGAGGCGCACCGGATCGCCGGTGAAGGGCGTCATCAGGCCCAGCCCGTTGCTGCCCCCGCCGGCGCAGGCGACGACCGCCTCGGGCAGCGCGCCCGCGGCCTCCAGCACCTGGGCCCGGGCCTCCCGGCCGATGACGGCCTGGAAGGTGCGCACCAGCAGCGGGAAGGGATGGGGGCCCAGGGCCGAGCCCAGGATGTAGTGGGCCCTGTGGCAGTTCCCCGCCCAGGCTCGCAGGGCCTCGTTGACGGCCTCCTTGAGGGTGCGCGACCCGGCCGAGACCGGCGCCACCTCGGCCCCGAAGAGCCGCATGCGGGCCACGTTGGGGGCCTGGCGGGCCATGTCCACCTCCCCCATGTAGACGGTGCAGCGCAGCCCCAGGCGCGCGCAGGCCGCGGCGCAGGCCACGCCGTGCTGGCCCGCCCCCGTCTCGGCGATGACCTCCTCCCTGCCCATGCGCCGGGCCAGGAGGGCCTGGGCGAGGGCGTTGTTGATCTTGTGGGCGCCGGTGTGGGCCAGGTCCTCCCGCTTGAGCCACAGGGAATCCAGGCCCAGCTCCCGGGCCAGGCGCGGGGCGGGGGTCAGGGGCGTGGGCCGGCCCACGAAGACGCGCAGCTCCTCCTGGAGCTCCCGCTGGAAGGCGGGGTCCTCCAGGGCCGCGAGGAAGGCGGCTTCCAGGTCCAGGAGGGGCTGCATCAGGGTTTCGGGGGCGTAGCAGCCCCCCAGGCCCAGGGATCCGTAGCGCCCGGAAAGGGCGAAGGCGGTGGCGGTCATGGTCGCTCCAGGTGATGGGCGGCGCGCACGAAGGCGGCCACCAGGTCCGGGTCCTTGCGCCCCGGCGCGCGCTCCAGGCGGCTCGCGGCGTCGAAGCCCCGGCAAGGGGGATGTGCGGGAAGGAGGGAGGCCCGTCCGGCCAGGACGGACCCGTCCAGGCCCCCCGCCAGGAGGAAGGGCCCCGGGGGCGGGTGGAGGAGGCCGTGGGCCCGGCCCGAGCCCCCGGGAACGCCGGTGGCCTTCGGGCTCGTCTCCCACAGGTAGAGATCGGCCTCCACCCGTTCCCGTCCGGGTTCGTCGGGCCAGGGCAGGAGGATGCGCAGGCCCTCCGCGCGCAGGGCCTCCAGGCCGGAGGGATCCGGCAGGTAGGGCTGCACCCATCGGGCCCCGCAGGCCCGGGCCCAGGCCAGGACCGGTCCCGGCCCCTCCGCCACCATCACGAGGACGGCCCGTTCCCCGGCCAGGCGCGGCAGATCCGGATCCGGGCAGTGGCGGGGGCTGGCCGGGTGGGCCAGGAAGCCCACCAGGTCCGCCCCGGCCTCCAGCACCATGGCCACGTCCTCCGCCGCGGTGAGCCCGCAGACCTTGGCGATCACGCCCGCACCCCGCGCAGGAGCTCCGCGGGGTCCGGGCTGCGCATGAGGGCTTCGCCGGCCAGCACCGCGTCCCAGCCCGAAGCCAGGGCCCCGCGGATGGCCGCGGCGTCCTTCAGGCCCGATTCCCGGATGAGGACGGCGCCCGGGAAGGCCTCCCGCAGGGGGCGCGGATCGGCCACGCCCATGGAGAAGTCGGCCAGATCGCGCACGTTCCAGCCCACGAGCCGGGCGCAGGCGGCCTGGGCGGCGGGGATCTCCGAGGCGTCGTGCAGTTCCACCAGGGGCTCCAGCCCCAGCACCCGCGCCGCCGAGGCGTAGGCGGGAAGCTCCCCGCCCAGGACCCGGGCGATGAGGAGGACCGCCTGGGCCCCCAGGGCCACCGCTTCGTGCAGGTGGGCCCTCGTGCACACGAAGCCCTTGTAGAGCATGGGCAGGCCGAAGCGCCGCGCCACGGCGAAGTCCTCCGGCCTCCCCCCGAAGCGGGAGGGTTCGGCCAGCACGGAAAAGCAGGCCGCCCCGCCCCGGGCGTAGGCCTCCAGGCGCTCCGCGGCGTCCGCCTCCGCGGCGAAGGGCCCCAGGGAGGGCGAGGCCCGCTTGAATTC
This sequence comes from Holophaga sp., assembly GCA_035298525.1. Lineage (GTDB taxonomy): Bacteria > Acidobacteriota > Holophagae > Holophagales > Holophagaceae > Mesoterricola. Next base: position 14,662 of record DATGXY010000154.1, read on the forward strand.
GGCGATGACGGGAAGGGGCGCGCTCCGCAGGGCCCTTTCGAAGGGGCCCGGCCCCCGGAGCGGGTTCTCCCGCAGGGGGGGCGCGGATGCCCCCGCCAGGCGGATCCGTTCGGAGGCGACGAGCTCGGCCAGGATGCCCAGGCGCGGTTCCATGGCCCCCCCTACGCCGCGACGGAAAGGAGGGAGGGCAGGTCCAGCCCTTCGCGCAAGGCCTCCCGCGCCTCGGCCACGAGCAGGGGCAGTCCGGCCAGGTCCGCGTCCCGCACGAGGGCCAGGCCCAGGGCGGCCTGGAGCGCCACCTCCTCGGCCACCCGGGGGGAGAAGTCCGGGTGCCCGGCTCCTGCCGCCAGGCCCCGGGCCAGGGCGACGCAGGCCTCCAGGCTGTCGGCGGCCGCGGGCGCGAGCCCCCGCCGCACCCCGGCGTCCCCGGGCTGGAACACGAAGGCCTCGGCCAGGGCTCCGCCCCGCACGGCCTGCACGGTGGTGGGCCCCTCCAGGGAGGCCTCGTCCATGCCGGCGCCGCCGGCCTCGCGCCCGTGCACGACGAAGGCCCGCTCCAGGCTGAGAGCCGCCAGGGCCTCGGCCACGGGGCGGATCCATTCCGCCTTGGCCACCCCCAGCACCTGGAAGGGAGGCCGGGCCGGATTCAGGAGGGGGCCCAGCATGTTGAAGACCGTGGGCACGCCCAGGGCCCGGCGGATGGGAACCATGCGCGCCAGCACGGGATGGAAGCGGGGCGCGAAGAGGAAGGCGAAGCCCCGGTCCTCCAGGTCCCCTTCCAGGGCCTCCACGGGCCTCGCCAGGTCGGCGCCCAGGGCCTCCAGCAGGTCCGCGGAGCCGCAGAGGCTGCTGGCGGAGCGGCTCCCGTGCTTGACCACGTCCACGCCCATGCGGGCCAGGGCCAGGGCCGAAAGGGTGGAGAGGTTGGCCGTGTGCACCCCCTGGCGGGCGTCGCCCCCCGTGCCGCAGGTGTCCAGGGCGGGCCGGGCGGCCCGGAAGGGCACGGCCTTGGCCCGCAGCACCTGGGCGAAGGCCGTCAATTCGGCGCCCCGGAAGGGGCGTCCGTTGAGGGCGAGGAGGGCGCGGCCCACCTCGCCGGGGTCCGAGGCCGGGTCCAGGCAGGCCTCCATGAAGGCCCGGGCCCCCTCCAGCGTCAGTTCCTTGTCGATCTCGAATGCGGGATTCACGTCGTTCTCCTTGTCCTTGGCCACGAAACGCTTCAGTTGGCGGAGCCCCAGCCCACGGCGCGGCGGATGAAGGGCACCCCGTCCGAGCCGGCCCTGGGGACCTCGAAGGCGCGGCCCACGGCCCGGGCCACGGGGCCCAGCTCCGCGGCCAGGCGCTGGAACTCGTGCAGGTGGAGGCTCTGGTCGCCGTCCGACAGGGCCCGGGAGGGATCGGGATGCACCTCCACGATGATCCCGTCCGCGCCGGCGGCCACCGCGGCCCGCGCCATGGGGATCACCGCGTCCCGGCGCCCCGTGCCGTGGGAGGGGTCCACGATCACGGGCAGGTGGGTGAGCTCCTTGAGCACGGGCACCGCGTTCAGGTCCAGGGTGTTGCGGGTGGCGGTCTCGAAGGTGCGGATGCCCCGCTCGCAGAGGATCACCTGGGCGTTGCCCTCCAGCAGGATGTACTCCGCGGCCAGCACGAACTCCTGGAGGGTGGCCGAGGGCCCGCGCTTGAGGAGCACGGGCTTGCCGGCCCTGCCCACGGCCCGAAGGAGTGGGGCGCTGGACATGTTGCGCGCCCCGATCTGGAAGCAGTCCACCAGGGGCAGCATGGCCTCCACGTCCCCGGGCTCCATCACCTCGGTGATCACGGGCAGGCCCGAGGCCTCGGCGGCCTCCCGCAGCAGTTCCACCCCCGCGTGGCCCAGGCCCTGGAAGGCGTAGGGGGAGGTGCGGGGCTTGTAGGCGCCCCCGCGCAGGCCCGTGGCCCCGCAGGCGGCGATAAAGCGGGCCGTGGAAAGGATCTGCTCCCGGTCCTCCACGGAGCAGGGGCCGCCCATGAAGGCCAGGTCCCGGCCCCCCACCTCGTGGGCGCCCAGGCGCACCCGGGTTCCCTCCGGCGCCGCCTCCCGGGCCGCGAGGATGGGCCTGGAGCCCGTGGCCCGGGCCCATTCCACCCCGGGCAGGGCCCGCACGGCCTCCAGGGGGGGCGCCTCCTGGCCCAGGAGGGCCAGGAAGGAGCCGAAGGGCAGGTCCAGGCGCCGGGCGCCGGGCAGTTCCAGGTTCGCCTGGGGAAGGAGTTTCACGAGCATCGGGACACCTCGCTGCGGCAGCGGCCCACGAAGGCGGCCAGGATGCGGCCCCCCTCGGGGGTGAGGATGGATTCGGGGTGGAACTGGACCCCGTGGCAGTCGTGGACGCGGTGGCGGAGGGCCATGACCTCGCCGTCCGCCGTGCGGCCCTGCACCAGGAGGCAGTCCGGGAGGCTTCCGGCCTCGGCCGCCAGGGAGTGGTAGCGGCCCACCTCCAGGGGGTCCGGCAGGCCCGCCAGGAGCCCCGTGCCGTCGTGGACCATGAGGGAGACCTTGCCGTGCATGGGGCGGGAGGCCCGGCCCACGCGGCCGCCGAAGGCCTCGGTGATCACCTGGTGGCCCAGGCAGACCCCCAGCACCGGCATGCGGGGCGCCAGGGCCCGCACCAGGTCCAGGCAGGCCCCCGCCTCCCGGGGGTGGCCGGGGCCGGGGGAGATGACGAGGCCCGAGGGGTTCAGGGCCAGGGCCCCCGCCACGTCGATGGCGTCGTTGCGCACCACGGCCAGGTCCGGATCCAGGGCCCCCATCATGGAGACGAGGTTGTAGGTGAAGGAATCGTAGTTGTCGACGAAGAGGATCATCGGGAGGCTCCCAGGGCTTCGAGGAGGACGCCGGCCTTGGCGTGGATCTCCTCCCATTCGGACGTCTCGAGGCTGTCGGCCACGACCCCGGCGCCGGCGCGGAAGCGCGCCCTGCCGGCCTCGATCTCCAGGCTGCGGATGGTGATGGCGATCTCCAGGTTCCCGGTGCGGTCCAGGATCCCCACCCCGCCGCCGTAGGCGCCCCGGTCCTCGCCCTCCAGGGCCGAGAGGAGGCGGGTGGCGCTGATCTTGGGGGCGCCGCTGAGGGTGCCGGCGGGGAAGGCGCTCCAGAGCGCGTCCAGGGGCCTCAGGCCTCCGCGGAGCCGGCCGTGGACCTCGCTGATCATGTGCATCACGTGGCTGAAGCGCTCCACCTGCTCCCGCACCGGCACCGTCACCGAGCCCGGCTCGCACACCCGGCCCAGGTCGTTGCGGCTCAGGTCCACCAGCATGGCGTGCTCCGCCAGCTCCTTGGGATCGGCCTTCAGCTCCGCGGCGAGGCGGTCGTCCTCGGCCGCGTCCCCCGTGCGCCGCCGGGTGCCGGCGATGGGCACGGTGGCCACCCCCCTGCCCTCCACCCGCACCAGCATCTCCGGGGAGGCCCCCACAAGCTGGCGCCCCCCCAGGCTCACGAAGAAGTGGTAGGGACTGGGGTTGAGGCGGCGCAGGCGGCGGTAGACCTCGAAGGGATCCCCCTGGAAGGCGCCCTCGAAGGGCTCGGAGAGGACCACCTGGTAGGCGTCCCCGGCCAGGATGGCCTCCTGCACGGCCTTGAAGTTCCGCCCGAAGCGCTCCCGGTCGGGGCGGCGGGTCGGGGTGAAGGCGGGCGGTCCCGGCCGGGCCGGGAGGGCGCCTTCCAGCCGGGAGGCCAGCTGCCGCAGCCGGGCCTCTCCGTCCCCCCCCTCGGGGAAGTGGTACAGGGTGCCCTGCTGCTTCAGGTGATCCAGCACGAGCCCCGAGGCGAAGCGCCCGAAGCGCAGGCGGGGCTCCCGGGCCCCCGGGAAGCTTTCCGCCAGGGCCGGCTCGGCCAGGGCGTAGGCGCTGAAGTCGGCCCAGCCCACCGCCCCGCCCAGGAAGGGCACGGGCACCCCCGGCACGTCGGCCTTGAGGGAGGCGGCCCAGGCGGCCAGGGCCTCCAGGGGGTCGCCGGGCAGTTCCGTGCGGCCGCCGTCCCGCACCAGGGAGGCCCCCCGCCCCGCCTCGAACACCTCCACGGCGTCCAGGCCGATGAAGGAGAAGCGGGCCTGGAACTCGCCGCCGGTGACGGACTCCAGCAGGTAGGCGTCCTCGCCCGGGGCGGTAAGGGCCAGGAAGGCGCGCACGGGCGTGATGAGGTCGGCGGGGATGGCCATCACGAGGGGGGGCGCGGCGGTTGCGATGGGGGTCATGGGAATCCTCTGGGTGAACGCGAAAAGGCCCGCCATGGGGCGGGCCGGGGAGGTGGTCGTGGGATTGCGCTCGTCTAGTCCGTGAGCCTTCCCATGCCAACGCCCGACCCCTGGGGCCACCAGCTCCAGTTCCAGGTCAGGCTGTTGAGGGAAAGGACCACGCCTTCTCCAAGCGATGGGCCAGTCTATGGAGGGCGCGGCTTTTTTGCAAGCCCCCAAATGCGGGACCCCGGGGTCGCCTTTGCCCTTGCGCCCGTTCCGCGCGGATGCATCCTGTTTTCAAGCCCGCTCCGCCCTAGGAGGCCCCATGGTCCGTCCGGTGATGACCATCCTGCTGGCAACCGCCTGTCTGGCCCTCCAGGCCCAGGGGGTGGTGCGGGTGGGGGGCGGCACCGCCATCCAGGCCATCTTCGAGCCCATCAAGCCCCACCTGGAGGCCGAACGGGGCATCCGCCTCGTCCTGTCGGACCGGGGCCCGGACGCAGCCTTCCGGGACCTCATGGCCGGCCGGCTGGAAGTGGCCGTGGCCGGCACGAGCATGGAGGGCTGGGTGGACATGATGCGGGCCCAGGGCCACGCCGTCCGCCCCCCTTACGAGTACAAGCACATCCAGATCGGGGAGGACCGGCTCAGCGTCCTCGTGAATCCCGACGTGGTCACGGACGTGGACGTGCTCCTCATGGAACTCCCCAGGGACAAGATCCGGGGCCTCTTCACCGGGCGCATCCGCAACTGGCGGGAGGTGGGCGGCCCGGACCTGCCGGTCACCGTGGTCCTGGGCCGCAGGACCGCCGGGGCCAACCGCGAGTTCCGCCAGAAGGCCCTGGGCGGCGAGCCCTTCGCCGCCGACGCCCGGGAGGTGGGCACCGTCCCGGAGATCATCGAGGCCCTGCGCACCATCCCCGGCGCCATCGGCATCGGGCCCCACGCCGTCACCTCGAACACGAAGATCTGGTCCCCCGTACAGGCCCCGCAGGTGGTGCGTCCCTTCACGCTCCTGGTGCGGGACGGCATGCCCCCCGAGCAGCGCAAGGCCGTGGCCCGGATGGTGGAGTACCTGCTCGGGCCAGGGCGGAAGCACCTGGCCCCCTAGGAGCGCGGCTTGCCCTTGGAGGGGGCCTTGGCGGAGGCCTTGGCGGGGCCCTTGGCCCTGGCCTGGTAGGCCAGGTAGGCGTCGGCCGCGGCGATGTTGTGGCGCAGGTTCGCGGCCACGGCTGGATCCTCGGGGTTGAGGGAGAGGGCCATGGCGTAGTGGTCCCGGCCCTCCTCGTAGCGCTTGAGGCCCATGCAGGCCCGGCCCCGGTTCTGCCAGCCCTCCATGTTCCGCGGATCCAGTTCCACCGCCTTGGAGGCGGCGTCGTAGGCCTCCTGGTAGCGCCCGGCCTCGTTGAGGCAGCAGCCCAGGTCGGCCCAGGTCATGGCCCTGCGGGGCGACAGGGCGGCCGCCTTCTCCAGCACCACCAGGGCCTCCTTGAAGCGTCCCTGACGGCTCAGGGCCTCGCCGTGCATGCCCACGTACTCCCCGCTGGTGGGGAACTTGGCGGCCAGGGCCGAGCCGAACTCCTCCGCCGCCTTCCAGTCCGCCGCGCCCAGGCTGGCGTTCCAGCCCGAGAGGGCCGCCAGGATATCCCCGCCCTTGAGCATCTCCCGGTAGGCCACCACGGCCTCCCGGTAACGGCCCAGGCCGCCCAGGGCCGCCGCCCGGGCCCGGAGGGGGAAGAGGGGGCGCCCGTCCTTGCCCCGGAGGGCCGGATCGTCGCACAGGGCCAGGAGCTTCGCCCACTGGGAGCTGCGGACCAGGGCATCGGCCCAGTTCAGGGCCAGGTCAAGGCGGTTCGCGGGGGGCAGCCCTTCGATGTACGCGGCCTGCCCCGCCCAGTCCCGGGCCCGGGCCAGCGCGTCCAGACGGGCCATGATGGCCCGGGAGTCCAGGGGCGCCTCCCCGTGGAGGGCGCAAACGATCAGGAAGGCCGGAAGGGGCATGGGGGGGACCTCGATGGGGGGGAACGGTTCCATCCTAGTCGATGCCCGGAACAGGAGGGAAGTGCCCGGGGGGGACCCCCCTGCTATCCTGGCAGCGTCCCCCATGCTCAAGCCCCCCCGCCCCGTTCCCGGCGCCCTGCGCCTCCTGCCCGCCCTGGCCCTGGTCCTGGCCCTTCCAGCCTGCAGGCCCAGCCCCTGCACCGTGTGCGCGACGACGATCCACCGGGGCGCCAGCCTTCGGCCCTACCTGGCCCACCACCCCGCGCCGTACAAGGTCACCCCGCGCCCCGGCGGCGGCTCCACGTACGAATGGGTCTACACCCGGAAGGAGGAGGTCCCCGACTGGGCCGACCCGGCCCTGGCCCCCGCCGGCCGCAGGCCTTCCTCCGGCGGGACCGGCGGCGCCGTGGCCGAGCTCCTCTTCGCCGCCCTCACCTGGGACGGCAAGGACCGCAATCCTGCCCCCACCGCCCCCGCCAAGGTCCAGCGGCGGTTCTACGTGGTGCGGGTGGAGACGGACGCTGAGGGCCTGGTCCTCGCCTACGCCTGCGAATCCGTGAAGGTGGAACTGCCCGCGGGGTTCCCGGCCTGAACCAGGACCCGGGGTATACGCCCCTCGGCCATCATCAGGTCCGCCAGCACCGCGGCCGCGACCGCCTCCAGCACCACCGGCACCCGCAGGGCGATGCACGCGTCGTGGCGCCCTCCCACGCGCAGTTCCGCGGGCTCCTGGGTGCGCAGGTCCAGGGTGGTCTGGGGGGCCTTGATGCTGGAGGTGGGCTTCACCGCCACCCGGAAGACCAGTTCGTTGCCGTTGGTGATGCCCCCGTTGAGGCCCCCCGCGTGGTTGGTGGCGGTGCGTCCATCCATGCCCGCGATGGAATCGTTCACCTGGCTTCCCCGGGATCGCGCCGCCTGGAAGCCGTCCCCGAACTCGATGCCCTTGATGGCGGGAATGGCGAAGGCCGCGTGGGCCAGGAGGCTCTCCACGCTGTCGAAGAAGGGCTCGCCCAGCCCAGCGGGAAGGCCCTGGACCCGGCATTCCACGATGCCCCCCACGGAATCTCCCGCGGCCATGGCCTCGGCCACGGCCCGCTCGATGTCGGCCTTGCCCCCGGCCTCCAGGAGGCGCGCCTCCACCTTCACGGGGCCCAGCAGCTTGCGGGCCACGACCCCCGCGGCCACCAGGGCCGCGGTGAGCCGGCCCGAGAAGTGGCCGCTGCCGCGCATATCGGCGAAGCCCCCGAACTTCCGCAGGGCCACCCAATCCGCGTGCCCGGGCCTGGGCGTGTGGCGCAGGGCCTCGTAGGCGGAGGAATCGGTGTTCCGGTTCTCGAAGAGGATCAGCAGGGGCGCGCCCGTGGTGCGCCCCTCATGGAGGCCCGACCGGAAGAGGGGCACATCGTCCTCGCGCCGGGGCGTGGTCCCCGGGGCCGATCCGCCCCGGCGCCGGGCCAGGTCGGGCTCGAACTCGGCGGCCTCCAGGGGCAGGCCCGCGGGGACCCCGTCCAGGAGCACGCCCACGCAGGAGCCGTGGCTCTCGCCCAGGATGGAAAGGCGGAACATGCGTCCGAAACCGTTCAAGGCTCACCTCGCAGGGACTCGAGGTCCCGGAAGAAGGAGGGGTACGACTTGTCCACGCAGCCCTCGCCGTCCATGTGGACGCCCCGCCGGCTCCGCAGGGCCGCCAGCGCCCCGGCCATGGCGATGCGGTGATCGTTGCGGGGATCGACGCGGCCCCCCTCCAGGGGTCCGCCCTCGATCACCATCCAGTCCCCCTCCAGGGACAGGCGCCCGCCCAGGGCCGTGAGCTCGGTGACGAGGGCCTCGGCCCTGTCGCTCTCCTTGGCCCGGAGCCGGGAGGCGCCCTTCAGGCGCGTCGTGCCCCGGGCGTGGCAGGCCAGGGCCGCCAGGGGCGGGAAGAGATCGGGGCAGTCCGTGGCGTCGAAGGCGAAGCCGGCCAGGTCCGAGCGCCGGGCCCGCAGGGCCCCGCCCTCCCAGGCCAGGTCCGCCCCCGCCGCCCCAAGGGCCTCCACCACCGCCCGGTCCGCCTGGGCCGAGCGCGGGTCCAGGCCCTCCACGGCCACGTCCCCCGCGACGGCGCCCGCCGCCAGCAGGAAGGCCGCCCCGGACCAGTCCCCCTCCACGTCCAGGTCCACGGGGCGGTAGCGCTGGCCCCCGGGGACCTCGATGAGGGACAGATCGGCGGAGGCCCGGACCCGGGCCCCGAAGGCCGCGAGCACGTCCAGGGTCATGCGCACGTAGGGGCCGCTTCGAAGGCCCACCACCTCCACCCGGCTGTCCCCCTCCGCCAGGGGCAGGGCCAGGAGGAGGCCGCTGAGGAACTGACTGCTGGCGCGCCCATCCACCGTCACCGTGCCGCCCTTCAGGGGGCCCCGCACCCGCAGGGGGGGCAGCCCCCCCTCGGCCTCGCACCGGGCGCCCAGCTGGCGCAGGGGCTCCAGCACCATGTCCATGGGGCGCCCCCGCAGGGAGCCCCGGGCCAGGAGGAGGGACTCGCCGCCCAGGGCCGCCACCGCCGCGGCGGCCCGCAGGCAGAAGCCCGATTCCCCGCAGTCCAGTTCCCGGGCCCGGGGCGCGGCGTGGCCCGTGATGCGGATGCGTTCCCCATCCCTCTCCGCCCGGGCCCCCAGTCCCCGCACCACCTCCAGGCAGGCCCGCCCGTCGGCCGAATCCCCGGGGTTCCGCAGGAGGCTCGTGCCCTCCGCTTGGCTGGCAGCCAGCAGCAGGCGCTGCAGATGGCTCTTGGAGGCCGGCGCCCTCAGGCGCCCCGCGAGGGGTCCGGGTGCAATGTGGATCATCGTTCCGCCATGGCCCAGCATAGCGGCAGCCTCCCCGCCCTTCCAACCCGCCCGGGCGGCGTCCTTGCAAATAGAAACGAATTTCAATTAGTCCTTGAACCAATGAGAAATGAGTTCTATTCTCCATGTAGGGCACATGCCCGGTTCTTTCCACGTTCGAGGTCCCATGAAGTCACTTCTCTACGCCCTGGCCGCCGGGCCCACCCTCCTCGCCGCCGCCGCCTCCGGAAGCGGCCTTGTCACCGGGACCGTGCAGGACGAGAAAGGCCGTCCCGTTCCCGAGGCGGTGGTCTCCCTGGAGAACCGCATGTCCGGCAACCGCTGGCGGACCGTGACCGACCGCTCCGGGCGCTTCACCTTCCGCAACGTGCCCTTCCGCGACTATCACCTGGAGGCCCGGGCCCCGGGCCTCGCCACCGCCCACCAGGACGTGGGCGTGCACACCAGCCTCCCCCTGGAGCTGGGCTTGAGGCTCGCCGCCGCCGGAGCCGTGGTGGCCGTGGAGGAGAAGGCGGACCTCATCGAGGACCACCCCTCCACCCACGTGGACTTCGACCAGACCACCATCGCCCAGGTCCCCACCGCCGTGGCGAGCCGGAGCCTGGAATCCGTCCTCCTGGCCGTGCCAGGGTTCATCCAGGACGAGAACGGCCGCTTCCACTTCCGGGGAAGCCACGGACAGGCCATGTACGTGGTGGACGGCGTGCCCATGACGGACCAGCTCCAGGCGGCCTTCTCCAATCCCCTGGATCCCGGCCAGGTGGAGGCCATGGAGGTCATCACCGGCGGCATCTCCGCCGAGCACGGCGGCAAGCCCGGCGCCGTCATCAACCTCACCTCCCGGTCCGGCCTGGGCACCCCCGGCGGGTTCGAGGGGGAGGCCAGCGTCGGCGTGGCGCGCTTCTCCACCTGGGAGACCGGCCTCACCCTGCGGGGCTGCACGGACACCCTGGGCTGGTTCGCCACCGCCTCGGGCTCCGCCAGCGACCGCTACCTGGATCCCGTCGACTTCCGCAACCTCCACAACCACGGCTCCACGGGCCGGGTCGCCACCCGCTTCGACTTCCTCCTTTCCGGCAAGGACACCCTGCGCGTCTCCGTGTCGGGCGGCGCCACCTCCCGCGATGTGGTGAACCTCGCCAGCCAGGAGGCGCGGGGCCAGGACCAGCGGGCCCGCACCACCGACACCAACGTGAGCCTGGCCTGGACCCGCCTGCTTGAAGGCGGGGGAAGCCTGGAGACCGTCCTCTTCCACCGCCACGCCGGCGCGCGCCTGGACCCCACGGCGGACCTGGCGCCGGGCTTCGGCGGCGACCAGAAGGACTTCCCCGTGTGGGTCCGCCAGGACCGCACGCTGGACAACGAGGGCGCCACCGTGGCCTGGCAGACCAAGGACGCCCTGGGCGGCTTCAAGACCGGCCTCCAGTACACCCGCTTCCCCCTGCGGGAACGCTTCGATTTCGCCATCACCGACGACGCCCTCGCCCCCGCCGGGGAGCCCCTGCACCCCTACACCCCCGCGGGGGGCGGCGCCATCTTCCGCTTCGACGAATCCCAGGCGCCCGTCCTGGCCGCGGCCTACGTCCAGCGCACCATCGCCTCCGGCCCCTGGAACCTGGGCCTGGGCCTGCGCTACGACCGCTGGACCTTCCGCGGCGAGGAGGCCCACCAGCTCCAGCCGCGCCTCTCGGCGAGCTGGACTTCCGCCGACAAGGGCACCCTCCTGCGCGTCACCTACGACCGCCTCCTCATCACCCCCGAGAACGAGAACCTGGCCCTCTCCACCTCCCAGCGCGCCTGGGAGGCCACCGGCGGCCAGGGCCGCGTCCCCGCCCTGAAGCCCGAGATCCAGGACAGCTTCCTGGTGGGCGTCGAGCACCAGCTGGGCGGCGTCTTCAAGGTGAGCGCCGACTACTGGTGGAAGATCAGCCGCAACAGCGCCGACAGCGACCAGTTCGAGAACACCGGCATCGTCTTCCCCGTGGCCGCCGCCCGTGGCCGCTTCCACGGCGCGGACCTGCGGCTGGACCTCCTTGAGGTCAAGGGCTTCTCCGGCTACCTGAGCGCGGGCACCGTGCGCACCGTCTTCCGCACCCCCACCGTGGGCGGCCTCTCGGGCGCCGAGGGCGAGGACAGCCCCGACGGCAGCCCCTACCTCATCGATCACGACGAGAAGCTCAACGTCCAGCTGGGCCTGCGCTGGCGCAGCGGCGACTTCTTCGTCCAGGCCGTGGGCCGGTACGACTCGGGCCTCGTGGCCGGGGACCCCGCGGAAGCCGCCGGCAATCCCGACTACGCTTTCGGCATCCCCTACGTGCGCCTGGACCACGACTCCCTGGCCGGCGACGTCTGGCGCGTGCGGCCCCGCACCGTCTGGAACTTCAACGTGGGCCGGTCCTTCCCCCTCGGGGGCCGGACCTCC
>DATGXY010000155.1:0-24768 GCA_035298525.1 Holophaga sp.
CTGGGCGTGGCCGCCGCGGGGGCCGCCAGCCTCTTCCTGGATCTCCCCAACCGCACCGCCCACGCCCTCGCCCACGCCGCCGTGCTGGCCCTCCTGGCCCAGGCGGGCATCGCCGGGAACCGGGCCGTGGGGCATTGGCTGGGACGCTACCTGGCCCGGGGCACGGCCCACCCCGATACCCTGGCCATGACGGCCCCCGTGGTGGGCTTCGTGGTCCGCATGGTCCTTTGGACCTTCCTCCTCCTCGTGGCCCTGGATAGCTTCGCGGTGAACCTCAACGCCCTCATCGCCAGCCTGGGGGTGGGCGGCATCGCCGTGGCCCTGGCGGTGCAGAACATCCTGGGGGATATCTTCGCCAGCCTCTCCATCTCCCTGGACAAGCCCTTCGTGCTGGGGGAGTTCATCATCACGGGGGACGTGCTGGGGGTCGTGACCTCCATCGGCCTCAAATCCACCCAGATCCGCAGCCTTTCCGGGGAGCTGGTGGTGCTCTCCAACAACGATCTCCTCAAGAGCCGCATCCGCAACTACTCGCGCATGAAGGAACGGCGGGTGGTCTTCACCTTCGCCGTGGATCACACGACGGCCCAGGAGGCGGTGGAGGAGATCCCGGGCCTGGTGAAGGAGGCGATCCTCGCCCAGGCCCCCACCCGCTTCGACCGGGCCCACCTCCTCTCCTTCGGGGAATCGGGCCTCGGGTACGAGGTCGTCTACTTCGTGCTGGATCCGGACTACAACCTGTACATGGACATCCAGCAGGCCATCAACTACCGGGTCCGGAAGGAGCTCCAGGCGAGGGGCATCGCCTTCGCCCATCCCCTGCGGCGGGTCCTCCCCCCCCTCGAATGGACCGATTCAACCTCCGAATCCCCCGGAAACGGGGCGGCCGGGAGGGCATAATGGGCTCCTGATCCGAAGGGTGCCGCCATGTTCGTGCTGGTCCTCAACGCGGGCTCCTCGAGCCTCAAGTTCAATCTCTTCGATATGACCCGGGAGGCCTCCATCGCCGAAGGGCAGGCCGAGCGCATCGGCCTGGCCGAGTCCTCCCTGGACTGCACCCTGGGGGGCGAACGGCGCAAGGAGGCCCTGCCCCTCCCCGGCCACCGGGAGGCCCTGGAAGCGATCCTGGAGCGCCTGCGGGCCGCCATCCTCCACGACACCCCCATCCACGCCGTGGGCCACCGGGTGGTGCACGGGGGCCCCAAGTACGGCGATTCGGTGCTGGTGACGGAGGAGGTGCTGCGGGATATCGAATCCTTCGCCATGTACGCCCCCCTGCACAACCCGGCCAACGCCCTGGGCATCCGCACGGCCATGGAGGCCTTCCCGGAGGTGCCCCACGTGGCCGTCTTCGATACGGCCTTCCATCACGATATCCCCGACTTCGCCCGCACCTACGGCATCCCCTACGACCTCAGCCAGAAGTACGGCATCCGCCGCTACGGCTTCCACGGCACCTCCCACGCCTACGTGGCCGCCCGCACCGCCATCCTCCTCTGCCGGCCCCTGCGCAGCCTGAAGATCATCACCTGCCACATCGGCAACGGCACCAGCATCTGCGCCGTGCTCAACGGCAAGAGCATGGACACCAGCATGGGCATGACCCCCCTCCAGGGCGTCATCATGGGCACCCGCTGCGGCACCATCGATCCCAGCGTGGTGGAGATGCTCATGGAGCACGAGAACCTGGACTACCAGGCCATCACGAACCTCCTCAACAAGAAGTCGGGCCTCCTGGGCATCTCCGGCGTGTCCTCGGACTTCCGGGAAATCGAACTGGCCGCGGAGCGCGGCAACGAGCGCGCCCGCCTGGCCCGGGATCTCCTCACCTACAATGTGCGCCAGTTCATCGGCAGCTACGCCACGGTCCTGGACGGGGTGGACGCCATCACCTTCACCGCCGGCATCGGCACCCACAGCAGCTTCGTGCGGGCCAAGGTCTGCAGCAAGCTCACCTTCCTGGGGGTGAAGCTGGACCCGGAGGCCAACGAGCACGGCAAGGGCGAGCGCATCATCTCCACGCCGGACAGCCGGGTGGTGGTCACCGTGGTGCCCACCAATGAGGAACTAATGATCGCCCGGGAAACGGTTCGATAGGTCCATCCAACCGCGCGGTTCCGTCGTTGGGCTTCATGAGGGAACGCATGCGCGAAGAAATCTTCATCAGCCACCAGGATATCCCCCGGCCCCGGGCCGAGGTCTTCGCCTTCTTTTCCGACCCCTCCAACCTGGAGCGGATCACGCCCCCCTGGCTCAGCTTCAGCGTCCTCAAGCCGCCCCCCCTGCCCAGGGGCGAGGGGGCCCTCTTCGATTACCGGCTGCGGGTGCGGGGCCTCTCCCTGCGCTGGCGCACCCTCATCGAAAGCTGGGAGGAGGGCCACCGCTTCACGGACCGCCAGCTGGTTGGACCCTACGCCCTCTGGCACCACACCCACCTCTTCCACGACCTGCCCGGCGGGGGGACCCGCATCGAGGACCGGGTCCGGTACCGGGTGGGCTGGGGCCTCCTGGGCCGGATCGTGACGGCCCTCTGGGTGCGCCGGGACGTGGCGCGCATCTTCGCCCACCGTCGGAAGGCCATTGCCCGTCTGCTGGCCTAGGCGTCAGGGGGTGGCCCGGGGCAGCCGCACCGTGAAGGTGGCCCCCTCCCCGGGGCGGCTATCCAGGTCCACCCGGCCGCCCAGGGCCTCGGAGAGCTTCTTCACGATGGCCAGGCCCAGGCCGCTGGAGCCCTCGCCACCGGTGGGCCGGGCCGTGAGCCGGGCGTACCGGCCGAAGGCCCGCTTCAATTCATCGGGACTGAAGCCGGGCCCCTGGTCCGCGATCCGGAAACCCACGGCGTCCGCCTCCTGGAGGAAGGTCACCCGCACCTCCCGGGCCGGCGGGCCGGGGGGGCTGAACTTCACGGCGTTGCTGAGGAGGTTGTCCAGGATCTCCAGGATGGAAAGGCGGTCCCCCAGGGCCAGGGGCAGATCCGGCGCCGGTTCCAGGGCGAGGACGAGGCCCTTCTGCCGGGCCGCCACCTCCACCCGCTCCAGGGCCTCCTCCGCCAGGGGCGGGAGGGCCAGCGGGACGGGAGGCGGCAGCACCTCCCCGGCTTCCAGGCGGTTCATGGCCAGGAGCCGCTCCACCAGGCCCAGCAGATCATCGGCCCCCCGGCGGATGCGCCCCGCCTCCCGGGCCGCGGGCCCCCCCTCCAGCAGCTCGGCCTGGAGGCGGATGGCGGTGAGGGGGTTCCGCAGATCGTGGGCCACCACGCCCATGATCACGGACTTCTCCTCGTTGCTGTGCTCCAGCTGGCGGTTCAGGGAGGCCAGGGCGGCGGTGGCCTCCTCCACCCGCCGGCGCAGCTCCCGTTCCCGGCGCTGGTGGACCCGGTCCCGCAACCGGTGGGAACCCAGGAGGGCGCCCAGGGCGGCCAGGGCGTACACGGTCCAGGCCCCGGGCCCCCAGTACCAGGGGGGCCGGATGCGGAAGGGCAGCACCAGGGGCCCCGCCTCCTGGCCCAGGTGGTTCCGGGCCCAGACCTTGAGCACGTAGCGGCCGGGGCGCAGGCCCGGATAGTCCCGGGAGCCCTCGTAGCGCCAGGGGCCCGGGAAGGGCTCCGAGCCTTCCAACTGGGTGCGGAAGCGCACATCCTCCTCGCGAAAGAAGACGGGCAGGAAAAAGTCCAGGGAGAGGTTGTTCTCCCGGTGGCCCAGCACGGCGCCGGGGCCGAAGGTCCCCTCCCGCCCCGCCACCAGGGCCCGGGCCAGCACCGGCGCGGGCAGGGGCCGGCGCCGGGCCTCCTCCCGGGGATCCAGGAAGGCGGCCCCATCCGGGAAGCCGAACCAGACCCGGCCCACCCGGTCCGTGAGGCTGGCGCCCAGGGACACGCCGGTGGCCGGCAGTCCGTCCCCCGTGGTGTAGGTCTCCAGGGATTCCAGGTGGCCGGAGGCGCTGAAGCGGAGGCGCTCCACCCCCCCGGTGGTGCCCAGGTAGATGCGCCCCTCCCCGTCCCTTTCGATGCGCAACACCACCGTGTGGGGCAGTTCGTCCGTGCCCGGGGCCCCCAGCACCCGCCAGGGAGGATCGCCGGCCCCCACGGGGGCGTAGAGCAGGCCGTTGCCCCGGGTCCCCACCCAGAGCCAGGGCTCGCCCTTGGGTCCGGGGAAGGCGCGCAGGGCCGTGAACCACTGGCGGGGATAGGCGGGCTGGGGGTCCAGGCGCCGCCACTGGCCGGCCCGCACCCGCCAGAGCCCCTGCCCCCGGGTGCCCACCCAGAGGCTGCCCTCCCCATCCTCGGCCGTTTCGGCCAGGGACAGGGGCTCGGGACGATCTCCGGCCAGGCCCGGCGCCGACCATCCCCCCGGCCCCAGGATCCGCAGGCCGGAACGGAAGCCCGCGTACAGGACCCCGGGCTTGCGGGAGGCCAGGAGCACGTTCACCTCCTCGGCGGGGAGGCCCGGCTCCCGCTTCCAGCCCTTCCCGTCCCAGCGGGCGAGCCCGGCGGAGGTGCCGGCGAAGAGGACGGGCCGCCCCATATCCACCACGGCGAGGCTTCGCACATCATCGGCGGGGAGACCCTGGCGGTGGTCCTGGAGGCGCCAGCCGTCGGGCTCCCGCCAGGCCAGGCCCACCCGGGTGCCCACCACCAGACCCCGGAAGGGGGCCAGATCCGTTTCCAGGAGACAGGAGACCCGGGATCCGGCGACCCCCATCTGGCGGCCGGGGAAGGACACCCAGCCCTCCAGGCTCAGGGCCGTGATGCCCCCGCCCTGCATGCCGATCCACACGGTGGGCCGGCCGTGGGGGTCCGGCAGGATCGTGTACACCCCGTTGTTGCGCAGGCCCCGCTCCGTGGTGAGCACCTGCCATCGCCCGCCCCGCAGGCAGGCCAGCCCCTGCTCGTACGTACCCACCCAAAGCAGATCGCCCCCCCGGGGATCGGGGCTGGCGGCAAGGCAGGTGGGAAACCGGCCTGGAAAGCCGTCCCCCGGCCTGGGATAGGCCCAGGCTCCCCCCTCCCACCGGGCGGGGCCCCGCCCCCACACGCTGGCCCAGAGGCCGCCGGCCCCCTGGAGGGCGTCGTTCACCTCCAGGCCCGCCAGGGCCTGGAAGGCGGGCGGCACGCTCCAGGCCTCGCCGGACAGGGCGAAGAGCCCCCCCTGGGTGCAGGCCACCAGGGAGGGCCCCAGGCCCGGCACATCCAGACGGGCCAATTTCCAGGTCCAGGCCTTGGGCAGGCCGGCCACCACCGGATGCCAGGCGCCGTCCACCCAGCGGGCGGGGCCCACGTCCGTGGCCGCCCACATGCCCCCGGGCCCGGCCAGCACATGGTGGACCCGCTGGCTGGGCAGGCCCCGCTCCGCCCCCAGGTCCTCCCAGCCCCGGTCCGTCAGGCGCCAGACCCCCGCCCCCTGGGTGCCGAACCACAGGGAGCCATCGGCGGGGTCCTCGGCGAGGGTCCGCACGAACTGGCTCTCCGCATGCCCCGGCAGGAGCACGGGCACCCAGCGGCGCCCGTCATAGCGGGCGGCGCCCAGCTGGGTGCAGGCCCAGAGCCGCCCCAGGCGGTCCCGCAAGAGGGTGTGCACGGTGTGATGGGGCAGGCCGTCCCGCTGGCCATAGCTCTTCACGGCGGGGCGCCCGGCCTCCGTCCAGTCCCCGGCCATGGGCATGCAGGCCGCCCAGAGGGCGGCAACGAACCGGGCGGCCCGGAACCAGGGGAACATGCCCCATCATCGGCCCAACGCCCCGGCCGTTGAAGCCAAATTTCCGGGCCGGCGCAGGGCCCGGGGCCTTGGGGGATCGAGGGGGGCACCCATCCATGAGACTGCCATAATGCCTGGAACCCACGACCAGGAGCCTGCTCACGGACATCACCGCCCGCAAGGCCCCGGGATGGGAGCGGGAGGAGAACATCGCCTCCCTCCGGAAGGCCCTTCCCGAAGGGCCACCCTCGCCGGGACTCCTGCCCATCTGCGCCTCCTGCAGGAAGACCCGGGACGACCGCGGCTGCTGGAACCAGCTGGAGCGGTGCATCAGCCTCACTTCCGAGGCGGAGTTCACCCACGGCATCTGCACGGACTGCCGCAGGGACGTCTTCCCCGGGGCCGGGGCCCGAATCAGCCCCTGCGCCCCGGCGGGAAATGGCGCTCCACGCATTCGGGGCAGATGCCGTGGGAGAAGGAGGCCTCCGTGCGGGTGGTGATGTAGGTCTCCACCTGCTCCCAGTACCCGCCGTCGTTGCGCACCTTCTTGCAGTGGGCGCAGATGGGGATGAGGCCGCGCAGCACCGCCACCTCCATGCGGAAGGCCCGCGCCCGCGCCAGGGCCCGGTGGAGCCGGGCCACGAGGATGCCCACCAGCACGTGGGTGAAGATGCCCGCGGCCGCCGAGGCGATGAAGATGCTGGCCGCGATGCCCCGGGTCGCCGGGGGCATGGGGGCCCAGGCCAGCCCGAAGAGCAGCGAGGCCGTCGTCAGGGCCAGGTTCAGCGCGTAGAGGCGGCGGTCCCGCTGGAAGGGGCCGGCCATGAGCAGGAGGATGGTGAACACGAAGAGCCGGCTGGGATCCGCGTACCACATCGCCATGGCCCCGAAGACCACGGCCACCGAGCCGTTGCCCAGGAACAGCACCCGGTTGGAAAGGCCCCGGGAGGGGGGCAGGCGCAGCATGGCCGCCGTTCCCCCCGCGCAGATGAGGAAGGCCAGAAAGGGGCCTGCCAGCAGCACGAAGGGCGTGGTTCCCCGGAGCCAGCCCGGAAACCGCCCCAGCAGGATCAGCAACTCCAGCCCGGCGGAGGCGAGGGTCAGATTGGTGACCACCCGCGCGAAGAGGGTGTCGATCAGGCGCTGGGCCGAGTCGGGGCGAGGCATGGGGGATTCTTCAGCCATTGATCATAACAAAGGGGAAGGTAGCTCGCCGGTCCGTTCAACCCTATGATGGGGCACCGCCGAGGAGGCCCATGGAAGCCACCCCCGACTCCACCCCCGGGCTCCCCCCCCTGTCCCTGCGCCGTGGACAGCCCCTGCCGGCCGAGGAGAAGGTGCGCATCCTCATCCGGGCCGTGGAGCAGAGTCCCGCCTCGGTGCTCATCACCGACAAGGCCGGCCTGATCCAGTACGTGAACCCCAAGTTCACGGACCTCATGGGCTGGACCCTGGACGAGGCCCTGGGCCAGACCCCCCGCATCATCAAGGGGGGGCTCATGCCCGAGGCCTTCTACAAGGAGCTCTGGGGCACCATCCTCTCCGGCCGCGAGTGGCACGGGGTCCTGCAGAACCGCACCAAGGCCGGGGACCTGGTGTGGGAGGTGGGCTCCATCTCCCCCATCCGGGACGAGACGGGCCATGTCACCCACTTCGTGGGCATCCAGGAGGACATCACCGAGCTCAAGCGCCTCCAGGGGCAGCTGGAGCACATGGCCCACCACGACGCCCTCACGGGGCTGGCCAACCGCGTCCTCTTCCGGGACCGCCTGGCCCAGGCCCTGGCCGCCGCCCACCGCCGCAAGAGCCCCCTGGCCGTCATCTACCTGGACCTGGACCGCTTCAAGCCCGTGAACGACACCCTGGGCCACGAGGTGGGCGACGCCCTCCTGGCGGCCGTCGCCGAGCGCCTGCGGACCTCGATCCGGGCCAGCGACACCGTGGCCCGCATGGGCGGAGACGAGTTCACGGTGCTGCTGGTGGACGTGCAGGAGCGCGGCTACGCGGCCCGGGTGGCCGAGAACCTGGTCCGTTCCCTGTCGGCCCCCTTCCAGCTGGGCCCCCACACCTGCACCATCGGCGCCTCCCTGGGCGTCGCCCTCTACCCCGAGGACGGCATCACCGTGGACGAGCTCCTCTCCTCGGCGGACTCCCGCATGTACGCATCCAAGCCCACTCGGCGGGACGAGTGAACGGGCATAAAAAAACCTCCTGATCGCTCAGGAGGTCGTTTGGTAGCCCCACGGGGAATCGAACCCCGGTTTACGCCGTGAGAGGGCGCTGTCCTAACCGCTAGACGATGGAGCCACGGTCGTGACGAATCTTGATCTTACCTGAACCCCGCCAAATGGCAAGAGGTTTTCATCCCTTCCGGAGGGTGATGATCGTGATCTCGGGCCGGGCCCCCAGCCTCACGGGGATGCCCACCACGCCCAGGCCCCGGTTCACGTAGAGGGCATCCGGGCCCCGCCGGTAGAGGCCGGCCGTGTAGGGGCCCAGCAGGAGGGCGCTGCTCACGCCCGGGATGAGATTCACCTGACCCCCGTGGGTGTGGCCGGAGAGGGTGAGGCGGGCTCCCGTGCGCCGGGCCAGGCCCCAGTCGCTGGGCCGGTGGGAGAGGCAGAGGCGCCAGGTCCCCTCGGGCAGGCCCCTCACCGCCAGTTCCGGCGAGGGTCCGGGGCCGTACCGGATATCCCGGAAGTGGCCGTGGCGGGCCATGGGATCCTGGAGGCCCACCACGGCCAGCAGGTCCCCGTTCCGCTCCACCAGCTCCCAGCGGTTCTCCAGCATGCGGAAACCGCCGGCCTCCAGGGTGGTCCAGATGGGCCGGGGATCGGTGAAGTAGTCGTGGTTGCCAAGGATGGCGAAGCACCCCAGGGGCGCCGGGAAGCCCCGGAAGGCCTGGGCCACGGCGGCCGCCTCCTCCGGCAGGCTGTCCACGATATCGCCGGTCACCAGGAGGAGCTCCGGCCGCTCGGCCTGGACCAGGGCCCGCCACCGCGCCACCTGGGCCGGCTTCACCAGGGGACCGGTGTGCAGGTCGCTGATCTGGGCGATGCGAAGGCCGTCCAGACCGGGGGGCAGGTCCGGGAAGGGCAGTTCCAGGTGAACCACCTCCGGGTCGGCGTAGGCCTCCCGGCGGCCGTGGAGCACCCCGGCGGCGGCCAGGGCCGTGCCCATGGCCGTGGTCTGGCGCAGGAAGCGGCGCCGGGCCGGGTCCTCGGGCCCCTCCTCCGGCCCCTTCCCGTACCGCAGGCGCCACAGAAGGGAGGAGACGCCCCACAGCGCCAGGTTCATGGCCGTGAGCATCTGGAAGTACACCCCCGCCCGGGCCAGCACCCGCAGCCAGGGCAGGATGCCGGCATGGCCGGTCAGGCGCGCCACCACGTAGGCGGCGAAGGGCAGGTGGATGAGGAGGAGAACCCAGGTCACCCACCGGTCCGCCCCCTCAGGCAGCAGCCGGTGCAGGAGGCGCCGGTGCAGGACCTGGAGGAGGAAGACGAGGATGACGAAGAGGATGAACAGCAAGCATGACCCTCAGCGGCGGGGATCCAGCATACAACCCCGGGGCGGTTCCTTCACTTGCCCCTGGCCTTGATGCGGGCGTGCAGGGCCTCCATGCGGCCCACCATGTCGTCGAAGGCCTTGAGGGCGGCCTCGACGGGGGCGGGGGTGGCCAGGTCCACGCCGGCGGCCTTGAGGGTCTCCAGGGGGAAGCGGCTGCCGCCGGACTTGAGGAAGGCCAGGTAGCGGTCCCGGGCCGCGGGATCCTTCAGGGCCGCCTCGGAGAGGGCCATGGAGCTGACGATGCCCGTGGCGTACTGGTACACGTAGAAGTTGTAGTGGAAGTGGGGGATGGCGGACCACTCGGTCTTGATGTAGTCCTCCACGTCCATCACGCCGGCGCCGTGGCCGTAGTAGGCGCGGGTGAGCTCCAGGTACTTGGCGTCGAGCCAGTCGGCGGTGAGGGACTGGCCCTTCTCCACGTGCTCGTGCATGGCCAGCTCGAAATCGGCGAAGAGGGTCTGGCGGAAGAGGGTGCCGCGGATCGTCTCCAGGTAGCTGTCCAGCAGGTAGAGCTTGAGGGTGTCGTCCTGGATGGTGTCCATCAGGTGGTGCATGAGCATGTTCTCGTTGAACGTGCTGGCGATCTCCGCGAGGAAGATGGGGTAGTCGGCCATGGGCCAGGGCTGGGCGGCGTCGGAGAGGTACGAGTGCATGGCGTGGCCCAGCTCGTGGGCCAGGGTGGACACCTCGTGGAAGGAGCCGTCGTAGTTCATCTTCACGAAGGGGTGGACCCCGTGGACGCCCGAGGAGTAGGCGCCGCTCTGCTTGCCCTTGTTGGGGTAGATGTCCACCCAGCCCCGGGTGAAGGCCTGCTCGATGCCCTTGCGGTACTCGGCCCCCAGGGGCTCGGTGGCCTTGAGCACCAGGTCCCGGGCCTCTTCATAGGTGTAGCGCTTGTCCACGGCCGTGACGGCGGAGGCGTACACGTCCCCGTACTTCATGTCCTTGAGGCCCAGCATGGAGGCGCGCAGGCGCATGAGGCGGTGGAGGGGCGCCAGGTGGGCCTTCACCGTGGAGACCAGGTTGCGGTAGACGGCGGGGTCGATGGCCTCGGGGTAGAGGGCCGCGTCGAGGCAGGTGGCGTACTTGCGGATGCGCGCGTTGAAGAGGTGCTGCTTGGCGGTGGCGTCCATGAGGCTCGCCAGGGTGTTGCGGTACTGGGCCTGCTCCTTGAAGTGCTCGGCCATGACGAGGCGGCGGTCCGCGGGCACGGCGGAGGCCCGGAGCCGGTTGAAGGCGGCGGTGGTGAGCACGACCTCCTCGCCCGTGGAGAGCTTCACCTTGCCGTGGGGCATGTCCACGTTGTTGAGCATGCCCGAGGCCTGGTGGGGGGCGTCCATGAAGAGTTCCGCCGTGGCGGCGACCTTCTCCTCCCCTTCGGGCAGGATGTGGCCCTTCATGCGGAGCACGCGGAGGAAGCCCGCCTTGTGGGAGGCGAGGCGCTTGTCCGCGGCCACGTAGGCCTCCACCTTCGCCTTGCCCAGGGCCAGGAGGCCGGGGGCCAGGAAGGAGGTCCGGGCCCCCAGGTCCACCAGCAGGCTGCGGATCTCGCCCTTCATCTTCTGGTAGCGGGCGTCGCCCAGGTCCATGTCGCCCTGGAGGCTGGCGTACTGCATGAGCCGGTCGCCCCGGATCTGGATCTCGTCCAGGCGGGCCATGAAGTCGCCCATGGCCTTGGGGCTGGCCGTCCAGCCCTTGGCCAGCTTGTCCAGGCCGGGCACCAGGGCCTTCACCGCCTCGAGCTCCTTGCGCCAGGCCGCCTCGTCCGCGAAGAGATCGGAGGCCTTCCACTTGTACTGGTCCGGCACCTGGCTCCGCTCGGTGAGGCTGAAATCGGGAATGGCGGGCGGGGTGGCGGACATCGGGGCTCCGGCAAGGATCATCGCCAACAGGGCGGGGACGGATGGGTTGGGCATGGACGCTCCTGGTTTGAATCCAGTCTACGGGAGCCGGCACCCGCAGGGGAGGTCCCCCCCTGTGCCAATATTAGTACTTTATTTCTGCTGCGCCCCCCTTTCGAAGCGTCCGGGCGGCGGATCGCCGGCCCATGGGAATCCCTTCAGCGTTGGCCCGGGGCGGGTCCTCAGTAGGTCCAACTGAGGGCGCAGCCAGCCTCCTTGGCCACCTTTTCCCCCAGATCCGGATCGAAGCGCACCCGCAGTTCCGTGCCCGCCCGCACCCGGGCCACGGTGCCCTGGGCACCCCGGTACTCCAGGTGCAGGGGCAGGTGTCCCGGATACATGCGCAGGAGGGGAACCAGACGATCGGGGAACTGGCCCTGGGGAAGGCGCACGAGGGCGCCGCTGAAGCCCTTGCCCTGGAAGTCCTCCAGGGGTTCCAGGGAGGTGAGGAAGAGCTTGATGGTCGTCTGCTCGTCCTCCTCCCCCTCCTCGCCGCCGGCCCCGTTGCTGTTGGCGGTCTCCACCCGCAGCTCGCCGGTGACGCGCAGGAGGGCGTCGGGCAGGGCCAGGTCGCGGAAGAGCTCGAAGGGGCGCATGCGCTTCCTGGAGACCGGGTTGAAGAAGCTCGCCATCAGCAGGCCCTCCACCTTGTCGGTGAGGTCCTCCAGGTAGAGGATGGCCCAGGCCTCCCCCTTCTGGTTGGTCTTGAACTGGACGTTGGTGACCATGATGCCGAGGGTCACCTCGTCCCGGTCCTTGACCCGTCCCGCGGCCACGGCCTCGCGCACGGCCGTGATGGAGCCGAAGGTGTGCACCTGCATGGCGTCCTTGAACTCCTCCAGGGGGTGGCCGGAAACGTAGAGGCCCAGGGACTCGCGCTCATAGCGCAGGCGGTCCTTGCGGCTCCAGGGCTCCACGTCCTCGGGCACGGCCCAGTTGTCGGCGAGGCTGGCCATCTCGGCCTCGTCGAAGAGGCTCACCATGCCCAGGTCCGCCCCGCCCTTCCCCGCGTTCTCCATGGCCGAGGGCAGGCCCTCCATGAGGGCGGCCCGGTTGGGCTCCAGGGAATCGAAGGCGCCGGCCTTGATGAGGGCCTCCCACACGCGGCGGTTGGCCTTCTGCAGGTCCGTGGACTTGAGGGCGTGGAAGAAGTCCTTGAAGCCCCCCTCCTGGTCCCGGGCGGCGAGGATGGCCTCCAGGGCCGCCTCGCCCAGGCCCTTGACGGCGGCGAACCCGAAGCGGATCTGCCGGGGGCCGGTGATGGTGAAGTCGAGGAGGCTCTCGTTGATGTCGGGGCCCAGGACGGCGATGCCGATCTCCCGGCAGTTCTGGATGTACTTGACCACGTCGTCCGTGCGCTGGGCCTTGGTGGAGAGGAGGCCCGCCATGAATTCCGTGCGGAAGTTGGCCTTGAGGTAGGCCGTCTCGTAGGCCACGAGGGCGTAGGCGGCGCTGTGGCTGTTGTGCACCACAAGGCCGTCCGCGACGAAGTTGTGGTCCACCTCCACGGTCAGGTCGTAGGTCTCCTCGACACCCATGGGCTCGATGGAGACCACCCGGTCCCAAAAGAGATCCGACGTACCCTCCTGGTGGAGGGCGGGGGATTCCAGCACCTCCCCCAGGCGGGCGATGGTGCCCCGGCGGAACCCCCGCTTCCCTGGGCTGCCCTTGCCGTAGAATTCCTTCATGCTCAGGCCGCTCCGGTCCTCCAGATCGCGCCAGGTCAGGCCTGCCATGCACCGGGCCTCCGCGACCTGCTCCCGGACCTCCAGGGGAAGGGTGTCCAGGGACGAGGCGTCCCTGAGGGTTTCCGCCACGTGGGCGTGGAGCAGGGCCATCTGGGCCGCCCGTCCCACCACATGGGGCCCGACCCGCGCCAGGAACCGGTCCAGGGTCCCCTCGCCCAGAAGGTGGACGGTGTATCCGGGGCGGGTGCCGCCACGGTACGCGAAGGTCTTGGCGTGGATGCCGCTCTGGATCCCCAGGCGCAACAGGAGGAGCTGGACGTCGCGGGCCAGCTCCTCCGAGGAGGTGGCGTAGTAGGGGACCATCAGGTTCCGGTCGCCCAGGCTGCCGTCCCCGCTCCAGAGGCGGCCCAGAAAGAGTTCCAGATCCGCGTCCCGCAGGCCGAAGACGCCGGGCGGCACGCGCTTGGCGTCCGCCTTCAGCCCCAGGATGCCGAGGTCCCTGGCCCAGTGGTGCATGCCGCATCTGGCCGGCGCAGGGGCCGCGACCCGGTCCTCGCCGGCCTTGAACCGGGTATCCCGGCCCGTGCTCACGCACACTTCGAAGCGCCCATCCGGGCGCCGGTCGATGCGGGCGACGCTATCGGGGAAGCGGTTCGCGGCGGCCGCGAAGTCTGCCACGAGGGCCTCATCGTTGTTGAAGAAATAGAGGCATGTGGGGTGACAGGTGTTGCCTTCGGAGATGAGGCCAGCCAGGGCCACCACCTCGTGCGCGGGCCAGGCGGCCTCGACCTTCACGCTCATCGCCCGGGGCGCGGCGACGCGATCTCCCGGCTTCAAGTGGTCCAGGCAGGTCCAGCCGCCCAGGGTCATGAACGGGTGGTTGCCGGTGGCGACGATACGCTTGCCCTGGGCCGTCCTCAGCTCGAAGACCGGCTTGGCTCCGTTGGCCATGACATCCGTGACCCTCCGCGCCACGAGCTTGCGTTCCCTGGACACGGCGTGCACCGTCCAGGGGCGCTGCGAGGCGAAAAGCTCGCCGACCGTCGTGACCTCGCCCGTGACGGCGTCCATGATCCGCGTGGAGGCCACGACGCACTTGTTGAACCCGTAGCCGGCGAAGTACTCGATCAGGTCGAAGAGTTCCGACACCTTGGCGCGGTCGTAGCCCCTCAGGACGCCCTGGTCGATGAACTTCGTCTTCTCCTTGGCCATCTTCTCCTTGTCCTTCTTGCCCATGGCGCGCCGCAGCATGTCGGCCTCGCCCAGGCTGTACCCGGCGATGAGGCTGGCGATCTGCATCACCTGCTCCTGGTACAGGATCACGCCGTAGGTGGGGGAGAGGATGGGTTCCAGGGTGGGGAACATGTAGGTCACGGGCTCCCGCCCGTGGCGCCGGTTCACGTAGGTCTCGCCCATGCCCGCGCCCAGGGGGCCGGGACGGAAGAGGGCGTTGAGGGCGATGAGGTCGTCGAACCGGTCGGGGCGCAGGGCCCTCAGGAGGTTCTTCATGCCCCCCGACTCGAACTGGAAGATGCCGTCGGTGTCGCCCTGGGCGAAGAGGTCGAAGGTCTTCTTGTCGTCGAAGGTGCGGATCAGGGTCATGTCGACGGGATGGCCCTGGGTCTGGTTGATGTAGCCCTGGGTCTTGGCGATCTGGGTGAGCGTCTCCAGGCCCAGGAAGTCCATCTTGAGCAGGCCGGCCCGCTCGGCCTCCGTCATGGTGTACTGCACCATCACCTTGCCGTCCTTGTCCCGGGAGAGGGGGGCGAAGCGGGTGAGGTCGTCGGGGGCGATGATGACGCCGGCGGCGTGGACGCCGGTGTTCCGGGCCAGGCCCTCCAGCCGCGCCGAGATGTCCAGGATGTTGCGGACCTCCGGGTCGGTGTCGTAGAGCTCCTTGAGCTTCTCGCTCTGCTCCAGCGCCTGGCCCACGGTGATGGGCTTGCCGGGCTCCTGGGGCACGAGCTTGGTGAGGTTGTTGGCGAAGGCGAAGTCCTTCTCGAAGACCCGGGCCACGTCCTTGATGACGGCCTTGGTCTTGAGCTGGTTGATGGTGACGATGTTGCTGACCCGGTCCTTGCCGTAGGCCTCGGTCACGTAGTCGATGACCCGCTGCCGGCCGTCGCGGCAGAAGTCGATGTCCACGTCCGGCATGGAGATGCGCTCGGGGTTCAGGAACCGCTCGAAGAGCAGGTCGTACTGCATGGGATCGATGTCGGTGATCCGCATGGACCACGCCACGATGCTGCCGGCGGCGCTGCCGCGGCCGGGACCCACGGGCACGCCCATCTCCCGGGCCTTGGCGATGAAGTCCCAGACCAGGAGGAAGTAGCCCGGGAACCCCATGTGGAGGACGGTGTCCAGCTCGAACTCCAGGCGGGCCCGGTACTTCTCCTCGGCGTGCTTGAGGGCCCCCTTCTGCCAGAGCACCTTGCACTCGCCCATGCGCTCCTCGAAGCAGCGCCTCGCCACCTCCACGAAGTAGCTCTCCAGGGTGTGGCCGGAGGGCACGGGGAACTGGGGGGTGATGGGCTTGCGGGTGATGGGGAAGAGGTCGATCTTGGCGGCGATCTCCAGGGTGCGCTCCAGCAGCTCCGGGTGGCCGGGGAACACGGCCGCCATCTCCTCGGGGGTCTTCACGTAGAACTGGTCCGTGGAGAAGCGCATGCGCCGCTGGTCGCTCTTGAGGCGCTTGGTGCCGATGCAGAGCAGGGTGTCGTGGAGGTCCGAGTCCTCGTGGTTCAGGTAATGGGCGTCGTTGGTGGCCACCAGGGGGATGCCGGTGCGCCGCGAGAGCTCGAACTGGGAGGGGATGATGAGCCGCTCGGCCTCGAAGCCCTGGTCCTGGATCTCCAGGTAGAAGTCGTCGCCGAACATGTCCCGGTACTCCAGGGCGACCCGCTCGGCGGCGTCGATGTTCCCGGAGAGGAGCCGGGCCTGGACCTCCCCGCCCAGGCAGGCCGTGAGGGCGACGAGGCCCTCGCAGTTCTCCCGCAGCAGCTCCTTGTCGATGCGGGGCTTGTAGTAGAAGCCCTCCGTGAAGCCCTTGGACACGAGCTTGGAGAGGTTGGCGAAGCCCACCGGGTTCTTGGCCAGGAGCACCAGGTGGTACCCCGCGTCCCGCTGGCCCGAGGGGTCCAGGCAGTCCTCGAGCCCCTCGGCGTTCAGGGCGGCGTTGTCCAGCTTGCGGTCGTGGCGGGAGCGGGGCGCCACGTACACCTCGCAGCCCAGGATGGGCTTCACGGCCCAGTTGCCGTCCTTGTCCGCCGTCTTCTCGCAGGCGTCGAACAGCTTCATCATCCCGAACATGTTCCCGTGGTCCGTGACGGCCACGCTGGACATGCCGGTGGCCTTGCACTTCTTCACGAGGTCGGAGATGCGGGTGAGGCCGTCGAGCAGGGAATATTCGGTGTGCAGATGGAGGTGGGCGAAGGACATCCTTCCATCATCGCTTGGCCCCGCCCCCCGGGGAACCGGGGAAAGCCACGCCCGTCCGGCGGTTCGGGCCTCCTGGCCCCCGCGGGGTGGACCTCCCCGGCGGATGGGATGGCCCGGTCGGCAGGATAAGGGAGGGAAGGGCATGCGCCGCTTCCCCGGGCGCCCCCTACCTTGACAGAATTTATTTATAATTCATTTTAGAGCACCCACCCGCCCTGGAGGGCTCCATGACCCTGCGCCCCATCGGGTGCCTGCTATGCCTCTGCCTGGCCTCCACGCCCATGGCCGCCCGGGACCCCTGGACGACCCGGGACACCCTGTGGGAGCTGGCCTACGTCGCCGCCGTGGCCATGGACGTGAGCCAGAGCCGCCAGATCGAGGACGGGGGGCGCTACGAGCGGAACCCCCTCCTGCCCCGCTATCCCAGCGCCCGGACCATCACCAACCTGGGCATCCTCAACGTCGCCGCCCACGCGGGCATCAGCTACCTGCTGCCCAGCCCCTGGCGCCGCCGGTGGCAGGCGGCCACCGTGGTGGTGGAGCTGGCCGTGGTGGCCGATAACCACATCCGGGCCGGGGTCCGGGTGAAGTTCTAGGAGCGGGCGCGAAGCGACCGCGCGGCCCCCCCCCAGGACCCATCAGGAGCCCGGCATGCGCACCAGGGCCAGGGGCGTCACCTCGTCCATGCGCTCGACCAGGTGGATGTCCAGGGCCTCCCGGGCCTCCTGGGGCAGTTCGTCCAGGTGGCGCTGGTTGCCGGCGGGAATGATGACGGTGCGGCAGCCCATGCGGTGGGCGGCGAGGAGCTTTTCCTTGAGGCCGCCGATGGGCAGCACCATGCCCCGCAGGGTCAGTTCCCCGGTCATGGCCACGTCGGAACGGGCCGGGATGCCGGTGAGGGCGGAAATGAGGGCGGTGGCCAGGGTGATGCCGGCGCTGGGGCCGTCCTTGGGGATGGCGCCCTCGGGCAGGTGCACGTGGAGGTCCGTCTTTTCGAGGAAGGCGGGGTCCAGGCCCAGGTCCCCGGCCCGCATGCGCACGTACGACAGGGCCAGGTTGGCGCTTTCCTGCATGACGTCGCCCAGCTTGCCCGTGAGCTTCAGGACGCCCTTGCCCGGAAGCTGGGCGGCCTCGATGGTGAGGAGGTCCCCCCCCGTGGGGGTCCAGGCCAGGCCGTTCACCACCCCGGGGGCGGGCTCGGCGCCCAGGGGGCGGTCCAGGAAGCGCTCCGGGCCCAGGAGCCGGGGCAGGCGCTCCCGGGTGACGCGGGGATCGAAGGTCTCGCCGGGCTGGAGGCTCTGCCGGGCCAGCTTGCGCAGGACGGCGGAGATCTCCCGCTCCAGCTGGCGCACGCCAGCCTCCTTGGTGTAGGCCTGGACGAGGGCCTCCAGCGCGGCGTCGTCGAAGGCCACGTCCAGGCCCTCCATGCCGTGGCGCTCCAGGGCCCGGGGCACCAGGTGCCGGGAGGCGATGGCCTTCTTCTCGCCCAGGGTGTAGCTGCTCAGTTCGATGACCTCGAGCCGGTCGTCCAGGGGCAGCGGGATCTGGTGGCGCACGTTGGCGGTGGTGAGGAAGAGCACCTGGGAGAGGTCGAAGCCCACGTCCAGGTAGTGGTCCTGGAAGGTGGCGTTCTGCTCGGGGTCCAGCACCTCCAGCAGGGCGGCGCTGGGGTCGCCCCGCCAGTCGGAGCCCATCTTGTCGATCTCGTCCAGGAGGATCAGGGGGTTGCGCACCCCGCCCTTCTTCAGGAGGGAGACGATGCGCCCCGGCATGGAGCCGATGTAGGTGCGCCGGTGGCCCCGGATCTCGGCCTCGTCCTTGACGCCGCCCAGGGAGAAGCGCAGGAAGGGCCGGTTCAGGGCCCGGGCGATGGACCGCGCCAGGCTCGTCTTTCCCACGCCCGGGGGGCCCACGAGGCAGAGGACGGGCCCCCGCAGGGCGCCGCCGGAGGCGTCCCTCAGCCGGCGCATCACGGCCAGGTACTCCAGGATCCGCTCCTTGACCTTGTCCAGGCCGGCGTGGTCCTCGTCCAGGATCGCCCTGGCCTCCTCCAGGTCCAGGCGGTCCTCGGCCATCTTCCGCCAGGGGAGGGCCAGGAGCCAGTCCACGTAGGTGCGGCTGACGGTGGCCTCGGCGCTCCGGGGGTCCATGCCCTCCAGGCGCTCGATCTCCTCCAGGGCCTTGGCCTCGGCCTCGGGGCCCATCTCGGCCTGGATGACCCGCTCCCGGAGCCGGGCCACCTCGTCCTTGCGGCCCTCGGGGAGGCCCCGCATCTTTTCGCCCAGGACGAAGGTGCGGTGCTCCTTGACGAGGTTGTCCATCTCCTCGGCCTTCTCTGCCTGGGCCTTGGCGGCGTCCGCCTCCAGCAGGCGCAGCAGGACGTGGAGGCGGGGCTCCACCTCCACCTGGTCCAGGACGGCCTGCTTGTCGCGCACATCGGCCGCGAGGGCGGCGGCCACGGCGTCGATGGCCTGGCCCAGGGGCAGGCCGGGATCGGGGGCGAGGGCGCCGCCGGCTTCGGGATTGCGGGCCAGGTGGGCCTCCAGGGCCTCCTGGAAGGCCTCGCGCAGGGCGGCCTCCCCCGGGGCCTGGGCCTCGGGGAGGATCTCCACCTCGGCCTGGAGGATGTCGCCGTCGTCCAGGTAGCGCTCCAGGCGCACCCGGCTCACGCCCTTGACCCCCACCTTGTAGTGGTCCTGGGGGAGGGGGATGAGGGATTCCACCAGGGCCAGGGTCCCCACGGCGTGCAGGGATTCCTGCTTGGGGTGGTCCTCCTTGGGGTTGCGCTGGGTGAGCAGGAGGAGGTGGTCCCCCACCTTGATGCCCAGCTCCAGGGTCCGCACCGAGCTCCGCCGGCCCACCATGAAGGGCATCCGGGCCCCGGGGAAGAGCACCATCTCCCGGATGGGGATGGCGGGGAGGGTGAGGGTCTTGCGGATGGGATCGCTCATGTGGCCTGCCGGTCTGCTGCTTCCATCATGCCAGGGCTGCCGCCTCCGGGCGGGCCCGGAAGGGCGGCGGCACCGGCCCGGTCAGCCCGCGGCGGGGATGGGGAGGGAGGGGAGGCCCAGCTCCTTCTCCACCTGGGCCCGGGTGAGGTGCAGGGTGGCCTTGGTGGCGCGTTCCTCGCTGGGGAGCTCGAACATGGGCTCCAGGAGGATCTGCTCCAGCATGGAGCGCAGGCCCCGGGCCCCCAGCTTGCGGGCCAGGGCCTGGTCGGCGATGGCGTCCAGGGCGCCGGGCTCGAAGGTGAGCTCGATGTCGTCCATCTCGAAAAGCCGGGCGAACTGCTTGGTGACGGCGTTCTTGGGCTGGGTGAGGATGGCCACCAGGGCCTCCCGGTCCAGGGGCTGGAGGGTGGCCAGCACGGGAAGGCGGCCCACCAGTTCGGGGATGAGGCCGAACTTGATGATGTCCTCGGGCTCCACCAGGGAGAGGAGGTTGTCCTTGTCGTTCTTGCCGGTGACCTTGGCGCCGAAGCCCACGGCCTTGGCCCGGACCCGCTGCTTGACGGTCTCCTCGATCCCCACGAAGGCCCCGCCGCAGATGAAGAGAACATTGGAGGTATCCAGCTGGATGAACTCCTGGTGGGGGTGCTTGCGCCCGCCCTGGGGGGGCACGTTGGCGACGGTGCCCTCCACGAGCTTGAGGAGGGCCTGCTGCACGCCCTCGCCGCTCACGTCCCGGGTGATGCTGGGGTTCTCGCTCTTGCGGCCGATCTTGTCGATCTCGTCGATGAAGACGATGCCCCGCTGGGCCCGCTCCACGTCGTAGTTGGCCACCTGGAGGAGCTTGGTGAGGATGTTCTCCACGTCCTCGCCCACGTAGCCGGCCTCGGTGAGGGTGGTGGCGTCGGCCATGGCCAGGGGCACGTCCAGCATGCGGGCCAGGGTCTGGGCCAGGAGGGTCTTGCCCGTGCCCGTGGGCCCGATGAGGAGGATATTGGACTTGGCCAGCTCCACGTCCATGCCGCCCAGGCTCTTCTGGGGGGTGAGGATGCGCTTGTAGTGGTTGTAGACGGCCACGGCCAGGCGCTTCTTGGCGCCGTCCTGGCCGATGACGTAGTCGTCCAGGAAGGCCTTGATCTCCTTGGGGCGGGCCAGGCGGGGCTCGTGCTTCCCGGCGGGCTTGCCCTGGCGGCTCATGCGCAGCTGCAGCTGGCCGGCCTCCACGCACTCGTTGCAGATGTACGCGTTGGGACCCGCCAGGAGCTGCTCGACCTCGTGGGGCGCCTTGCCGCAGAAGGAGCAATGCTGGTCGCGCTTGGTCTTGTTCATCTGGTCTCCTTCCACCGGACCGTCCTCACCCCACCATTATTGGACATCCGCGGCCGCCTGGCCCGGACCTCCGTCACTGCTGGTGGACGGTGGTCAGGCCGAGGACCTCGAAGCGCTTGATTCCCGCGGGAATCTTGATCTTCACTTCGGCCCCCTCCTCCAGGCCCACCAGGGCCATCCCGATGGGACTGCTGATGCTGAGGTGCTCGGGGTGGTCCCCCAGCTCCTCGGGCAGGACCAGTTTGTAGGTGACTTCCTTCTCGGAGTCAAGGTCCAGCAGGGTCACCCGGGTGCCGTAGGCGACCTTGTTGCGGGGCAGGCGGTCCAGGTCCAGGCTCGCCACCTCGGCGATGCGCTTTTCCATGAGGACGACCTTGTTCTGGTACATATCGCGCTTGGCGAGGGCCTGCTCGTATTCCGCGTTCTCGGAAAGGTCGCCCTGGGAGGCCGCGGAGGCGATCTCCCGCGGAATATCGACCAGGAGGGCCTGCTTCAGGGCCTTCAGTTCGGTTTCGAGCTTGGCCAGGACGTGCTTGGGCATGGGGCTTCCGGTGCTGGGGGCCGCGGAAGGGCCGCGGCCGGGAAGGGGTGTGGGAACTGCCTTATAAAAAAAAGGGGCGCCTCTCTGGGGAGGCGCGGACCCAAAATGCTAGCAGAATCCCGTCCGTTCCGGGCAAGCATTACCTATCCATTGTCTTTCAAGCGTTTAATGCAGACGTCCAGGAGGCCGGGACCCGGATCCAGGCCAAAAACCGAACGGATGATTTCCGGCAGATCCCCCGGGTCCACCGCCCGGTCGGGCACCCCCGGCAGGGCCAGGGTGAGACCCCGGAGGGCCCGGCGGGCCCCCGGCACCGCCACCTGGACCGTGAGGGTCTTCCGGAAGCGGCTATCGGGATGGGTGGCGGTGAAGTGGTTGGCCATCCGCCAGTCCACGGCAAAGACCCGCGCCGGCTGGAGTTCGTACAGATCGACCCAGCCTTGGCCCAGATCCGCCTGCAGCCGGCCGTCCTCCCGGAGGCGCCAGGTTTCCCCGTGGCGGTGGACCGGGGTTCCGTCCAGGGGCACCGGCCCCAGGAGCCCCTCGGCCCCGAAGCCCACGTCCACGAGCCAGCCCCGCCCCCCGGCCTCCACCTCCAGCACCCCGTGGGTGCGGGGCAGCACCTGGCCCTCGGCCACCCCCCGCAGGACCCGGGCCTCCCGCAGTTCCACGCCCAGGCCCAGGCGCTCCAGGACGGCCCCGAACAGGAGGTTGTGCTCGAAGCAATAACCGCCCCGCCCTCCCTTCACCAGTTTGGCCTCCAGGGCCCCCAGTTCCAGGTCCACGGCCCGGCCCGCCAGGGGGTCCAGGTTCTCGAAGGGGATGGCCCCGGCGTGGCGCAGGCAGAGGGCCTCCAGGGTCCCCACGTCCGGGGTCCCGGGACCGGGGAATCCGATCCGGGCGAAGTAGGCCCCCAGATCAAGGCGGCCCTGGGGATCCAGGCTGGCGGGCATTTCGGCCTCCCATCAAGACAACGTCTCATTATCAGCCGACCGGGCCCGAATCTTTCCCCAGAAGTGATTTCCGCAACAGCCAAAAGACAATAAACTGGCCCTTCGAGCATTTCGGATGGAAAGGTCCTTTGATGAACCTGGGAATCGTACGTTCACTCTTCCTGGCCCTGGCCGCCAGCCTGGCCTTCGGGGCCCAGCCGGCCGGTCCTGACGACGCCTGCTTCTCCTGCCACGGCCGGAAGCCGGCCGCCCATGCCAAGGGGCCCCAGGCCCCCTTCGTGGACAAGGCCAAGTTCGCGGCCTCCATCCACGGCGGCAACGGCTGCGCCAGCTGCCACGGGGACATCGACGTCTCCGCCCACCCCGGCAAGAAGGCCGCCCCCGTGGACTGCGCCTCCTGCCACGAGAAGCCCTCCAGGACCTTCGAGCGCAGCGCCCACGGCAAGGCCCGGAAGGCCGGCAACACCGGCGCCGCCGGCTGCGCCGAGTGCCACGGCACCCACGACATCGTGAAGGTGACCGATCCCGCCGCGCCAGTGCGCCGCGAGAACCTGCACGTCACCTGCGGCATGTGCCACCCCGAGGTGGTGAAGGACATCGACGCCTCGGTGCACGGCCAGGCCACGGCCAAGGGCGTCCTGGAAGCCCCGGTCTGCACGGACTGCCACTCCGACCACGCCCTGGAGAGCCTGAAGTCCGCCAGCCCCATCAAGGTCTCCCGCGAGGTCTGCAGCCGCTGCCACGGCTCGTCCCGCATGAACGCCAAGTTCGACCTGCCCGATGACCGGGTCACCACCTTCTTCGAGAGCTACCACGGCATGGCCGCGAAGATGGGGTCCCCCAACGCCGCCAACTGCGCCTCCTGCCACGGCTACCACCTGGTGCTGCCGGCCTCCGACGAGCGTTCCTCCATCAACAAGGCCCACCTCGTCGCCACCTGCGGCAAGTGCCACCCCAACGCCAACGAGAAGTTCAGCCTGGGCAAGATCCACCAGGACAAGAAGGACGTGAGCGACCTGGGCAGCAAGGTGGACCACTGGGTGCGCTCCATCTACATCTCCCTCATCGTCATCACCATCGGCGGCATGGCCCTCCACAACTTCCTGCTGCTGCGCCGGAAGGCCCTGGCCGCCCTGCGCGACCCCAACCGCACCGTGGTCCGCATGGACCTCAACGCCCGCATCCAGCACCTGATGCTGGCCTCCAGCTTCATCTTCCTGGTGATCAGCGGCTTCGCCCTCAAGTACCCCAACAGCTGGCTGGGCTGGTGCATGGGCTCCAGCGAGGCCGTGCGCCGCATCGGCCACCGCATCGCCGCCTGCGTCATGATCGCCGGCGCCATCGGCCACGTGGGCTTCATGTTCACCAAGGCCGGCCGCAAGTTCTTCATGGACATGCTGCCCGAGCCCAAGGACATCACCGACGTCATCCAGCAGATCAAGCACCTGGTCCTCGGCGCGCCCAAGCCCCAGTTCAAGCGCTTCGGCTACGCGGAGAAGATGGAGTACTGGGCCGTGGTGTGGGGCACCTTCCTCATGGGGACCACCGGCGCCCTCATCTGGTTCAAGATGTACTTCACCCGCTGGATGCCCCGCTGGATCATCGACGTCTCCATCACGGTCCACTACTACGAGGCCGTGCTGGCCACCCTGGCCATCATCGTCTGGCACTTCTACTTCGTGATCTTCGACCCCGAGGTCTACCCCATCAACTGGGCCTTCCTCGACGGCAAGATCACCCCGCACCACCACATGGAGGAGCACCCCCTGGATCCCATCGAGGGCCTGCCCACCCACGGGGACCCGGACGAGACCGAGCACTGAGTCCACCCCCCCGAAAACCGGACGGCCATTTCGGCCGTCCGGTTTTTTTGTGCCGAGATTTTAATAAGTGATTTCTGGAATTGACCCTATATTTGGGGCAAACACGGTCCATCGATCCACGCATGCCCCACCCCCAGCTCCAACCCAAGTGGCTCCGTCCTGATCTGCCCCGGGAGGGGCGGTACGTCCTCGGCCCCCTCCTGGGCAAGGGGGGCATGGGCGAGGTGGTGGAGGCCTGGGACGTGGTGCTCTGCCGCGCGGTGGCCCTGAAGTCCATGCGGGACCTGGACGCGCCGGCCATGATCCGCTTCATGCACGAGGCCCAGATCCAGGCCCGGGTGGTCCACCCCAATATATGCAGGATCTATGACATCGAAACCGGGGACCGGGCCTTGCGCATCGCCATGCAGCTGGTCAAGGGACCCAGCCTGGAACAGGCTTCCAGGCAACTGAGCATCAATGAGGCCGTGGCCATCCTCGCCCAGGTGGCGGAGGCCGTGCACGCGGCCCACCGGGTCCACCTCATCCACCGGGATCTCAAGCCCTCCAATATCCTCCTGGAGCGGGACGGGGACGGCCGCTGGACCCCCTACATCTGCGATTTCGGCCTGGCCCTGTCCCTGGACGAGCCGGCCCTCTCCCTGGGCCACACGGTCCTGGGCACCCCCGCCTACATGGCCCCCGAGCAGCTGGAGGGGGACCGGGACCGCATCTGCCCGGCCACGGACGTGTATGCCCTGGGGGGCACCCTCCATTTCTGCCTCATGGGACACCCCCCCGGCCTGCTGGGCGCCAAGGGCGCCGGCACCCAGCGTCCCGGCCTGCCCGGCGACCTGAACCTGATCCTGGACACGGCCCTGGCCCCGGATCCCGGGCGGCGGTATCCC
>DATGXY010000156.1:0-13756 GCA_035298525.1 Holophaga sp.
GCCAGGGCGCGCTGTTCGCCCTGATCCAGGCCTACGCCGGGCCCGGGGACGCCGTGCTGGTGCCCGATCCGGGCTTCCTGGCCTACCCCGCCCTGGCCCGCATGGCCGAGGCGGTCCCCGTGCCCTACGCCCTGGGGCCGGACTTCGCCCTGGATCCGGCGGCCTTCGGGGAGGCCCTGGACCGCTCCCCCCGGGCGAAGCTGGCCCTGGTCAACCACCCCGGCAACCCCACGGGGGCCGGCGCCGCCCGGGAGGCCCTGGAAGCGGTGGCCGAGGCCTGCGCCCGGCGCGGCGTCCTCCTCGTATCCGACGAGGTGTACCGGGAACTCCATCTGGAACGGCGAGCCCCCGGACTGCGGGACGTGACCGGCGAAGGGGTGGTGCTGGGCTCCGTGAGCAAGGCCTGGGGCGCCCCGGGCCTGCGGGTGGGGTGGGCCCTGGGGGACCCGCGGTGGCTGGCCCCGGCCCGCCTCGTGCACGCCTACATGGTGACGGCCCCGGCGCGCACCTCCCAGCTGGCCGCCCTGGCCCTGCTCCGGGCCTCCGAGGCCGTGCTGGGCGAGGCCAGGGCCCACCTGCGGGCCCGATGGGAGGCCTTCGCCGGCGCCTGGGAGGCGGGCTTCGGCCGGGCCCCCGCGCCCGGCGCGGGCGGTTTCTACCACTGGGAGCCCCTGCCCCGGGGGGAGGAGGACATGGCCTTCTGCCTGCGCCTGCGGGACGAAGGGCGGGTCGTGGTGGTGCCCGGCTCCGCCTTCGGGGCCGGGGGCCGGCGCCACGTGCGCATCAGCTACGCCGGGGACCCGGGAGCCATCCGCGAAGGCGTGGCCCGGCTCGCCCCCTTCTGGAGGAACGCATGAAGCTCTTCGCCCTGGACGACGCGGCCTGCCGGCGCCTGGCGGAAGGGGGCACGCCCCTCTTCGCCTACAGCCTGGGCGTGGCCGAGGCCCAGTACCGCCGACTGCGGGCCGCCCTCCCCTCCCGCGCCATCCTCGCCTACGCGGTGAAGGCCAACCCCCACCCGGAGCTCCTGGCCCGCTTCGCGGCGCTGGGCGCGGCCTTCGACTGCGCCTCGGCCGGGGAGCTGGAGCGGGTGCGGAACCTGGCCCCTCGCCGCCTCTTCTACGCCGGCCCCGGCAAGCGCGACGCGGAGCTGCGTCTGGCGCAAGAGCTGGGCGCCCGGGTGCAGGCGGAGGGCTGGGAGGACCTGGAGCGCCTGGACCGCTTCGCCTCCGGCCCCGTGGCCGTGAACCTGCGGGTCCATCCGGCGGCGGGGGTGGAGGAGGCCAGCCCCATCATCGGCGGCACGGGCCCTTCGGCCTTCGGGGTGGACGAGGAGGACCTGCCGGCCCTGCTGGAAAGGGCCAAGGGGCTCCGCCACGTGGCCATCCGGGGCCTGCACGTCTTCGCGGCCAGCAACGAGCGGGACGCCTCCCGCCTCCTGGCCACCCACGCGCGGGTGCTGGCCATGGGCCGGGCCCTCCAGGAGGCGCTGGGCACCCCCCTGGAACAGATCGACCTGGGCGGGGGCCTGGGCGTGCCCTACGCCCCCGGGGAGGCGGAGCTGGACGCGGAGGCCCTGGGCCGGGGCCTGGAGACCCTGCTGGCCGCCAACCCCTGGTTCACGGGGCGCCTCGTGCTGGAGCCGGGCCGCTACCTGGCGGGCCCCTGCGGGATCTACCTGGCCCGGGTGACCCGGGTGAAGGAAAGCCGCGGGGTGCGCTTCGCCATCCTGGAAGGGGGGGTGAACCACCTCCTGCGGCCCCTCCTCACGGGCCAGCCCTTCCCCGCCCGGGCCGTGGGCAAGGCGGGGCAGATGCGGCCCGCCACCCTGGCCGGGCCCCTTTGCACGAGCCTGGATCGTCTGGGGGACGTGCTCCTGCCCGAACTGGCCCCGGGGGATCTCATCGCCCTGGGCATGGCGGGCGCCTACGGTTTCACCGAGGCCATGGCCCCCTTCCTCTCCCACCCGGTCCCCCGGGAAGTGTGGGAGGCTTGAGGATGGCCGCCCGCCGCACCGACCCCCTGGCCCACCCCGAGAATCTCCTCGAAGCCCTCTGCGCCCTGGATACCACCACGGGCCGGGAGGCGGCGATCCTCCCCGCCCTCCTCCCCGTGCTGGAAGCCCTGGGGGCCGAGGTGGAGGTGCGCGCCTTCGAACCCGGCCGCTGCAACGTGCTGGCCACCTGGGGGGAACCCCGCATCCTCTTCACCACCCACCTGGACACGGTGCCCCCCTTCATCCCCCCCGTGCGCAAGGGGGACGCCCTGCACGGGCGGGGCACCTGCGACGCCAAGGGCCAGATCGTGGCCCAGCTCCTGGCCGCCGCCCGGCTCAGGGACCGGGGCGTCGCCTGGATGGGCGTCGCCGGAGAGGAGACGGACAGCATCGGGGCCCAGCGGGCCCTGGCGGATTGGGGGACCCGTTTCCCCGCCTGCCTGGCGGTGATCAACGGCGAGCCCACCGAGCTGAAGGTGGCCACGGGCCAGCGGGGGGTGCGCAACCTGCGCCTGTGCTGCCACGGCAGGGCCGCCCACGGCGGCAGCCCCGAACGGGGCCACAGCGCCGTGCTGGACCTGGTGGACTGGATCGGCCGCATCCGGGCGCTGAGCCCCGGCAGCCACCCCCAGCTGGGGCCCGAGGTGTGGAACCTGGGCGTGATCCGGGGGGGCAGCGCCGTGAACATCGTCCCCGACCGGGCCGAGGCCCTGCTCAATATCCGCACCGTGCCTGGCTCGAGCTTCGCCGCCGCCGCCGCCGGGGCCGGGCCCGCGGGCTCCGAGGCCGAGGTGCAGGTGGACGAGGCCCCCAGCCTCTTCCCCGAACTCCCCGGCTTCGAGGCCGCCGCCGTGCCCTTCGGCTCCGACGCCCCCGTGCTGCGGGCCCTGGCCCCCTCCGGCGCCGTGGCCCTGGCGGGGCCCGGCTCCATCCGGTGGGCCCACACCGCCGACGAACACCTGACCCTTTCCGACCTGAGGGCCGGCGCCGAACTGAACCTGCGCCTCGCCCTGCACTTCCTCCAGGAGCACCCATGACCAGGATCCCCGTAGCCGTCCTCGGCGCCACCGGCGTGGTGGGCCAGCGCTTCGTGCGCCGCCTCGCGGCCCATCCCATGTTCGAGATCAAGGCCCTCACCGCCAGCGACCGCAGCGCGGGCAAGAAGTACCGGGACGCCTGCGAATGGCGCCTGGACGGCGAACCCTACGGCGGGCTCGGCGACCGGGAGCTCCTCCCCTCCGAGCCGGAGAAGGCCCAGTGCGCCATCGCCTTCAGCGCCCTGGACAGCGGCCCCGCCCGGGACATCGAGCCCGCCTTCGCCGCCTGGGGCGCCCACGTTTTCAGCAACGCCGCCACCTACCGCATGGAGGCCGACGTGCCCCTGCTGGTGCCCGAGGTGAACCCCGGCCACCTGGCCCTCCTTCCCACCCAGCGCGCGCGCCGGGGCTGGAAGGGCTCCATCCTCACCAACCCCAACTGCACCACCACGGTGCTGGTGATGGCCCTGGCCCCCCTCCACGAGGCCTTCGGGGTGGAGACGGTGATGATGACCTCCATGCAGGCCGTGAGCGGCGCCGGCTACCCCGGCGTGCCCAGCCTGGACATCCTGGGCAACGTGCTGCCCCACATCCGCGGCGAGGAGGAGAAGGTGGAGGTGGAGACGGGCCGGCTCCTGGGCAAGGTGGTGGACGGCCTCGCCGTCTCCGATCCCATGGCCGTCACCGCCCTCTGCTACCGCGTGCCCGTGCTGGAAGGCCACACCGAGGCCGTGAGCGTGCGCCTGAAGGGGAACCCCACCGCCGACCAGGTTCGGGAGGTCCTCGCCGCCTGGAGGCCGAAGCCCCAGGCCCTGGGCCTGCCCAGCGCCCCGGAGGCGCCCGTGCGCGTGCACACCGCCGAGAACCGCCCCCAGGTGCGCCGGGATGTGGAGCTGGACGGCGGCATGAGCGTGCACGTGGGCCGGGTGCGCCCCTGCCCCGTGCTGGGCCTCAAGTTCGCCCTGCTGGGCCACAACACGGAGCGCGGCGCCGCCGGGGGTTCCATCCTCAACGCGGAGCTGGCCGTGGCGGAGAAGGCGCTGGGGTAGCGCCGGGGGGCGGCCCTTCCTCTGGCCGCCCGAATACCTCAAGATGGAAGGCTGTGCCGGCCGCGGTCCCTTCCAGGGTCTCCGCAAGGGTCCCTGAATCAGGAGGCGACGTTTGCCCACCTTCCCAAGCCGGGCCGGGAGGCGGCGTTTCGCCGTCCGCACCCGCCTGGTCCTTTCCTTCGCCCTGGCGGCTTCCCTGGCCGCCCAGGAGGCCTCCTTCGGGGTGGGACGGCTCCACGGCCTCGGCCACGCCAGGCCCACCTACGCCTGGTCCGTCCAGTACTTCCACTACCTGGAGCCCCGGTGGGCCCTGGGCCTGGGCTGGCTCAACGAAGGCCACCTGGACAACCACCACCGGGACGGCCCGTACCTCCAGGCCTGGCGCTTCCACCGCATCCCCACCAACAACCTCCGGCTGGGGGTGGGCCTGGGGGTGTACCGGAGCTTCGACACCACCTCCCCCGGGGAAGGGGAGCCCTACCGCAACGACCACGCCCTGAAGCCCATCCTGGGCCTGCGGGCGGTGTACCCCATCGCCGTGGGCCGGTGGGGGGTCTTCGCCCAGGCCACCCGGATCCTGGGACCCGAGAACCGCCAGACCCAATCCGTGATGCTGGGCCTCACCGGGCGCTTCGGCAAGCGGGAGTTCCAGCCGGAGCCCCAGCCCGTCTCCGAGGCGCCCCGGCAGGAGCTTTCCTTCCTGTTCGGACGGACCATCCTCAATAGCCTGTCCAGCGAGACGACGGGCTTCCTGGAGCCCTTCGCCCTGGAGTACCGGCGCCAGTTGGGCCGCCACTTGGCCTTTTCCGTGGCCTACACGGACGAGGGGGACCTGGAGGAGGCCAAGCGGGACGGCCTTTCCGCCCTCCTGTGGGTGACCAACCGCTCCGTCGGGGGCGCGTGGCTCCTGGGCATGGGGGCGGGCCCCTACGTGAACCGGTCCTACCCCATGGAGCACGCGGCGGACCAGCGGGTCAATATCAGGACCAGCATCCGCTACGCCCTGCTCCTGGGGCGGGACCTGGGGGGCCACTGGGGGGCCCGGCTCCAGTGGAACCGCACCGTCACCCGGAACCACCGGGATACGGATATCCTGCTCGCGGGCCTCGCCTACCAGTGGTAGGCGAGCCCCGCGACCTGGGCTGGACTCAGGCCCCCGGCCTCCGCCGCACCACCAGGTCCCTCGCCAGGGCCCGGGCGTTGGCATAGTCGGGGAACCCGCCCATCATGCGCAGGCGCACCCGCAGATCCCGCACCAGGGGCCGGATGGCCAGGGCCAGGAGGAAGACCGCCAGGAACACGGTGATCTTGTAGCCCACGTGCTTGAAGCCCACGGCCCCGGCCACCCCGCCCCCGAAGAAGCTCACCAGCAGGAGCCCGTGCAGCTTGAGGCGGTCCCGGTTGGCCTTGATGGGATCCACCCCCCGGCGGTGGAAGACGTTGGGGTACACGAGCCGGCTCAGCTCGATGCCGAAGTCGGTGAGGTTGCCCGTCATGTGGGTGGTGCGCACTTCCGCGTTGCTGATGGAGGTCACCACGGAATTGTGCATGCCCATCATGAAGCTCAGGAGCACCACGGTGGCGGGCAGGAAGAATTCCCGGTGCCGCTGCAGGGTGGCCCCCATGAGGCCGAAGACCAGCATGAGCACCGCCTCCAGCACCAGGTTCAGGGCGTAGGGGCTGCGCAGCTTCATGCGCTTGCCGAAGTTGATGAGGGTGCCCGCGGTGAAGGCCCCGGCCAGGAAGCAGAAGAGGATCTCGGCGGCCCCCCAGGCCAGGCGCATGCGGCCCAGGGCCAGCTCGTCGGCGAACTTGGACACCACCCCCGACATGTGGGAGGTGTACGTCTTCACGGCCAGGAAGCCGCCCGCGTTCACGGCCCCGGCGATGAAGGCCATGGACCAGGCCAGCTGCCGGTTCAGGGCCACGCTGCGATCCGTGCCCTGCTTGGTGAGGAGGGCCGAATCCAGGGGCAGCAGGTCCAGGGTCTTGCCCAGGGCCCGGCCCAGCTGCTCGGGCATTTCCCGGGGATCCAGGTGGCCCTGGAGGAAGTGGAGCGTGCGCTTGCGGGCCACGCGCAGGTAGCGCCGCGGCCGCTGGATGCGGCGGGGCGCGCGATGGGGGCTCATGGCCGTCTCCGGGCCGGGGTGCGATGACCGCTGGACTGCATGCCTCATTCTGGACGCAACGGGGCCCCGGCGCCACCCACGGCGGTTCCCTGCGTTCCGGGATGCTAGACTGATCCCACGCCCCCGGATGGAACGCCGACCGTGAAGCCAGGCCCGGGGCCAGCCTACCGGCACCCCCATGCTCCTGCCCGCCCTGTACATCTGCGCCCTTCTCCTGGCCTCCCTATCCGGGGTGCCGGGCATCCTGGGCGCCCGTTCCGGGGGGCGCATCGCCTCCTGGATGCTGGCGGGGGCGGCCCTCTGCGGCCTGGGGGTGGCCGGGGCCG
The DNA here is from genome assembly GCA_035298525.1 of Holophaga sp. GTDB lineage: Bacteria > Acidobacteriota > Holophagae > Holophagales > Holophagaceae > Mesoterricola. The sequence continues at coordinate 6,538 of DATGXY010000156.1, forward strand.
TGCTCTACGGGGGCCTGACCTGGCGCCTGGACCTGCCCTGGGGCCTGCCCGGAGCCCGCCTGGCCCTGGCCGGGGACCCGGTGGGTTCCTTCATCCTGGCCCCCGTGGTGCTGGTGGCGGCCTGCCTTTCCCTCTACGCCGAGGGGTACTGGGACGGCCCGGCCCATGCGGCCACCGCCCCGCGCCTGCGGCTCTGCTTCGGCCTGGCCATGGGCGCCCTCGTCCTGCTCACCGCCGCCGCCAATGCCATCCTCTTCCTCTTCGCCTGGGAGACCATGGCCCTCATGGGCTTCCTCATGGTGTCCGCCCAGGACCAGGACGCGGCCGTGCGGGAAGCGGGCTGGATCTACCTGGTGGCCTCCCACACGGGCGTGCTGCTTCTCTTCGCCGGCTTCAGCCTCCTGGCCGCGGGCGCGGGCGGGTACGCCCTGGGTCCCCTGCCCGCGGGCTTCGCGGCCACCCCCGCGGGCACCTGGGCCTTCCTCCTCCTCCTGGCCGGCTTCGCCCTCAAGGCGGGCATCGGGCCCCTCCACGTGTGGCTGCCCGGCGCCCACGCCGCCGCCCCCAGCCACGTGTCCGCCGCCCTGTCGGGCCTCCTCCTGAAGATGGGCCTCCTGGGCATGTTCCGGCTCCTGGCCTGGTTCCCGGATCCCCCCCTGTGGTGGGGGGGCCTCCTCACGGGCGTGGGCGCCGTCTCCGGGGTGATGGCTCTGGCCTTCGCCCTGGCCCAGAAGGACCTCAAGCGCATGCTGGCCTACTCCAGCATCGAGAACGTATCCATCGTTGCCCTGGGCCTGGGCCTGGCCCTGGCGGGCAAGAGCCTGGGCCTCCCCGCCCTCGTGGTGCTGGGCGGGGCCGGGGCCCTCTTCCACCTGCTCAGCCACGCCCTGCTCAAGCCCCTCCTCTTCATGGGCGCCGGGGCCGTGCTCCACGCCACGGGCACCCGGGACATGGAGCGCCTGGGGGGCCTGGCCCACGCCATGCCGCGCACGGCCCTGCTCTTCACCGCCGGGGCCTTCGGCCTCTGCGGCCTGCCCCCCCTCAACGCCTTCGCCGGGGAATGGATCCTGTACCTGGGCGCCTTCAAGGGCGTGCAGGCGGGAGGCTGGACCGGGGCCGGAATCGTGCTGGCGGCCCTGGCCCTCATGGGGGCCCTGGCCCTGGCGGCCTTCACCCGGGCCTGCGGCATCGTCTTCCTGGGCTCGCCCCGCTCGGACCTCCCCCTCCAGGCCCATGAGCCGCCCCCCTCCATGGTCCGGCCCATGGCCCTCCTGCTGGGCCTCTGCATCCTCCTGGGCCTGGCCCCCCTCCTGCTTGCCCCCGCCCTCCAGCGGGCCGTGGCCACCCTGGCCCCCGGCCTGCCGCCCCTCCGGAGCCTGGCCCCCCTGGGCCACCTTTCCCTGGTGACCGCCGCCGCCCTCCCCGTGGCCTGGGCCGCCTGGGCCATCGCCACCCGGAACCCCGGCCGCCGGGCCGTTACTTGGGATTGCGGGTACGCCCGGCCCACGGCCCGCATTCAGTACACGGCCTCCTCCTTCTCCCAGATGCTCACGGAAGCCTTCCGCTGGCTGCTCGTCCCCATTGAGCGGCTGCCCCGGGTCCAGGGCCTCTTCCCCCGCAACGCCCGCTTCCAGGTGCAGACCCCGGACACCCTCCTGGACCGGGGCCTGAAGCCGGGGGCCCAGTTCCTGGGCTGGGCCCTCTCCCGCCTCCGCTTCCTGCAGGCGGGGCACCTGCCCATCTACCTCCTCTACGTGGTCCTCACCCTCGCGGCCCTCCTGGCCTGGACGCTGGCATGAACCGCGCGGCCCTGATCCTCGCCCACCTGGGCCTGACCCTGGCCCTGGCCCCCCTCCTGCCCGGGCTCGTGAACAAGGTGAAGGCCCTGTTCGCGGGCCGGGTGGGGCCCCCCGTTTGGCAGCTTTACTTCGATCTCGCCAAGCTCCTGCGCAAGACCCCCGTATTCAGCGCCACCACCACGAAGGCCTTCCTGGCGGGCCCCGTGGCCTCCGTGGCCGCCCCCGTGGCCGCCGTCCTCCTCCTGCCCCTGGGCGGGGCGGGCGCCCCCCTGGGCTTCACGGGGGACGCCATCGCCTTCGCCTACCTCTTCGGGGCCGCCCGCTTCCTCACCATCCTGGCGGCCCTGGACACGGGCTCCGCTTTCGAGGGCATGGGCGCCGCCCGGGAGGCCACCTTCGCCGTGCTGGCGGAAGCCGCCCTCTTCATGGGCCTGGCGGCCCTCAGCCGCTTCAGCGGATCGGCCTCCCTGGGCCCCATGCTCACGGCCGCGGGCCAGGGCTGGCGCTCGGCGGGGGGCCCCCTGGCCCTCGTGCTCGCGGCCTGGGCCATCGTCTTCCTGGTGGAGAACTGCCGCATCCCCTTCGACGACCCCAACACCCACCTGGAACTGACCATGATCCACGAGGTGATGGTCCTGGACCACTCGGGCCCGCCCCTGGCCCTCGTCCTCTACGGGGCCAGCCTCAAGCTCTGGGTGCTGGGGGCCCTGGTGGTGAGGCTCTGCCTGCCCCTGCGGGGCACCTGGTGGATCGACTGGCCCGCCTTCCTGGGGGGCATGGTCCTGCTGGCCGCGGCCGTGGGCGTCGCCGAGAGCACCATGGCCCGCCTCAAGCTGACGCGCGTCTCCCAGGCCCTCATCGCCGCCCTGGTCTCCGGGGTCTTCGGCTTCCTCCTGCTCCTCCTCCAGGCCTGATCCCATGACCCCGAACCTCCTGCTCGCCGCGATCATGCTCATCAACTTCATGCTGGTGGCCAGCAACCGCGTCGACAAATGCATCCGGCTGGCGGCGGTCCAGGGCCTCCTCCTGGCCCTGGTGCTGCTCCTCATGCACCCCCACTGGACCTTCCTGGCCCTCCTCATGGCCGCGGGCACCGCGGGCATCAAGGGCGTGCTCATCCCCGTCATGCTGGGCCGGGCCCAGGAGCGCATGCGCCAGGAGCGGGAGCCGGAGCCCTACGTCTCTTATACCACCACCCTCGTCATGGCCGCGGCCGGCACCAGCCTGGCCTTCCTGCTGGCGCGGCGCCTGCCCCTCCAGGCCGGGAACCTGGGCACCCTCTTCGTGCCCGCCTCCATCATGGCGCTGTTCACCGGCTTCCTCCTCCTCACCACCCGCAAGCGGGCCCTGCTCCAGGTGGTGGGCTACCTGGTGCTGGAGAACGGCGTGTACCTCTTCAGCCTCCTCCTCGTGAAGGAGATGCCCCTGCTCGTGGAGAGCGGGGTGCTCCTGGACCTGGTGGTGGGCATCTTCGTCATGGGCCTGGTGATCAACCACATCACCTCGGCCTTCGACAGCCAGGACACGCACCGCCTGGCCCACCTCAAGGACTGAGCCGTGATCGCCCTCCTCATCTGCATGCCGCTGGCCGCCGCCGCCCTGGTCTGGGGCATGCGCCCCGGCATGCACCGGGCCCGCGTGCTCCCCGTGGCCGCATTCGTCCACCTGGGCCTCGTGCTGTGGGCCGTCGCCGGCGCCCACCGGCTGAAGCCCGGGGCCTGGTTCCGCCTGGACTCCCTGGGGGCCTGGATGCTGCTGGTGGTGAGCACCGTCTTCACCATCTGCGCCTGCTACGCCCCCGCCTACCTGGAGCTGCGCAAGGAGCGGGACTTCGGGGTCTTCGGGGCGGCCATGCTGGGCTTCCTCTCCATGGCCTCCCTGGTGGCCACGGCGCGCCACCCCGGCGTCCTCTGGGTGGGCATGGAATCCATGGCCCTGGCCACCACGCCCCTCCTCTACTACAACAAGAACCGCCGCAGCCTGGAGGCCACCTGGAAGTACCTCCTCATCTGCAGCGTGGGCATGGCCCTGGCCCTGCTGGGCACCTTCTTCATGGCCTACGCCGCCCAGCTGGGGGGCATGGGCGAGCCCATCTGGATGGACCGCCTGGTGGAGAACGCCCGGCAGATGCCCGCGCCCTGGCTCAAGGCGGGCTTCGCCCTCGTGCTGGCCGGCTACGGCACCAAGATGGGCCTGGCGCCCCTGCACACGTGGAAGCCCGACGCCTACGGCGAGACCCCCGGCATCGTGGGCACCCTCCTGGCCGGGGGCGGCACCACCATGGCCTTCCTGGCCCTCCTCCGCATGTACGCCATCGTGGCCGCCGCGGGCCAGGGCGAGTTCGCCCGGCACCTGCTGGTGGCCGCGGGCCTCCTCTCCATGGCCTGGGCCTGCGCCTTCATGATCCGCCAGGGGGACCTGCGCCGGCTCCTGGCGTACTCCAGCGTGGAGCACATGGGCATCCTGGTCTTCGGCGTGGGCATCGGGGGCAGGGCCGTATTCTTCGCCCTCTTCCACGTGGCCGCCAACGCCCTGGTCAAGAGCGTGCTCTTCCTGGGCTCGGGCAACATCGTGCGCTCCTTCTCCAGCCGCAGCCTCTCGGAGATGTCCGGCGCCATCCGGCGCCTGCCGGTCTCGGGCTGGTTCTTCCTCCTGGGCTTCCTGGCCGTGGCGGGCTCCCCGCCCTTCGCCCCCTTCACCAGCATCTTCGGCATCGGTTCCGCGGCCCTCCGGGGCGGCCACCCCCTCGCGGGGGGCCTCTTCCTGGCCCTCCTGGCCCTCATCTTCACGGCCATGGGTTCCGTGATCCTGCCCGTGCTCCAGGGGGACCCGGACCCCGCCGTGCGCACCCAGTACCGGGACACCTTCGGCCTCACGGCCCCCATGGCCGGGGCCCTGCTCCTGGCCCTTATGCTGGGCCTCTGGGTGCCCGGCCCCCTCCTGGGGCTCCTCACCCGGGCCGCGGCCATCGCGGAGGGCCTGTCATGAGCGCGAAGCAGGAGCGGAGCACCACCGCGCGAAGCGCGGCCGCGGAGCGGGGCCGCACAGGAGGTGCGGCATGAGCGGCGCCTTCCTCCCCAACGGGGGGGCCCTCCCCCTGGCCTCCATCCCCCGCCTGCCCTTCCCCGCCTTCCAGGAGGCCATCGTCCAGGCCTGCTCCGACGGGGCGAAGCTCCTGTGCCTGGCCGCGGGCCGGGACATGGCCGGCTACGCCCTCCTGGCCCCCCCGGGGAGCGCCGCCCTCCAGGCCCTGCGCACCACCTTCCCCGGCCGGGAATTCCCCTCCATCACCCCCCAGGTGCCCGAGGCCCACCTCTTCGAACGGGAGATCTGCGAGCAGCGGGGCCTCAGGGCCAATGCCCACCCCTGGTTCAGGCCCGTGCGCCACCACCACCCCTGGGCCCCGGCCCCGGATCCCTGGTCCCGTCCCGATCCCATCGAGCCTGCCGTGGTGGACTTCCACCGCGTCGAGGGCCGCCAGGTGCACGAGGTGGGCGTGGGCCCCGTCCACGCCGGCGTCATCGAGCCCGGCCACTTCCGCTTCCAGTGCCACGGCGAGACCGTGTTCAGCCTGGATATCAGCCTGGGCTACCAGCACCGGGGCATCGAGCGGGCCCTCACCGGGAACCCCCACCCCCTCACCTTCAAGCGCATGGAAACGGCGGCCGGGGATAGCACCATCGCCCACGCCTGGGCCCACTGCCTGGTCCTGGAGGGCCTGGGCGGCGTGCAGGTCCCCGTGCGGGCCAACCTGGTGCGGGGCATCGCCCTGGAACTGGAGCGCCTGGCCAACCATACCGGGGACCTGGGCGCCATCGCCGGCGACGTGGGCTTCCTGCCCACCATGAGCTTCTGCGGGCGCCTGCGGGGGGACTGGCTGAACATGACCGCCGTCCTCTGCGGCAGCCGCCTGGGCCGGGACCTGCTCAAGCCCGGGGGCGTGCGCTTCGACGTGGAGCCCGCCCGCGCCCGGGACCTGCGCAAGCGCCTGCAGGAGACCGAGGCCGGCACCCGGGACGCGGTGGAGCTCCTGTTCGCCGACGCCTCCGTCCTGGCCCGCCTCGAGGGCACGGGCCGCGTGCACCGGGCCCATGCCGCCAACCTGGGCCTGGTGGGCCCCGCGGCGAGGGCCTGCGGCCTCCCCGGGGACGTGCGCCGGGACCACCCCTACGGACCCTACCGGGACGCGGAAATGCGCCCCGCTCTGGACGAGCTGGGCGACGTGGCGGCCCGGGCCCGGGTGCGCTGGCAGGAGATCCAGGCGAGCTGCGCCTTCCTCCACTGGGCCCTGGACGCCCTGGAGGGCCTGCCGGCGGGCCCCGTGGAAGCCCCGACGCCCAAGGCCCTGCCCCCGGAGTACCTGGCCGTGGGCCTCACCGAGGGCTGGCGGGGCGCCGTCGCGCACCTGGCGGCCACGGACTGGTCCGGCAAGCTGGGCTTCTACAAGCTGGTGGACCCCTCCTTCCGCAACTGGCCGGGCCTCTCCCTGGCCTTGCGGGGCGAGGGCATCTCCGACTTCCCCCTGTGCAACAAGAGCTTCAACCTCTCCTACTGCGGATTCGACCTCTGATGCTCAAGATCCTGGCCTCCCGGCTCCGGCAGGGGCACCGCACCAACCGCTTCCCCGGGGAGGTTCCGCCCCTGCCGGACCGGTTCCGGGGCCGCCCCGTCCTCCGCCCCGAGGAATGCCCCACGGGCTGCGACGCCTGCGAAAAGGCCTGCCCCACCGGCGCCATCACGGTGGGGGAGGGTCTGCGGGTGGACCTGGGCCGCTGCCTCTTCTGCACCGAATGCACCGACGCCTGCCCCCGGGACCGGGCCCTGGTCTTCGGCCCGGAGTTCCGCATGGCCGCGCGGAGCGTGGAGGATCTGGCGGTGGTGCCCGGGGAATCGTACCGCCTCGCCGAGGCCCTGGAGGCCAGGGCCCTCGCCCTCTTCGGGCGCAGCCTCAAGCTTCGGGTGGTGAGCGCCGGCGGCTGCAACGGCTGCGAGGTGGACGTGAACGTGCTGGGCACCGTGGGCTGGGACCTGGGCCGCTTCGGCATCCAGGTCGTGGCCAGCCCCCGCCACGCGGACGCGGTGCTCATCTGCGGCCCCGTCACCCGCAGCATGGAACTGGGCCTGCGCAAGACCCTGGAGGCCACCCCCGATCCCAAGCTGGTCATCGCCGTGGGGGCCTGCGCCATCTCCGGCGGCCCCTTCTCGGGCCTGGACGAGCAGCTGGGCGGCGCCCCCGGGGCCGGCATCCCCGTGGATCTGGTCATCCCCGGTTGCCCACCCCACCCCCTCACCATCCTGGACGGCCTCCTGCGCCTGCTGGACCAGGTGCCCCGATGAGGCGGGCGGCCCTCCTCCTGGCCACCCTGGCCCTGGGGGCCGGGGGTCCCGACGACGTGCTCGCCGCCCTGGCCCACCCCTCC